>NZ_MCGS01000011.1:0-288741 GCF_002607755.1 Serratia sp. BW106
CCTTAACTGATCGGCATTGCGCCCTCTGGCGGGCGTTTTGCTTCCAGCGATAGGACTTTTTTATCACAGCGCCTAACTTGTAATAGGTATGTAAAATTATTGTGACTGGACGCTCAAAATTGACCCATTTTTAATTCATTTTTGTTGAATAGCTCACTGTTCTCCCCTGTCAGACTAATGAGTACAACGCCCAATAAATCCGTATCAACCTGATTAACAACAACAATAACTTTCTCTTATGCCATTTTTGGCATCCACTGGTCGGTGTTGCATATGCTTGTACATACAAGTATATGTTAATAAACCCTACGCATTGTTATGGCGTGGTGATTCACCCCACCGCGTTATGGGATCTGCTCCAATACTGTTTGAGGAAAATGCTGTGACTGCAAATAACAAAGTTCGCAATGTCGAAGTACGCGCGCCACGCGGCACAAAATTAAATGCAAAAAGCTGGCTGACCGAAGCGCCGTTGCGCATGCTGATGAACAACCTCGATCCTGAAGTGGCGGAGAACCCGCACGAGCTGGTGGTGTACGGCGGTATCGGCCGCGCTGCACGTGACTGGGATTGCTACGACAAAATTGTCGCCACCCTGAAAACCCTGGAAGACGACGAAACGCTGTTGGTGCAGTCCGGCAAACCGGTTGGGGTATTCAAAACCCACAGCAACGCGCCACGTGTACTGATTGCCAACTCCAACCTGGTGCCTCACTGGGCAACCTGGGAACACTTTAACGAACTGGACGCCAAAGGCCTGGCCATGTACGGCCAGATGACCGCCGGCAGCTGGATCTACATTGGCAGCCAGGGCATCGTCCAGGGCACCTACGAGACCTTCGTGGAAGCGGGTCGCCAGCATTATGACGGCAGCCTGCAGGGCCGCTGGGTGCTGACCGCCGGTCTGGGTGGCATGGGTGGCGCACAGCCGCTGGCCGCGACATTGGCAGGCGCTTGCTCGCTGAACATCGAATGCCAGCAGAGCCGCATCGATTTCCGTCTGAAAACCCGCTATGTCGATGAACAAGCGGTGGATCTGGACGACGCACTGGCCCGCATCAAGAAATACACCGCCGAAGGCAAAGCCATCTCCATCGCCCTGTGCGGTAACGCAGCAGATGTTCTGCCGGAACTGGTACGCCGCGGCGTGCGTCCGGACATGGTCACCGACCAGACCAGCGCCCACGATCCGCTGAACGGCTACCTGCCTAAAGGCTGGAGCTGGGAAGAATACCGTCAGCGTGCGCTGAGCGAACCGGCTCAGGTGGTGATCGCCGCCAAGCAGTCGATGGCCGAACACGTCGAAGCCATGCTGGCGTTCCAGAAAATGGGCGTACCGACCTTCGACTACGGCAACAACATTCGTCAGATGGCGAAAGAAATGGGCGTCAGCAACGCCTTTGATTTCCCGGGCTTCGTACCGGCTTACATCCGCCCGCTGTTCTGTCGCGGTGTTGGTCCGTTCCGCTGGGCTGCACTGTCCGGCGATCCGCAAGACATCTACAAAACCGATGCCATGGTTAAAGAGCTGATCCCGGATGACGAGCATCTGCACCGCTGGCTGGATATGGCGCGCGAGCGCATCAGCTTCCAGGGCCTGCCGGCACGTATCTGCTGGGTCGGTCTGGGCCAGCGCGCCAAGCTGGGTCTGGCGTTCAACGAAATGGTCCGCAGCGGCGAACTGTCCGCACCAATCGTGATCGGCCGTGACCATCTGGACTCCGGCTCCGTTGCCAGCCCGAACCGTGAAACCGAATCGATGAAAGACGGTTCAGACGCTGTCTCCGACTGGCCACTGCTTAATGCCCTGCTCAATACCGCCAGTGGCGCGACCTGGGTTTCTCTGCACCACGGTGGTGGCGTCGGCATGGGCTTCTCCCAGCATTCCGGGATGGTTATCGTTTGTGACGGCACCGATGAAGCCGCAGAACGCATCGCCCGCGTATTGCATAATGACCCGGCCACCGGCGTGATGCGTCATGCCGATGCCGGTTACGACATCGCCATTGAATGCGCCCGCGAGCAAGGGTTGAACCTGCCGATGGTGGCTGCGACTCAAGGAGATAAAGCATGAAAGCGCTGACTATCCGCCCTGGCCACCTGACGCTGGCGCAACTGCGTGAAGTTTACCTACACCCGGTCACTCTGACACTGGACGACAATGCCTACGCCGACATCCAGCAGAGCGTCGCCCTGGTAGAGCGTATCGTTGAAGAAGACCGCACCACTTACGGTATCAACACCGGTTTCGGCCTGTTGGCATCCACCCGCATCGCCCGCGAAGATCTGGAAAATCTGCAGCGTTCGATCGTGCTGTCCCACGCTGCCGGTGTCGGTGCGCCAACCGACGATAGCCTGGTGCGTCTGATTATGGTGTTAAAGATCAACAGCCTGTCGCGCGGTTTCTCCGGCATCCGTCTGGAAGTGATCCAGGCGCTGATGGCGCTGGTCAACGCCGAAGTTTACCCGCATATCCCGCTGAAAGGCTCCGTTGGCGCCTCCGGCGACCTGGCACCGCTGGCACACATGAGTCTGGTGCTGCTGGGTGAAGGCAAGGCCCGTTATCAGGGCGAATGGCTGCCCGCCACCGAAGCACTGGCCAAAGCGGGCCTGAAACCGCTGACGCTGGCGGCCAAAGAAGGCCTGGCGCTGCTGAACGGCACCCAGGTTTCCGCCGCCTTCGCCCTGCGTGGCCTGTTTGATGTAGAAGATCTGTACGCCGCAGCAACGGTCACCGGTAGCATGACGGTGGAAGCCGCTCTGGGCTCACGCAGCCCGTTCGACGAGCGTATTCATGCCGTGCGTGGCCAGCGCGGCCAGATTGACGCCGCCGCCGCTTACCGCCACCTGCTGGGTGAACGCAGCGAAGTGTCCGATTCACACCGCAACTGCGACAAGGTGCAGGATCCGTACTCCCTGCGCTGCCAACCGCAGGTGATGGGCGCCTGCCTGACCCAAATCCGCCAGGCCGCCGAAGTACTGGAAATCGAAGCCAACGCCGTCTCCGACAACCCACTGGTGTTCGCGGAACAGGGTGACGTGCTGTCCGGCGGTAACTTCCACGCCGAGCCGGTCGCGATGGCTGCCGACAATCTGGCGCTGGCGTTTGCCGAAATCGGTTCGTTGTCCGAACGTCGCATCTCGCTGATGATGGATAAGCACATGTCGCAACTGCCACCGTTCCTGGTGGACAACGGCGGGGTGAACTCCGGCTTTATGATTGCTCAGGTTACCGCCGCGGCGTTGACCAGCGAAAACAAGGCACTGGCGCACCCGGCCAGCGTCGACAGCATCCCAACCTCCGCCAACCAGGAAGACCATGTTTCCATGGCACCGGCCGCCGGTCGCCGCCTGTGGGAGATGGCCGATAACGTGCGCGGCATTCTGGCCGTTGAATGGCTGGCTGCCTGTCAGGGACTGGATTTGCGTAAAGGGCTGAAAACCACCGAAAGTCTGGAACAGGCCCGTCGGGTGCTACGCGAGCAAGTCAGTTACTACGACAAGGATCGTTTCTTCGCCCCCGACATTGAAGCCGCCAGCCTGCTGTTGGCGGCCGGTCATCTGACCTCGTTGATGCCTGCAGCACTGCTGCCTAGCCAGGCATAAATAAACCCTACCACGCAGTTTGTTCTATCCGCACCGGGCGCGTTCCGCCCGGTGCGGATAGCGCGTGCCTGTTCTGCCGTAAAAACTCGACGGGAAGCAACATGCATAACGAAACAACACAACTCAGACGCGGATTAAACGCGCGACATATTCGCTTTATGGCGCTCGGCTCCGCTATCGGCACCGGCCTGTTTTATGGCTCCGCCGGGGCGATACAACTGGCCGGTCCTGCGGTGCTGCTGGCCTATATGGTGGGCGGCGCGGCGGTGTTTATGGTGATGCGCGCGCTGGGTGAAATGGCGGTACACCAGCCGGTTTCCGGTTCGTTCGGCCACTACGCCAGTCACTATCTCGGCCCGCTGGCCGGTTTCCTCACCGGCTGGACCTATACCTTCGAAATGGTGATTGTCGCCCTGGCGGACGTGACCGCCTTCGGCATCTATATGGGGCTGTGGTTCCCGGACGTCGCCCAATGGGTGTGGGTACTCAGCATTATTATGTTTATCGGCGCGCTCAATCTGTGCAGCGTGAAAGTGTTCGGTGAAATGGAGTTCTGGCTGTCGCTGATCAAGGTTGCGGCCATTGTGGCGATGATCATCGGCGGTGCGGCAGTGATGCTGTTTGGTTTCGGCCAGACTCAGCACGCCACCGGTATCAGTAACCTGTGGGAACACGGCGGTTTTATGCCTAACGGCTTCAGCGGCGTGGTCGCTTCATTGGCGGTCGTGATGTTCGCCTTTGGCGGCATTGAGATCATCGGTATCACCGCCAGCGAGGCAAAAGACCCCGCGAAGGTTCTGCCGAAGGCGATCAATGCGGTTCCGATTCGTATCCTGCTGTTCTATGTGCTGACGCTGCTGGTACTGATGGCTATCTATCCGTGGAACAGCATCGGTCAGAACGGCAGCCCATTTGTTGAGATCTTCAGCAATCTGGGGATCAGCTCCGCCGCCAACGTGTTGAACGTGGTGGTGATCACCGCCGCGATTTCTGCCATCAACAGCGATATTTTCGGTGCGGGCCGCATGATGTACGGCATGGCGCAGGATGGCCAGGCACCAAAAAGCTTTACCCGGTTAACCAACAACGGCGTGCCCTGGATGACGGTGCTGGTGATGTCGGTGGCCCTGCTGCTGGGCGTGGTGCTCAACTACCTGATGCCAAAACAGGTGTTTATGATCATCGCCTCGATTGCCACCTTCGCCACCGTCTGGGTGTGGCTGATGATCTTGCTGTCGCAGATCGCCATGCGCCGCACGCTGACGCCGCAAGAGGTCAGCAAACTGAGTTTCCCGGTGCCGTGGTGGCCGGTTGCTCCAGCGTTGGCAACGATATTTATGCTGTTCGTTATTGGCCTGCTCGGTTACTTCGAAGACAGCCGCATCGCCCTGTACGTTGGGCTGGTGTGGGTGGCCTTCCTTACCCTGGCTTACTGGTTGTGGGTACGTAAAAAAGGCAGGGGTTCACCCGTCACGTCGTCCCCCCAGTATTAACCTCATGAGCCTGCTGGCACCGGACATCGCCAGCAGCGCCGCGCTGTTGCAGGATGAGCAGGCGCTGGCGGAGATTGCCCCGGCATTACTGTAACCCCCGTCCCTGCCCGCCGGGCGGGGGCACCCAGGTTAGCGCAGAGCCAGAGCCTGACGGATATCCGCCTGCAGATCGCTCAGATCTTCCAGCCCGGCAGACAGCCGCACCAAACCGTCGCTGATATGGTGACGCTGCCGCTCCTCGGCGCTGTAGGCCGAGTGCGTCATGCTGGCCGGGTGTTGGGCCAGAGATTCACAATCCCCCAGGCTGACCGCGCGCAAGATGAGACCCAGCCCATTGAGGAAGCGGATCCCCGCGGCCATACCGCCTTTCAGTTCAAATGCCAGCATGCCGCCTGGCCGCGCCATTTGCCGCTGCGCCAATGCATACTGCGGGAAATCCTCCAGACCGGGATAATAAACCCGTTCCACCGCCGAATGCTGCGCCAGCATTTCCGCCAGGCGCTGAGCGTTATCGCAGTGGCGCTCCATACGCAGCGGCAAGGTTTTCAGCCCACGCAGCAACAGCGCGGCATCCTGTGCCGACAGCACCGCACCGTTCATGTCTTTCAACCCGACCAAACGGATGTCCTGCGCCAGATCCTGACGTGTCACCGCCAGACCGGCCAGTAAGTCACCGTGCCCCCCGATGTATTTGGTGGCGGAATGCACCACAATGTCCGCCCCCAACTCCAGCGGCCGTTGCAGATACGGCGTGCAATAGGTGTTATCCACCAGCAACAACGCCCCCTGACGGTGAGCAATCTCGGCGACCGCAGCAATATCGACCAGCCGCATATTCGGGTTAGCCGGCGTTTCGCAATACACCAGCCGGGTACGCGGCCCTATCGCCGCCGCCAACCGCTCTGGCCGGGTCAGGTCAACGTGGGTGACTTTTACACCGTAACGTGCCAGCCCATGATGGAAGTAGCTGAAAGTGCAGCCATAAATGGTTTCATCGACGATCAGCTCATCCCCCGGGCTGAGCAGCGTCCAGCAGCAGGCGGTAATCGCGCCCATGCCGGAGGCAAAAGCCACCGCCGCCTCCCCACCTTCCAGATCGGCAATTCGCTGTTCCAGCAGGTTGACCGTTGGGTTGGCAATGCGTGAATAAAAATAACCTGGCTCAGTGCCGGCAAAACAGGCACCGCCGTATTCGGCCGTCGGGAAGGTAAAGGTCGAACTCATAAACACCGGTGGGCAGAGCGCCCCCAGATATTGCTGGGGATCGTAGCCGTGGTGGATCGCACGCGTGGCAAAGCCGTGCCTGAGGATGGCAGACATAACAACTCCTTTCCTGAGTAAGTGAAAGCAATTCCAATGATTCCGATTAAACCTCTGGGGGCAGTGCTCCGCTGCGCACCCGCTGGCCGATGATTTGCAGGGTACGTAGCACCAGCATCAGGCCCAGCAAGGTATCTGGCTGACGCAACAAGGCATACAGCGAGCGAAAATTAGCGGGTGAGGGATCCGACTGCAGCTCGGTATGCGCCATCTTTAATGCCATTCCCCCTTCCCACCCCGCAGCCACCAGGCCTTCAAACACGCCGGACAATTTCTCCACCAGCGCGTTATCGGCGATATCCACCAGATCCGACAGCAGCGACAGCAGATCGACCACGTTATCGAGCCGCCCACCGGCCAGCAGTGGCTGTAACTTGTCCAGCAAGGGTGCCAGGGATTGTTGTTCAGATGCGTTCATAGGCCCTCCGTTAGATCAGCCCGCGTACCGTTGCCCAATAGAGCCCGCGATTAAAGCCGTTGCGCAGCATGCTGCCCACTTTGGTTGACGGTGTCGGCAGCACATCGTGGCGATAGTCATAGACCAGCGGCATACCGGCTTGCAGCCCCATTTGAGCGATCGCCTGTACTTTGCCATCGTAGTGGCTGACGGTCTGGCCCAGTCGCAGTTCAGCCACGATATTGTCGGCGATCACCGGTGCCTGATTGTGGCAAGAGCCACCGGCCTTGCTGACCGGCAGATCCACCGTATCACCGATGACATAAACCCCCTGCTGACCATAAACCTGTAACGTCTGGTGGTCGGTCGGCAGCCAGCCTTCACCGGTGTTGCCCTCACTCAGACCGGTATTGCGCACCGCCTCAACCGCGCGGATCGGTGGCGTAGCCATCAGGATATCGAACGGCTGTTCCTCACCCTCGGCGGAGTAAGCGATTTTCTGCTGTGCGTCCACCCGGCTGAGAGTAAACCCACGCTGATGACGGATATCACGCGCCGCGAAGATGCCGGGCAAGGCCTCGGCGGTTGGACGTTGCAAAAACAAACAGTTACGCAGCAACTGCGAGACGCTGGGGTAGGTATAAACAATTTCGACCGCCTTACGCACCCCGCGTCGACGCAGGTAATCATCGAGCATCAGCGTGGTTTCTATCGGTGCAATACCGCACTGATGCGGCACGTTAGGCGTTTCGGGGAAGGAGACGGTAATAAAGATTCGGCCTTTTTCAATCGTCGCCAGCTTTTGCGCCAGCTGTCGGGCAGCCTGATATTGGTAGAAGTGATCGCCCGCCTGCGCCAGCCCGTCGATACGATCCGGCCAGGGCACACAGCCAGTGGCAAACACCAAAAAATCATAGGGGTACTGTTTACCGCTGTGGCAATGGATCACCCGTTGAGATAAATCGAATCGCTCTGCCTTGTCGACAATAAACTTTATTTCCGGGCGTAACAGGCTTTGTTGAGAACGGGTTAATTCCTGCTTGAAGAAGGCGTTAAAAGCCACATACATAAATGCCGGTTTATAATAGTGAAACGGGGAGTCCGATATCATTAATAACTCAACTTTATTATTCACTATCTCCCGGTGTAATTTCGCGGCCAGTAAATTAGCCAATATAGTCCCGCCAGTGCCACCACCGACAATCACAATCCTGTTTCGCATCAAGCCCTCGCCCAGCCGGCCTGCGGGTCGGCAAATTGATAGGGGAACGAATTGAGGCAGATTTACCGCTATCCGAGTTCTGCCTTACTGGCAGTCTAGTAACTAAAAAGTATAAAACAATTAAAAAGGGTATTTATAAATAGGAATTTTATTATTATAATTAAATTATAGAGTTATAAAACACCTAATAAACAATTAATAATATACTAATAAATAACACACTATAACTTACTGGAATTATAAATCGCTGGGTAACACCTATAAAAAAACCCGCCGCAGCGGGTTTTTATTTAGCAACGAACCAAGCCGTTATTACTGACCTTTAACTTCTTTCAGGCCGTTGAACGGTGCGCGTGAACCCAGCGCTTCTTCGATACGGATCAGTTGGTTGTATTTAGCAACGCGGTCAGAACGGCTCATGGAACCGGTTTTGATCTGGCCAGCCGCAGTCCCTACCGCGAGATCGGCGATAGTTGCGTCTTCGGTTTCACCTGAACGGTGAGAGATCACCGCGGTGTAGCCTGCGTCTTTCGCCATCTTGATAGCAGCCAGGGTTTCGGTCAGAGAACCGATCTGGTTGAATTTGATCAGGATGGAGTTAGCGATGCCTTTATCGATGCCTTCTTTCAGGATCTTGGTGTTGGTTACGAACAGGTCGTCGCCCACCAGCTGGATTTTGTCGCCCAGCACTTTGGTCTGGTATGCGAAACCATCCCAGTCAGATTCGTCCAGACCGTCTTCGATAGACACGATTGGGTACTGTTTGGTCAGGTCTTCCAGGAAGTGAGTGAACTCTTCGGAAGTGAAGGCTTTGTTGCCTTCGCCGGCCAGTACGTATTTACCGTCTTTGTAGAACTCGGAAGCCGCACAGTCCATAGCCAGGGTCACATCTTTGCCCAGCTCGTAGCCTGCTGCTTTTACCGCTTCAGCGATAACAGCCAGTGCTTCAGCGTTGGAACCCAGGTTTGGTGCGTAGCCGCCTTCGTCACCGACAGCCGTGTTCAGGCCTTTGGCCTTCAGCACTTTCGCCAGGTGATGGAATACTTCAGAACCGATGCGAACGGCTTCTTTCAGGGATTTCGCGCCAACCGGCTGAATCATAAATTCCTGAATATCGACGTTGTTGTCAGCGTGCTCGCCACCGTTGATGATGTTCATCATAGGCAGTGGCATAGAGAATTTGCCTGGGGTGCCGTTCAGCTCAGCGATGTGCTCATACAGCGGCATACCTTTGGAAGCCGCAGCCGCTTTGGCAGCAGCCAGGGAAACCGCCAGAATGGCGTTAGCGCCGAATTGGGATTTGTTTTCGGTGCCGTCCAGGTCGATCATGATCTTGTCGATGTTAGCCTGGTCTTTCGCATCTTTACCCAGTACTGCCTGAGCAATCGGGCCGTTTACTGCAGCAACGGCTTTCAGTACGCCTTTACCCAGGAAACGAGACTTGTCACCGTCACGCAGTTCCAGTGCTTCACGGGAACCGGTAGAAGCACCTGACGGCGCAGCAGCCAGACCTACGAAACCGCCTTCCAGATGCACTTCGGCTTCAACAGTCGGGTTACCGCGGGAGTCGATGATTTCACGACCGATGACTTTAACGATTTTGGACATTAGGTTTTCCTCAGTACAAGTTAAACTAAAACTCCAGACAAACAGCGCGCGGTTCTCACCGCGCGCCGCCTACCAAATATTTTATTTCACCTGGCGCTTCTGATACTCACCAGCGGCCTTCACAAAGCCGGCGAACAACGGATGACCATCACGCGGCGTCGAAGTAAATTCCGGGTGGAACTGACAAGCTACAAACCACGGATGATTCGGCAGTTCGATAATCTCAACCAGCTTGTTGTCTGCAGAACGGCCGGCAACACGCAGCCCGGCGGCTTCGATCTGCTTCAACAGCATGTTGTTAACTTCATAGCGGTGACGATGACGTTCAACAATGGTCGGTTCGCCGTACATCTGGCGTACCAGGCTATTGTCGGTCAGGTGGCATTGCTGGCCACCGACACGCATCGTGCCACCCAAATCGCTTTCTTCAGTACGCACTTCGACGTTGCCGTCTTCGTCACGCCATTCGGTGATCAACGCCACCACCGGGTACTTACAGTCTGGCACAAACTCGGTAGAGTTGGCGTTCTCCATACCCACCACGTTGCGGGCGAACTCCATCAGTGCCACCTGCATACCCAGACAGATGCCCAGATAAGGGATGTTATTTTCACGCGCAAAACGCGCGGTCATCACCTTGCCTTCCACACCACGGTAGCCGAAGCCGCCTGGGATCAGGATCGCATCCAGACCTTTCAGCACTTCTACGCCGCGGGTTTCCACATCCTGCGAGTCGATCAGCTTGATGTTCACGGTCAGACGATTTTTCAGGCCGCCGTGTTTCAAGGCTTCAATCACTGACTTATAGGCATCCGGCAATTCGACATATTTGCCGACCATGCCAATAGTCACTTCGCCGCCCGGATTGGCTTCTTCGTAAATCACCTGCTCCCATTCGGCCAGGTTGGCTTCCGGCGCGTTGAGGCTGAATCGTTTACAAATATAATCATCAAGGCCCTGAGATTTCAAGAGGCCTGGGATTTTATAAATAGAATCAACGTCTTTTAGGGAGATAACCGCTTTTTCCGGCACGTTACAGAAAAGTGCGATTTTCGCACGTTCGTTAGCAGGAACGGCGCGATCGGAACGGCAAATCAGCACATCAGGCTGAATACCGATAGAAAGCAGCTCTTTTACGGAATGCTGAGTCGGTTTGGTTTTCACTTCACCGGCAGCGGCCAGGTACGGCACCAGCGTCAGATGCATGTACAGGGTGTGCTCACGGCCCACTTCCACAGCCATCTGACGAATGGCTTCCAGGAACGGAAGCGATTCGATATCGCCCACGGTACCGCCGATCTCCACCAATACCACGTCGTGACCTTCGCCACCTTCGAGGATACGCTCTTTGATCGCGTTGGTGATGTGCGGGATAACCTGTACGGTTGCGCCCAGATAGTCGCCACGGCGTTCTTTACGCAGAACGTCGGAGTAGATACGGCCAGTGGTGAAGTTATTGCGGCGCGACATTTTGGTACGGATGTAGCGCTCGTAGTGACCCAAATCCAGATCGGTTTCTGCGCCGTCTTCGGTGACGAAAACTTCCCCATGCTGAATCGGGCTCATGGTGCCCGGATCCACGTTGATGTACGGGTCCAGTTTCATGATGGTAACGTTGAGGCCACGGGCTTCAAGAATAGCCGCCAGAGAGGCTGCGGCAATGCCTTTACCCAGAGAGGATACGACCCCGCCGGTCACAAAAATATAATTAGTTGTCATGCTGAACCTGAGAGTTTAGGTTTAAAGACGATGGAAGAACCAAGACGGGAAAGTAGTATACCCGAACCTCTTCAGACCTACAAACGATCGTTTTACTGTCCATCATCTCTGTCACCCTCAGGAGTTCATCCGGGTTTACCTTATCGGCACACCCTCGGTGGTCTTTTTAAAACAATGAGTTAGCACGGAAAATCTCAATTTACCGCCCTTTAGCAACCATAAAACACCTTAGATTTCAGTTTGTTGGCGTTTTACTGTCGGGACGTCGCGGTTCAGCAAACCATGCCCCAAAGCTTAACCGTTTCAGCTTGGGTAAATCTTGTCGCCGATCAACATTGCGACATTCATAGGACAGCACCGCAGCGGATTAGTTTTCCTGACGTTTAACCTGCTGCCACGCCTCTTCCATCTGCTCCAGCGTGGCTTCACCCATTTGCAGCCCACGCTGTTTGACGATCTCTTCCACCTGACGGAAACGGCGCTCAAACTTGCGATTGGCTGCCTGCAGCGCGTTTTCTGCCTTGTGACCAAGATGACGGGATAAATTCACCGTGGCGAACAGCAGATCGCCGATTTCCTCTTCCAGCTTCTGCTCGTCGACCACCGCCTGCCGCGCTTCATGCATCACTTCGTCGATCTCTTCGTACACTTTGTCCAGCACCGGTCCCAGGGTGTGCCAGTCAAAACCGACCGAGGCGCAGCGTTTCTGAATTTTGTGCGCCTTCATCAGTGCCGGCAACGCCTGAGGAATATCATCCAGCGCCGAATGCAGCTCTTTCTCGGCGCGTTCACCGGCCTTCAGTTGCTCCCAGCGCGCCGCAACGACTTCACTGTCCGCAGCATCGGCTTCACCAAAGATATGCGGATGACGGCGCTCCAGCTTGTCGCTGATGGCATTGCACACCTCGTCGAAGTCAAACAGCCCCTGCTCCTGGCCCATTTGGGCATAAAACACCACCTGGAACAGCAGATCACCCAGTTCATCACGCAGATCGCCATAGTCCTGGCGCTCAATGGCATCCAGCACCTCGTAGGTTTCTTCCAGCGTGTAAGGCGCGATGGTGGCGAAGGTTTGCTTGCGATCCCACGGGCAACCGGCCTGCGGATCGCGCAGCGTTTTCATGATGTTCAGCAAGCGTTGCAGCGGAGAAGATTGGGTCATGACAGAGTCTCTGAAAGGTGCGGGGCCCAATATATGGGCCCCGATAAAAATGTAAGGTTAGCTGCCGTGCAGTCGTTTGGCGTCTATCACATCCGGCAGTTGGTTGAGCTTGGCCAATACCCGGCCCAGCACCTGCTGGTTATAAATTTCAATGTCCATATCGATGGTCGCCAACTGCTTTTTGGTGTCGCTCCGGCTGGCCACGCCCAGCACGTTGACCTTTTCGTTGGCCAAAATGGTGGTGATGTCGCGCAGCAGACCGCTGCGATCGTTGGCCATCACGCGCACCACCAGCGAATAACCGCTGGAGTAGCTTTCGCCCCACACCGCGTCAACGATACGTTCCGGCGCGTGCGACTGCAGATCCACCAGTTGGTCACAGTCAGCCCGGTGGATCGAGATACCGCGTCCCTGGGTGATAAAGCCGACAATGTCGTCGCCCGGGATCGGCTGGCAGCAACGGGCAATGTGGTGCATCAGATTGCCTACCCCTTCCACCACCACCCGGCCGTTGTCCTTGCTGCGAGTTGCCGCCGGCGCCTTGTGCTGAACCAGTTGGCGCAGTGCTTCGCGATCCTGCTCTTCGGCGCTCGGTTTGTTGAACTTGCCCTGCAGGAAGTTCACCATCTGATTCAGGCGAATATCCCCGCCGCCAATCGCCGCCAGGATTTCATCCAGCGAATTCATGTTGTAACGCGGGATCAGCAGCTTCTCGGCCTCTTTCAGGCTGATGCCGAGGTGTTCCAGCTCGCTGTCCAGCATTTGGCGACCGGCCAGGATGTTCTTGTCACGATCCTGCTTGCGGAACCAGTTGTGGATCTTGGAGCGCCCGCGGCTGGTGGTGACGTAGCCCAGGTTCGGGTTCAGCCAGTCACGGCTCGGGTTCGGCTGCTTCTGGGTGATGATTTCAATCTGATCACCCATCCGCAACTGGTAGGTAAAGGGTACGATGCGGCCGCCAATTTTGGCGCCGATACAGCGGTGGCCGACGTCGCTGTGAATATGGTAGGCAAAGTCGAGCGGCGTAGAGCCGGCCGGCAGATCCACCACGTCGCCTTTCGGGGTAAACACATAAACCCGATCGTCGAATACCTGGCTGCGAACCTCGTCGAGCATCTCGCCGGAGTCCGCCATCTCTTCCTGCCAGGCGATCAGTTTGCGTAGCCAGGCGATGCGTTCTTCATAGCCGGAACGCACTGTCGCAACCGCACCCTCTTTGTATTTCCAGTGCGCAGCCACGCCCAGTTCGGCGTCTTCGTGCATCTGGCGGGTACGGATCTGGATCTCCAGCGTTTTACCGCGCGGCCCCAGCACCACGGTGTGGATCGACTGGTAACCGTTAGGTTTCGGGTTGGCGACATAGTCGTCGAACTCATCCGGCAGATGGCGGAAGTGGGTATGCACAATCCCCAGCGCCGCATAGCAGTCCTGCAAGCGCTCGACCACCACGCGCACCGCGCGCACGTCAAACAGCTCGTCAAACGCCAGGGCTTTCTTCTGCATCTTGCGCCAGATGCTGTAGATATGTTTCGGGCGGCCGTAAATATCCGCCTTGATGCCCTCGTCGCCCATAGCACCGCGCAGTGTAGCGACGAAATCATCAATAAATTGCTCGCGATCGATGCGGCGTTCATGCAGCAGTTTGGCGATGCGCTTGTATTCGTCCGGGTGCAGGTAGCGGAAGCAGAAATCTTCCAGCTCCCATTTCAGTTGCCCGATACCGAGGCGGTTGGCCAGCGGTGCATAGATATTCGAACACTCTTTGGCCGCCAGTACGCGTTCGTCTTCCGGCGCATCTTTCACTTCACGCAGGTGAGCGATACGCTCCGCCAGCTTGATCACCACGCAGCGGAAATCTTCCACCATCGCCAACAGCATGCGGCGCACGTTGTCGACCTGTTCGGAGGCCATCGAATCGTTTTGGGTGGCTTTCAGTTGGCGGATGGCATCCATGTCGCGGACACCGTGTACCAGGTAGGTGATGCCCTTGCCGAAGGCTTCGGTCAGGGTTTCTTCCTCCACAATACCGGCATCCACCAGCGGGAACAGCAGCGCGGCGCGCATGCTGTCGTTGTCCATGCTCAGGGTCGAGAGGATTTCAACCATTTCCAGCCCGCGCCACAGCAATAGCGAGGCGTTAGGGTGATTCTGAGTCTGTTGCTCACAGTAGCGCCAGGTTGCGGCTAATCGCTCACATGACTGCGGGTTAGGTAGCCCCAAGCTGGCAATCCACTCGTCGAGAGCAAATTCGCCAGCCGTGTTCAGATGTGCACTTCTTACCGCAACCATAACCTCTCCCTACTTTGCAGCGACCTCTGGCGCAAACCGTTAATCAACAGCGCCATTGACTCAATATGCCCCGTATGCGAAAACCGTTCCAACATTCACACACGCGCAAGACGATAAGAAGCTGGCGTGACTCAGCCTATTCTTATGTGCATTATATTGCCCATTCGCTCCCGGTGTGGCAACACCTTCTATGCCTGCCACCGCAGCGGCGCGTCGCGCCAACGGCAGGGTAAAAAGCCCCAGGCCGCAGAACAGATCCAATACCCGAACATTGGGTTGAATAGCCTGCCATTCAAGGGCAAGCCCCACCATTAACTGATTTAATAAGCTATTTATCTGAATAAAGTCACACCAACCAAAGTCTAAGCGTAGCCCGTCGCTCTGATAATACGGCGTTTCAGCGCACAGTTTTTGGAGACTCTCACTGCCCGGTGCCGAATAAAGAAGTGCGCCATAGTTTGTCGATCGAGTGCCGGTTCATTTAAAGTAGAGCCAGTCCGGCAATTTTCCCACATTGGAATCCCATGACCAAATACAGCCTGCGGGCGCGCATGATGATCCTGATTCTGGCCCCAACGCTGTTGATTGGTCTGTTGCTCAGCACTTTCTTCGTGGTGCACCGCTACAATGAATTACAGGAACAGCTGGTTGATGCCGGTGCCAGTATTATCGAACCGCTGGCGGTGGCCAGCGAGTACGGCATGACGTTCCGCAGCCGTGAGTCGGTCAGGCAATTGGTCAGCCTGTTGCACCGTCGTCATTCGGATATCGTGCGATCCATTACGGTGTTCGACGCGCAGAACAATCTGTTTGTCACCTCCAATTATCATCACAACTTTACCCAATTGCAGTTGCCGAAAGGGGTACCTATCCCCACCGATCTGATGCTGACACGGCGTGGCGACTCGCTGATCCTGCGCACTCCGATCCTGGCGGAGAGCCAGTATCCGGACCAAGCCGTCAGCAGCGATCCCCTGCAGGATAACCGCCTGGGCTATGTGGCGATCGAGCTGGATCTGCAGTCGGTCCGGTTGCAGCAATACAAAGAGGTGTTTGTCTCCACCCTGCTGCTGCTGTTGTGCATGTGTATCGCCATTCTGTTTGCTTACCGCCTGATGCGTGACGTCACCGGCCCGATCCGCAATATGGTGAACACCGTTGACCGCATCCGCCGTGGCCAGCTCGACAGTCGGGTCGAAGGCTTTATGCTCGGCGAACTGCACATGCTGAAAAACGGCATCAACTCGATGGCGATGTCGCTCACCGCTTACCATGAAGAGATGCAGCAGAATATCGATCAGGCCACCTCCGACCTGCGCGAAACGCTGGAGCAGATGGAGATCCAGAACGTTGAGCTGGACCTGGCAAAAAAACGCGCTCAGGAAGCGGCGCGTATCAAATCCGAATTCCTGGCGAACATGTCACACGAGCTGCGGACCCCGCTCAACGGCGTGATCGGCTTTACCCGCCAGATGCTGAAAACCGAGATGAGCGTCACCCAGACCGATTATCTGCAAACCATCGAGCGCTCGGCCAACAACCTGCTGACCATCATCAACGACGTGCTGGACTTCTCCAAGCTGGAGGCCGGCAAGCTGGTGCTGGAGCATATCCCGTTCTCGCTGCGTGAAACACTGGACGAAGTGATAGTGCTGCTGGCCCCCAGCGCCCATGAGAAAGGGCTGGAACTGACGCTGGATGTGCACAACGACGTGCCGGAACAGGTGATTGGCGATTCGCTGCGACTGCAGCAGATCATTACCAACCTGCTGGGCAACGCGATCAAATTTACCGAGACCGGCAACATCGATATCCGCGTCGAGCTACGTGGCCAGCAGGATCGCCAGATGGAACTGGAAGTGCAGATCCATGACACCGGTATTGGCATCTCCGAACGGCAGCAGTCGCAGCTGTTCCAGGCGTTTCGTCAGGCGGATGCCAGTATTTCACGCCGCCACGGCGGTACCGGCCTGGGGCTGGTGATCACCCAGAAGCTGGTGAAGGAAATGGGGGGCGATATCTGCTTCCACAGCCAGTTGAACCGCGGCTCGACCTTCTGGTTCCATATCACTCTTGATCTGCATGAGGGCATGCTGTCGCTGCCGTCAAACCTGCCGGATCTGCAAGGCAAGACCCTGGGTTATATCGAAGCCAACCCGATGGCGGCGCAGGCGACGCTGAATATGCTGAGCGTCACCCATTTGGTGATCACCCATTCGCCAACACTGGCCCAGTTACCGAAGAAAAATTACGACTTCCTGCTGGTGGGAGTGCCGATCCCGTTCCGCGAGAATATGGCACAGCACGAAAGCAAGCTGTTGGCGGCATTGAAGATCGCCGACCGGGTAATTCTGGCGCTGCCCTCTCAGTCACAGATCAATGCCGAACAGCTTAAACAGCAAGGTGCGGCCGGCTGCCTGATCAAGCCGATCACCAGCAACCGTCTGTTCCCGCTGCTGCGTATGGAAACCCCGCTGCGCCTCACCGCCCTGCCGGAACATAAACGCCTGCCGTTGACGGTGATGGCGGTCGACGATAACCCGGCCAACCTGAAGCTGATTGGCACTCTGCTGGCCGAACAGGTGGAAAAGACCCTGCTGTGTGAAAGTGGGGAAGAAGCGCTGCTACTGGCGCGCGACAACGTGCTGGATCTGATCCTGATGGATATCCAGATGCCCAATATTGACGGTATTCGTACCAGCGAGCTGATCCGCCAACTACCGCACCACAATTCGACGCCGATCGTCGCCGTCACCGCCCATGCGGTCAGTGGCGAGCGCGAACATTTGTTGCAGGCCGGTATGGATGACTATCTGGCCAAGCCGATTGACGAAGCGATGCTGACCCGGGTACTGGCGCGTTATTACAGTGGCGAACCGGAGCCGGTAGCGCCGCTTAATCAGCCGCTGCTGTCGCTCGACTGGCCGCTGGCGCTGCGTCAGGCCGCGAACAAGCCCGATCTGGCGCATGACCTGCTACAGATGCTGCTCGATTTCCTGCCGCAGGTCAGCGGACGGGTACAAGCGATGTTGGACGGCACGCCGGATGATGGCATTCTCGATTTGATCCACAAACTGCACGGCAGTTGCAGCTACAGCGGCGTACCCCGCCTGAAACAGCTGTGTTTCTACCTTGAACAGCAACTGCGTCAGGGCGTCAGTAATGATGAGCTGGAGCCGGAGTGGCTGGAGCTGTTGGATGAGATTGAACTGGTCAGCCAGGCGGCTCGCGCGCACCTGGCCTGATGCCATACGCAATAAAAAAAGCACGCCGAAGCGTGCCTCTGATTGGGACTGGTTAGCTATTACTGCATCAGCAGATACAGCGAGGTGTCGCCACGCAGAATATTCAGCGCCAGTACCGACGGCTTGCTGTCGAGGATTTTACGCAGTTCGCCCAGATTCTGGATCGGCTGCTGGTTAACCCCCAGGATAAAGTCGCCTTTTTTCAGGCCGATACGTGCAGCCGCGCTGCCGGCCTTAACGTTATCCACCTTCACGCCTTTCTGGCTGCCCGTCTGGCCATTGCTCAGTTCGGCGCCTTCGATACCGGTGTAGATATTGCCGGATTCAACCTGAGTCTGTGAGCTTTGCTCCAGCGTGACGTCCACGGTAATCGGTTTGCCGTCGCGGATAATACCCAGCGACATTTTGCTGCCGACCGGCAAAGTACCGATTTCCGCACGGAACGACGCGAAGCTGGAGATGGCTTTACCGTTCATGGTGACAATCACGTCACCGGCCTTGATGCCCGCCTTGGCGGCAGAAGATTTCGGCATTACCTGGCTGACAAATGCCCCGCGCTGCGCGTCCACTTTCATCGCTTTCGCCAGCTCAGAGTTCAGCTCAGCGCCCATAATGCCCAATTCACCGCGTTTCACCTGACCGAATTCGACCATTTGCGCCGTCAGGTTTTTCACCATGTTGCTCGGGATGGCAAAGCCAATACCGATGTTACCGCCGTCCGGTGCCAAAATAGCGGTGTTAATGCCAATCAGTTCGCCATTCAGGTTAACCAACGCACCGCCGGAGTTACCGCGGTTAATTGCCGCATCGGTCTGGATAAAGTTCTCGTAGTTCTCGATATTCAAGCCGCTACGACCCAACGCAGAAACGATGCCGGAGGTGGCGGTTTCACCCAGCCCATACGGGTTGCCGATCGCTACGGTGTAATCACCCACACGCAGTTGTTCAGAGTCCGCCATCTTGATTGCCGTCAGATTTTTAAAGTCTTTCAGCTGAATCAATGCGATATCGGAACGCGGGTCCTTACCGATCACCTTGGCGTCAAATTTACGGCCATCGCTCAGTTGGACCTGTATTTTGTTGGCATTATCCACCACGTGGTTATTGGTTACCACATAGCCTTTGGCGGCATCAATCACCACCCCGGCACCCAGCGCCTGGAATTTCTGCTGAGTCCCCTGGCCAGGTGCACCCTGCCCACCGCCCTGACACATCGGCGATGCCTGGAACGGTGAACCGTCCTGGCAGAACGGTGAGTCTTCACCGAAGAACTGTTGGAACTGCGGCGGCATCTTCGCCGTGTTGACGGTTGTGCTGCCTTCAACATTGATGCTCACCACGGAAGGCATCACTTTTTCCAGCATCGGTGCCAGGCTTGGCAATTGCTGAGTGCTGGAAGAAGCGGTTTCTGCGGCGCTGGCCGTCATCGGACCCATCGCCATACCAATACTGAAAGCCAATGCGCTCAGAACTAATGCAGTTTTTTTCATCTGTGTGTCTCTTATAAAGTCGTTCAGAAAATATTACGGTCTTTGTGCATAGTCAGAACGTATTAATACCCCTAAGTTCCGGCGCAGGTTATTGGTAATAGTAAACAAATATTGTCCGTCTTTACAAAACTCGAAATAGATAACGCGACGTCCAGTAAAGTGCTTAAAATAATATTTATTAGCTGAATGAATTATTCAGCAGCCATTAATCGCCGGTATTCGTCATAAGCATAAAGATCGGTCATACCGCTGATATAATCCTGCAGCAAACGCGCACGGAAATAATACTCGCGGATCGCCAACTGCTCGGACGACAGGTGTTGCAGGCCTTCAATCGCTTCTATGTAAGCCAGCCGATGTTTGGTCGAAAGCTTATGAAACAGACGCGTTTCGATTGGATAAGCACGATGGCTGTCTTCCTGCACTAACAGGGTAAAATCCGCCAGCGGCATTGCCAACAGCGGGCTGTAAATATCCAGCAGGCCGCTGATCACCCTGTACCCCTGCAGTTCAAGCTGCTCGACTTCCGGATGATTAAACACGTGTTTGAACGCGACATTTTTGAATATTTTCAGCAATTGGTAAGCCGGGCTGGAATCCTCCAACAGCGCCTGATTAAAGTTCCCCTGATAAACCGCCTCCAGGTTATCAATAAACCGCTGCGCCGCATGCGGGACCAACCGCGCCACGGTGAAAACCCGTAAATACATGAAGAACTGGTCTTCGCTGCTGCGTCGCGCGCCACCGCGATCGATCTTGCGAAATGCGCTGGCCACGGTTTTATCAAACAAATCGCCCGGCGACACTGCCCCCCATTCCTGGGTTAAATGCTGGTAAAGCTGCTCAACGGTGAAAATGTTTTTTTCCACCGCATCTTCCAGATCGGCCACGCAGTAGGAAATATCGTCAGCGGCTTCCATTATATAGGTCAATGGGAAGCGGTCGAACTCGCCCATATTCAGCTCGCGCCGCAGCCGATCGACAAACGCCTCTTCCGCCAGATAAAAGCCCGGTTTTTTCATCAGGTAGTTATGGCTGACGGGAATGTCACTGGCCCAATAGGCCGGGCGGGTATATTTCAGGATACAGCCCACCTGCGCATAGGTCAGGTTAAGTTTCAGCAGGCTGTACACCAGCCGGATCGCCTGAGCATTGCCTTCGAAATGGCTGAGGTCCTGACGGATGCGGCTGCGCAGACGGTTAAGATCGCTCTCGCCTTCGTGCAGACGCAGTGCACTGACCTGACAACGATCGTTACTGGCCGGCTCGCTGCCGCAGCTGGCGGGATCGAGCCGCTGGGAAAACCAGTTGTTAATCGCGGACTCGCCAAAGTGACCAAAGGGCGGGTTGCCGATGTCGTGCATCAGACAGGCCATTTCAACAATGCTTTCAAAGGGATCCAGTAGTTTTGTCAGGCCGAGCTCATCGATTCGTCCGTCCTGTTTAAAACGATTGAGGATCTCTTTGGCGATATGCCGTCCGACCTGCTGCACCTCCATCGAGTGTGTCAGGCGGCTGCGAACCGCGGCGTTACGCTCGAGAGGAAACACCTGGGTTTTTTGCTGCAGACGGCGAATGGCGGCGGAATTGACGATGCGCCCGCGATCGCTCTCGAACTGCCGGACAATATCGTATTCTTCCTCGGCTTCAATTGGCTTGCTGAATGGCCGTTGGAAGCTGATTTTCTGCTTAAAGTCGATCCCGGACATCTGTTTCTCCGCCGTTGTACCCTGCCCCGTGATAACAATTCCCGACGGCATATGCAACGGATTATCTCTCTATGAGAGCCATGATAGACTATGGCGAAATTCCCACACCCAATCAGTGAGTGTTATTTATGAAAGTAGGCATCATCGGCGCAATGGAGCAGGAAGTCACCCTGCTGCGCGATCAAATCGAAAACCGTCAGACCCTTCAACGCGCGGGCTGTGAAATCTATACCGGCCAGATCGGCGGCGTTGACGTGGCGCTGTTGAAGTCTGGCATCGGCAAGGTTTCTGCGGCCATGGGCACCACCCTGCTGCTGGAACACTGCAAGCCGGATCTGGTGATCAATACCGGTTCCGCCGGTGGCCTGGCCAGCACGCTGAAGGTCGGCGATATCGTGGTGTCCGAAGAAGTGCGCTACCACGATGCCGACGTGACCGCCTTTGGGTACGAGCCAGGTCAGATGGCCGGCTGCCCGGCGGCGTTTGTGGCGGACGACGCGCTGATTGCGCTGGCGGAAGACTGCATCAAACAGCTGAACCTGAACGCCGTACGCGGCCTGATCTGCAGCGGCGATGCTTTCATTAACGGCGCCGAGCCGCTGGCCCGCATCCGCGCCACCTTCCCAACCGTGGCCGCGGTAGAAATGGAAGCGGCGGCCGTCGGGCACGTTTGCCACCTGTTCGCTACGCCGTTTGTCGTCGTGCGCGCTATCTCTGACGTGGCCGACAGTGAATCGCACATGAGTTTTGACGAGTTCCTTACCGTGGCTGCCAAGCAATCTACGCTGATGGTCAACGCCATGCTGCAAACCCTGGCTAAGCGCGGTTGATGTGACACGACGCTTTTCAGCCCTGCTGTGGCTGCTGGCCTTATGGATGGCGCTGCCTGCCGGCGCCGCCCAACGGGTGATCAGCCTGGCTCCCAACACCACTGAACTTGCCTATGCTGCCGGCATGGGCGAGACCCTGCTGGCAGTCAGTGCTTATTCCGACTACCCACCAGAGGCCAGGAAGCTGGAACAAGTCGCCTCCTGGCAAGGGATCAATCTGGAGCGAGTGCTGGCGCTGAAGCCGGATCTGATCCTGGCCTGGCGCGGCGGTAACCCGCAGCGAGTGCTGGATCAGCTCGCCGCTTTTGGTATCCCGATCTTTTATGCCGATGCCACCACCATTGATGACATCGCCCAGCGGCTGGATGACTTGGCCCAATACAGCCCGCATCCTGAGCAAGCGCATCAGGCGGCAGGCGCGATCCGTCAGCAAATTGCTGCGCTGAAAGCAAAATATCCACACAGTCAGCCACGACGGGTGCTGCTGCAATTCGGTACCCAGCCGCTGTTCACCAGCTCCGGCGCCACCTTGCAAAGCCAGGTGCTGTCGTTGTGTGGCGCAGAGAATATCTTTGCCGACAGCCGTATGCCGTGGCCGCAAATCAGCCGCGAACAGGTACTCGCCCGCCAACCGCAGGCCATCGTCATTACCGGCGACCAAAAAGAAATCGCCAGCGTGAAAGCCTTCTGGGCACCGCAATTACAGGTGCCGGTGCTTGCGGTGAATGGCGACTGGTTCAACCGCGCCGGCCCTCGCATCATGCTGGCGGCGCAGCAACTGTGCAGCCAACTGGCGGAGATCCGTTAATGCTGGTGTTTTGGCTGGATATTCTCGGCACTGCGGTTTTCGCCATCTCCGGCGTCTTGCTGGCGGGCAAGCTGCGGATGGATCCATTTGGCGTACTGGTGCTGGGCGTGGTCACGGCGGTCGGTGGCGGCACCATCCGCGACATGGCATTGGCCAACGGGCCGGTATTCTGGGTGAAAGATCCGACCGATCTGATAGTCGCCATGATCACCTGCGTGCTGACGCTGCTGCTGGTACGCCAGCCGCGCCGTCTGCCCAAGTGGATCCTGCCGGTGCTCGATGCCGTCGGCCTGGCCGTGTTCGTCGGTATCGGGGTCAATAAAGCCTTTGCCGCCGACGCCAGTCCGCTGGTGGCGATTTGCATGGGCGTGATCACCGGGGTCGGCGGTGGCATTATCCGTGATGTGCTGGCGCGGGAAATTCCGATGATCCTGCGAACTGAAATTTACGCCACCGCCTGCATCATCGGCGGCATTGTGCATGCTACGGCCTATGCCACCTTCGGTATGCCGCTGCAGCAGGCGATGATGCTCGGCATGGGAATCACGCTGGCGATCCGCCTGGCGGCCATTCGCTGGCACCTGAAACTTCCCGCTTTTATCCTCGAACGCTAATCCCTCCGCCCGCGGTCAGACAGCAGAATGGGAATGGTAGCAATAAAAAAACCCGCAAACCGGTGAGGTTGGCGGGTTTTATACTGTTGCAGGCAGGATCAGACGCTGAACGAAGATCCGCAGCCGCAGGTTGTTTTGGCGTTCGGGTTGGTCACCACGAAGCGTGAGCCTTCCAGCCCTTCGGTATAATCGACCGAACCGCCCACCAGATATTGCAGGCTCATTGGGTCAACCACCAGCGCAACGCCCTGCTTCTCGATGGTCATGTCGCCATCGTTGACCTTGTCGTCAAAAGTGAAGCCGTACTGGAATCCGCTGCAACCGCCACCGGTAATGTAAACCCGCAACTTCAGATTCGGATTTTCTTCATCAGAAATCAGGACTTTAACCTTGCTTGCTGCTGCCTCGGTAAATTGCAGGGGCAGTGCTGTTTCATCACTCATACTCTTTACTCCCAACATTGTTCTGCATCAGGTCGCTACAATGGCGGCCGGATTAATGTTAATGATTATCCAATACCTGAGTGTTCCGTTCAAGTATTCACCGCATTTGTTGTATTTTCTTTACCTGTTTTATCTGCCGCTTCGCGCGTCTGCAACGCTTCCTGACGCTGTAAGGTACGGGCCAATATTGAGGAATACAACGGCTTACCCCCGAGGAACTGCGCTACCAGCGTAGCACCAAGACAGGTAATGATCATTGGCAGTATGAGCTGGTAGTTATCGGTCATTTCCAGCACCAGCACGATCCCGGTCAGGGGCGCACGTACCGTGGCGGCAAACAGGGCGCCCATCCCGGCAATGGCAAAGGTACCGGCCTCAATGCCGTACGCCGGGAATAGATGGGCACCGGCCAGGCCAAAGGCAGTACCAAACAACGTGCCCAATGCCAGCATTGGGGCAAAAATCCCGCCCGGTGCGCCGGAGCCGAAGCATAACAGTGTGGTGATCACCCGGGTGATAAAAATAAACATCAGCATGCCGACGCTGTAATTACCTGCC
The DNA here is from genome assembly GCF_002607755.1 of Serratia sp. BW106. Lineage (NCBI taxonomy): Bacteria > Pseudomonadati > Pseudomonadota > Gammaproteobacteria > Enterobacterales > Yersiniaceae > Serratia > Serratia sp. BW106. The sequence continues at coordinate 24,514 of NZ_MCGS01000011.1, forward strand.
GCGGCGATCGGGATCAGTCCAAAGCCCCCGCCTGCCGCTTCTGGCTGGATCAACCCCAGAATGCCGCAGATGCCGCCAAGCAAGCCGCCCATCAGCAAAACCTTGCGCATTTTGCCGCCGTGCAGACGAGCGAACATGTCCTGAGTGCGGAAAATCAGCGCATTGAACATGACGCCCACCGCACCAAAGATCGCCCCGAGCACCAGATACAGCCAAAGGGTGTTAATCGGTGCCGAGGAGAGCTTACCCACTGCAATCACCGAACCTTCACCGTTGAACAGCTGGAATACCACGCTCGACATGATAACGCCGATAAACACCGCTTTAATCGAGATCAGGTTATAGCGGAACTGCGGACGCATCTCTTCAATGATAAACAGAATACCCGCCAGCGGTGCGTTGAAGGCAGCAGAAAGCCCAGCCGCCGCCCCCGTGGCCAATAGCGAATGACGCGCTTCGGCGCCACGCATGCGGAAGATATCCAGCACCATGCGCCCAACATTGCCGCCCATTTGTACCGTCGGCCCTTCGCGGCCCAGTACCATGCCCGCCCCCAGCGTGCCCATGCCGCCGATAAACTTCACCGGGATCACGCGCCACCAGCGCACCGGACGCAGCTCTTCCAACGCCCCCTCGATCTCCGGGATACCCGAACCGCCCGCCTCCGGGGCAAAGCGATGTACCAGATAGTACCCCAGCACCGCCAGCAGGGCGGAAATAATAAAGGCCAGCGGCCAAACCAGGATCCAATAATCGGCGACCTGGGCCAGCCCGGACAAACGCTGCTGCTGCACCCAATCCACCGCTTTATCGAACGCCACGCCGAGCAAGCCCGCCAGGGCTCCCACCACTGCCGCCATTAACAGGATCGCTATCGGGGTTTTATCACGGCGCATAAGCTGACGCACCGCGTCACTGCGTTTCAGGCGTGGGGCACGCGCTAGCGGCGGCTGTTGCTGTAATTCAGTCATAATGGGTTATTCATTAATGGAATTAAATGTAATACAAATAGGCCAGCCGATTATTCTAGCTTACCTGCTGGCTGACCGCCCCTCAAAATAGGTATCTGACTGTGATCGTTTCATATCGGCGAACACTTCACTAGAATAGCGCGGTCAAATCATTCAAAACAGAATCCAGGAGCCGATTTATGAGCTTACACAGCAAGTCCGAAAGTCTGTATGCCCAGGCAAAACAGGTAATCCCAGGCGGGGTTAACTCTCCGGTGCGTGCATTCAACGGCGTTGGCGGTGTGCCGCTGTTTATCGAACGGGCGGACGGGGCTTACCTGTTCGACGTCGACGGCAAAGCCTATATCGACTACGTCGGTTCCTGGGGCCCAATGGTACTGGGACACAACCACCCGGCGATCCGCAACGCGGTCATCGAAGCGGCGCAGCGCGGTCTGAGCTTTGGCGCCCCCACCGAAATGGAAGTCAAAATGGCGGAGCTGGTCACCGAACTGGTGCCGACCATGGACATGGTGCGGATGGTAAACTCGGGTACCGAAGCCACCATGAGCGCCATTCGTCTGGCGCGTGGCTATACCAACCGCGATAAAATCATCAAGTTTGAAGGCTGCTACCATGGTCATGCCGACTGTCTGCTGGTAAAAGCCGGCTCCGGCGCGCTGACCCTGGGCCAGCCAAACTCACCGGGCGTGCCGGCCGACTTCGCCAAACATACTCTGACCTGCACCTTTAACGATCTCGATTCGGTACGCACCGCATTTGAACAGTACCCTTCCGAGATCGCCTGCATCATCGTCGAACCGGTCGCGGGCAACATGAACTGCGTGCCACCTCTGCCAGAATTCCTGCCTGGCCTGCGCGCACTGTGCGACAAGTATGGCGCGCTGCTGATTATTGACGAAGTCATGACCGGCTTCCGTGTGGCACTGGCCGGGGCACAGGCCTATTACGATGTGGAACCTGACCTCACCTGTCTGGGTAAAATCATCGGTGGTGGTATGCCTGTTGGCGCGTTCGGCGGCCGTCGTGAAGTGATGGCGGCGTTGGCCCCCACTGGCCCGGTCTATCAGGCGGGCACGCTGTCCGGTAACCCGATTGCCATGGCGGCCGGCTTTGCCTGTCTGACCGAGGTTTCGCAGGTCGGTGTCCACCAGACGCTGACCGAACTGACCGATATGCTGGCAACCGGCCTGCTACACGCGGCGAAAGAAGAAAATGTCGCGCTGGTGGTGAACCACGTTGGCGGCATGTTCGGCCTGTTCTTTACCGATGCGCCTGCTGTCACCAGCTACCAGGACGTGATGCAGTGCGATGTCGAACGCTTTAAGCGCTTCTTCCATCTGATGTTGGAGGAAGGGGTTTATCTGGCGCCTTCGGCCTTCGAGGCCGGCTTTATGTCCATTGCCCACAGCAAGGAAGACATTCAGCGCACTGTCGATGCCGCACGCCGCTGCTTCGCCAAGCTGTAAGTTTCGGCCATCCAATAAAAACGGGCGCTGAGCGCCCGTTTTTATTTTCAAATTTTGCCGTCAGAGCAAAGTGCCGTAAATCGTCAGCAGTGCCACCACCACCACGATAATCATGGTCACCTTACGTGCCAGGGTTACCGCAGCCCGTGGCGTCTGCACCGGATCCATATGCGGATCGCGTGCCAGTGAGAACTGCGCCAGCCGCGTCAGCACCTGATACTGAGAAGAATGGAGATCGCCCAGCGAAGCAAACCACGCCGGCAGCGCTCTCTCACCATGCCCAAACAGAGCGTAAGCCACGCCTGCCAGCCGCACCGGGATCCAGTCCAGCCAGTTCAACAGATGATCGATACCCGACTGCGAACGCTCCAGCGGGGTATTGTGGCGCGCCAGCCAGGTCTGGTAAGCACGCAGGAAAGAGTAGCCCGCCAGCGCGATCGGCCCGTAAGGCCCACAGACCACGAACCAGAACAGCGGTGCCAGATAATAACGGAAGTTAATCCACAGCAGCGCATTTTGCAGTTCGCGCAGGCGCAGCTCTTCGCTGCAATCCACCGGCAAACCGTGGATCAATGCCAGCTCCTCCGCCATTTGGTCGCTGGCATGAACATCCCCCTGGCGCGCCGCTTTCAGGTAGGCGCGATAGTGTTTGCGCTTGATGCCTGCACCCACACACAGCAAATCAATAACGATCCACAGCAACAGCGTCACTACGCCGAAAAACAGCCCTTGAGCCAGCCACAGGATCCCGCCGACCACCACCATCCAGGCCAGGGTCATCAGCAACGTCTGCGCCAGCGAAAAGCGGTGCAACCGATGAAACACCACCTCCAGGCGATGGTCCAACTGCCAATGCTCACCCAGCTTGAACAAACGTTCCCACGCCAGAACCAGTAACAGCGTAAACAGCGTCATTAGCGACTCCTCTCCCTTTCCATTGTTCCAAGCATAGCGTTATCGGGCTTGCCGGGTTGTTCCAGAGATGCCAGATTTAAATCCCGATCAAATATCGGGCCTGGATCGGTTTTACGGCCTGTGGCGATATTACTGTGCCCGGTAATCCGCGCCGCTGACATCGGATTAATGCCTGATTAGCAGTGCAACCACTGCGCTGCGGTGGTACTTGTCACGGCAACAGAGTAGCATGTTCCCCCTACGATATTACCGTCCATTTCGGAGTTTTCTATGCCGACACGCCGCTACAGTGCCGACAGTCGCCGCACCGAGCTTCTTGAACGAATTGAAAGCGATATCCCCTATGCCGTTGCCCAGGCGCTGCGTGAAGACCTGGGGGGCGAAGTCGATGCCGAACGCGATATTACCGCGCAATTATTACCGGCCGACACCCAGGCCGAAGCCACTATTATTACCCGCGAGCCCGGCATATTTTGCGGCCAGCGCTGGCTGAACGAAGTCTTCATTCAACTGGGTAACCAGGTGAAGGTCGAATGGCTGGTGGCAGACGGCGATAGCCTGATCCCCGACCAACCGCTCTGCAAACTGACCGGTCCGGCGCGGGTGTTGTTGACCGGTGAGCGCACGGCGCTGAATTTTGTACAGACGCTTTCCGGCGTCGCGACCGAAGTCAGCCGCTATGTGGCACTGTTACAGGGCACGCAAACTCGCCTGCTGGATACCCGCAAAACCCTGCCGGGGCTGCGTACCGCGCTGAAATATGCCGTACTGTGCGGCGGCGGCAGTAACCATCGCCTGGGGCTTTCCGATGCCTTCCTGATCAAGGAAAACCACATCATTGCCTCCGGTTCGATTAAAAAGGCGGTCGAGAAGGCTTTCTGGCTGCATGCCGACGTACCGGTCGAGGTAGAAGTCGAGTCGCTGGATGAACTGCAGCAGGCGCTGGACGCCGGTGCCGACATCGTCATGCTGGATAACTTCAGTGTCGAGATGATGCGTACCGCCGTGGCGCAAACTCAGGGCCGTGCTCAACTGGAAGTTTCAGGTAACGTGACCAGCGAAACCCTGCGTACCTTCGCCGAAACCGGCGTGGACTACATCTCGGTGGGCGCCCTGACCAAGCACGTAACCGCGCTCGATCTGTCAATGCGCTTTAAATAATCTCCGCCATCCAGACCTCCCTGGCCAGCCGGGGAGGTATTTTCTCGTCAGAATTGCGAAGCTCGCCCCATCTTTTCTCCTTCCTCTGCAATGCTAATAAATTGCTGTGGAACTGCGCCCCAAAACCGCCATAACCCGCTCGAAGCTCACGCCCTGTGCGCTTACCTTTGCTTCCACATTCACATGGAGGCAATAACAGATGGAAACACAGCGCGGTTTTACCTTGATCGAACTGATGGTGGTGATCGCCATTATCGCGATCCTCAGCGCCATAGGCATTCCCGCCTACCAGCGCTATATCCAAAAAGCAGCGATGACCGACATGCTGCAAACCATGACGCCGTATAAGCTGGCCGTTGAGCTGTGCGTGCTCGACAGCGGTGCACCAACCGGTTGTAACGCCGGCAGCCAAGGTATCCCGACTGGTGACGCCTCACGTTATGTCAGTGCCGTCCAGGTCAACCAGGGAGTGATCTCGCTGACCGGTACTCAAACGCTGCAGGGGCTAACGGTCGCACTGACCCCTACCCAAAACACCAGCGGGCTGACGCGTTGGACACGCCAATGCACCAGCGCCAACGCCAATCTGCAGGAAACCTGTCAGGAAGTTTTCCGTTTTGACACTACCGCAACGGCACCAACGCCATGAGTACGACAATCAGCGACGAAATCCATGCGCTGTGCCGGCGCTATCAAGCGCTGGCTCTCAGCGAGGACCAGCACAGCCTGAGCGTAGCCCTGACGGAGGAGGCGCCACAAGCGTTGCTGTCGGCACTGCGTTTCGCCACCGGCAAGCGCATTCATTTGGAACAGTGGCCGGCAGCCCGGCTGGAGCTGGAACTGAACCACCGTCAAATACAGGACGATCGCCCTGCGCAAGACGTTCCAGAAGTTGGGCCTGACATGCCCTCCTTAAACGATGACAGTGACGCACCCGTAGTCCAGTTTATCAATCAGGCGCTGCGCATCGCCATTCAACGGCGGGCCTCGGATATTCATTTCGAGCCCTACCAACAGGCTCTGCGTATCCGGCTGCGTATTGATGGGGTACTGCAGACGATAACCTCACCGCCTTTTGCGCTCGCCGCCCGCCTCACTGCCCGGCTGAAGATCATGGGGCAGTTGGATATCGCCGAGCATCGCCTGCCGCAAGATGGCCAGCTCAGTGTGCAATTGGATAACGCCAGTTACTCGATGCGCATCGCCACCCTGCCCACGTTGCACGGCGAAAAAGTGGTGCTACGGATCCTGCAAACCGAGCGCCAGGATCTGCCGCTGGATCGGTTGGGAATGGATCCGACAGCGCTGGCGCAGTTCGCCGCCGCGTTGTCCTGCCCGCAGGGTATGATGCTGGTCACCGGCCCGACCGGTAGCGGTAAAACCGTCACGCTGTACAGTGGGTTGCGCCAGTTGAATGACGCGCAAAGTAATTTATGCAGCGTCGAAGATCCGATCGAGATCCCCCTGTTCGGCGTTAACCAGACACAAATTAATGCCAAAACCGATCTGGATTTTTCCCGCGTTTTACGCGCCTTACTGCGACAGGATCCAGACGTGATCATGATCGGTGAGATCCGCGATCGGGAAACCGCAGAGATCGCGGTGAAAGCCGCGCAAACCGGTCATCTGGTGTTATCCACCTTGCACACCAACTCCACCAGCGAAACCCTGACACGCCTGACCCATATGGGCATTCCCGGCTATCTGATTGCCGCTTGCCTGAAGCTGGTGATCGCCCAACGGCTGGTGCGTAAACTTTGCAGCCACTGTCGCTATCAGCACAGCCAACCGGTACGCTTCCCCGCGGCGATTTGGGCCACGCCCCTGCTGCCCTGGCAAGCTGACGGCTGCGAGCACTGTTTTAGCGGCTATTACGGCCGCACCGGGGTGTATGAATTGCTAACCATCACCCCGGAGGTGCAGGCCGGTCTGTTGCAGGGAGCGGCTCCTGGTCAACTGGCCGAGATCGCCCGGCAGCAAGGGCAGACCACGCTGCTGCAGGCTGGGTTAACGCTGGTTTCGCAAGGCGTCACCTCGCTGGAGGAGGTGTACCGCATTGTCGGCAACATTGCCGGTGAGGAGGCCGTATGAAAGCGCTGCGCCTTTTCCTCTGGCAGGCGATTGACCCGCAGGGCCAACTGCGTCAGGGCGAACTGATGAGCAGCGAAAAAAACAGGGTTAGTCAGTGGCTGATCGAACAAGGACTGCAACCCTGCCAAATTAACAGCGGGAAACGCATTGCCCCCAGCCAGTGGCGCGGAGAGCCCTTGATCCAGTTCACCCGCCAACTGGCCACCCTGCTGCAGGCAGGGTTGCCGCTGGTCAGCGGGTTGCAGCTGCTGGCGACAGAACACCCGTCCGCAGCCTGGCGTTGCCTGCTGCGCGAGCTAGGCGAACAGGTACGGCAAGGCCAGCCGTTTTCCGAGGTTATCGCCGGGCAACACGCCATCTTCCCGCTGATCTACCGCCAGTTGATCGCCATCGGAGAACTGACCGGCCACCTGGATGAGTGCTGCCTGCAACTGGCCCAGCAACAGGAAGCACAGCAAAAATTGCAGAAGAAAGTGGTTAAAGCGCTGCGTTATCCCTTGTTTATCTGCGCAGTGGCGCTGTTGGTGAGTATTCTGATGTTGGTCATGGTGCTGCCGGAATTTGCCGGCGTCTACCAGTCTTTCGATGCCCCACTGCCGTGGTTTACCCAAGGGTTGCTGGACCTTTCCACCCTGTTGATCCACGGCGGCCCCTGGCTGGCGGCGATACTGGGCTGCACGCTATTTGCCTATTTTCGCCAACTGCACCCGCAACCACACTGGCGCAGACGCGAACAGGCCGTATTGCTGCGCCTGCCGCTGGTTGCGCAATTGATCAAAGGCGGTTGCCTGAGCCAAATATTTCGTATTTTGGCCATGACTCAGCAGGCCGGGCTCACGCTGATTGAAGGGCTGAACGCCGCAGCGCTGTCGGTGGATAATTTATTTTACCGTCAGGCGATTGAGAGGGTGCGGCAACAGATTGCACAAGGACAGACTTTCCACAGCGCATTGGGGCAGCAGGCGCTTTTCCCCACCTTGTGTCAGCAGTTGGTGCGGGTGGGCGAAGAGTCCGGTTCGTTAGATACGCTGTTAGGCAAACTGGCGCTGTGGCATGAGCAGCAAACTTTTGAGTTAGCCGATACGCTGGCGCAAACGCTGGAACCGATATTGATGCTGGTGGTGGGTGGGATCGTCGGCACGCTGGTGATCGCCATGTACCTACCGATATTTCAATTGGGGAACGTGTTGGGATAACGCCTGGAGAACCTTGAGTGCAGCACCGAACGCCACTCAAGGTTTGGTCAGGCTAAATCAGTTACTGCCGAACACGCGGTTTTCCTGCTCCGCTACGCGGATGAAGGTGGTGCGTTTAGTCAGCTCTTTCAGACGCTCTGCACCGACATAAGTGCAAGCGGAGCGCAGGCCGCCGAGAATGTCACGGACGGTAAACTCAACCTCACCACGCAATGGCAGCTTGACGGTTTTACCTTCGGCCGCACGGTACTGAGCAACACCGCCGACGTGGCGTTTCATCGCTGACTCGGAGCTCATGCCGTAAAACAGCATGAATTTCTCACCGTTCTCTTCCACTACGGTGCCTTCGCACTCGTCATGACCCGCCAGCATGCCACCCAGCATGACGAAGTCCGCGCCGCCACCAAAGGCTTTCGCTACGTCGCCCGGTACAGAGCAGCCACCGTCGCTGACGATCTGGCCGCCCAGGCCGTGTGCCGCATCGGCACACTCGATCACCGCAGACAGCTGCGGGTAACCCACACCAGTTTTCACACGGGTGGTGCAAACTGAACCAGGACCAATACCCACCTTGACGATATCGGCACCGGACAGGATAAGCTCTTCCACCATTTCGCCGGTGACCACGTTGCCGGCACAAATCACATGGTTTGGGCAGGCCTCGCGCGCTTTCTGCAAGAAGGCGACAAAATGCTCGGAGTAACCGTTAGCGACGTCAATACAGATAAACTTCAGCCCCGGCGACAAGGCCAGAATTTGCTGCATCTTCACAAAATCAGCTTCGGAGGTGCCGGTTGAGACCATCACGTGGCGCAGCACCGATGCCGGTACGCGCTGCACAAATGCGGCCCATTGTTCAACGCTGTAGTGTTTGTGGACGGCGGTGAGTACGTCGAAGGAAGCCAGGGCCTCTGCCATGCTAAAGGTGCCGACCGAGTCCATGTTGGCGGCGATGATCGGCACGCCGGACCAGTTCAAGCCAGAATGTTTGAAGGTAAACTGACGCTCCAGTTCAACTTCTGAACGGCTTTTCAGCGTGGAGCGTTTAGGGCGAATCAGCACATCTTTAAAGCCTAACTTCAAATCTTCTTCAATACGCATGACTTATGATTTCCTGGTTTATGGCGACGGATCGCAGGATAGTATTCGAACCTATACCCTATGAATTTCAAGTTGCAGCTAGGCAGCCAGCTTGCTCATCCCCAGGAGCTTACTTAAGTAAGTAACTGGGGTGAGCAAGTGCAGTCAACAACGCTGCGGCTTGAAAGGCGACGGGTAGATTAATGCCAGTTCCAGTGTCGTTATCATACTCGCTAATAATCGCCGGACAAGACTGCGAATTCTCCTTTATTTACGCTACAATCCGACAAATTTACCTGCGAATACGCAGTGTGACCTCCCGCTCATTTTCCCTTTCCGGCTGCGTTTTTTATCACCGTACGGGGCAAGCTGCCAGACAAGCGCCGCCTGCTGACTTGCACTTCTGCGCGATCGCTTTATGATTCGTCTATTATTTTTTTATGAACATCAGGTGCATTCCCTACCATGACCTACATTGTTGCGTTGACAGGGGGTATCGGCAGCGGTAAGTCAACCGTGGCAGACGCCTTTGCCCGCCACGGCGTGATGGTGGTCGACGCGGACGTCATCGCCCGACAGGTTGTCGAACCTGGTGCTCCAGCGCTGGCTGCCATCGTCGAACGATTTGGTAATGAAATGTTGCAGTCAGACGGCACACTTAACCGTGCCGCACTGCGCCAGCGTATCTTCAGTAACCCTGACGAAAAGCGCTGGCTGAACCAACTGCTGCACCCGCTGATTCATCAGGAAACCCAACGCCAACTGGCGCAAGTCACCAGCCCCTATGCACTTTGGGTGGTTCCCCTGTTGGTGGAAAACAACCTGCAGGCACGCGCCGATCGCGTGCTGGTGGTCGACGTTGACAGCGAGACTCAGTTGGCCAGAACCATCGCCCGCGACGGTATCAGTCGTCAGCAGGCACAGAACATACTGTCCGCGCAGGTCACGCGCGAGCAGCGCTTGGCCGCTGCAGATGACATAATTGATAATAGCGGCACCGCTCAGGGGATAGAGCCATTGGTTGCCGCACTGCATCGCCGTTACCTTGAGCTGGCGGCATCAGCGACCCGACAGGATTAAACTGAATGAGTGATGTTTCCCCAAGCGTTCTTTTTGAACACCCGTTGAATGAAAAAATGCGCACCTGGTTGCGTATGGAGTTTTTACTGCAGCAGTTGCATGGCCAGCGGGCATTGAGCGAAACAGCTATCGCCCTAACCTTCTTCCGCACTGTCGCCGATCTGCTCGACGTACTGGAACGTGGTGAAGTGCGTACCGAGTTACTGAAAGAGCTGGAACGTCAGCAGCAAAAGCTGCTGGCATGGGCCGATGTACCGGGCGTCGATATGTCGCTGGTGGATCAGTTACGCAACCAGCTGAAACAGCGCGCGGCGGCACTGATGTCTGCTCCCCGCCTCGGTCAATCGCTGCGTGAAGACCGGCTGATTAGCCTGGTGCGTCAACGCCTGAGCATCCCCGGTGGATGTTGCAGCTTTGATTTACCGACGCTGCACATGTGGATGCATGCTCCACAGCAAGAGCGGGATGACGACGTCAGCAAATGGCAGCAAACGCTGGAGCCCCTGAACCAGGCGCTGATCATGGTGCTGGATCTGATCCGTCAGTCCGGCCCGTTTCGCAATCAGATCAGTTTGAACGGTTTCTTCCAGGATAACGCGGAAGGCGCCGATCTGTTGCGCTTGCGCATCAATCTGGCCCATCAGCTTTACCCACAGATTTCCGGCCATAAAACGCGCTATGCGATCCGCTTCCTGCCGCTGGACAGTGAGCTTGGCGTGGTCCCGGAACGATTAACCTTTGAGTTGGCCTGTTGCTAACCCAATGACATAAAAACCTTTCACGCGTTGGAAGGGAGTAAGGAACAGATATGACGACCGTAGTGAAATGCCCAACCTGTGGCAAAGGCGTGGTTTGGGGTGAAGTCAGCCCGTTCCGCCCGTTTTGCAGCAAGCGCTGTCAGTTAATTGATTTGGGCGAATGGGCCGACGAAGAAAAGCGCATTCCCAGCAGCAGCGATCTGTCGGAAAGCGAAGAATGGAGTGAAGGGGACGATCGTTAATCGATCGTCTTTTGTCGGCCTGGTGTCTGCCAGGCCGCTCGTTTTACTGTGCAGCGTTCGCCTGTGCCACCAACAGTTTGATAATACTGACATTGGCCTCCGGGAATTCCTCCTCCCGTAAATCAGCCTGCTTCACCCAGCGCATAGGCTGGCCTTCACGGCCAAAGGGTTCGCCTGCCCAACCTTCCACCAGATAAAAATTCAGCGTCACGATACGATCGCTAAACCGGTGTTCAAGCACTTCCAGTAGCTCTGCACGCTCGGTTTCAATGCCGGTTTCTTCCTGCAGTTCACGGTTGAGTGCCTGCTCCGGCGTCTCCCCCTGCTCAATCTTACCGCCTGGAAACTCCCAAAAACCGGCCATATGCGAATCGGCGGCGCGACGGGTAATAAAGATTTCCTGCTGGGCGTTACGAATGATGCCAACGGCGATGTTCAGATGTTTCATCACATCCTCCTGATAGATTTGTCGGGCGCGGTAAACGCCCCAAAAAACAGGGGCTCAGCATGCTGAACCCCTGGGTTTTATTGGTTAAACACTGCCGGTCTTAGTTCTGCAGACGACCGTGGCACTGTTTGTATTTTTTACCGGAACCGCATGGGCATGGATCGTTACGCCCTACTTTACGTTCCGCCGTTGCCGGCGCATTCGGATCTTCGGTGACCAGCGCATTTTCTTCATAGTGGCTCAGCTGTTGCTGTTTGGCCAGGCGCTCAGCTTCTTCACGACGCTGCTGCTCCAGCGCTTCAACCTCTTCCGGCATCCGCACCTGTACCTTGCTCAGTACGCTGATCACTTCATGCTTCAACGATTCCAGCATGGTGGCGAACATGTTGAAGGACTCGCGCTTGTACTCCTGCTTAGGATCCTTCTGCGCATAACCACGCAGATGGATACCCTGGCGCAGGTAGTCCATCGCCGCCAAATGCTCTTTCCACAGGGAATCCAGCGTCTGCAGCATCACGCCTTTCTCGAAGTTGCGCATCATCTCGGTGCCAACCACTTCTTCTTTGCGCAGGTATTCTTCCTTCGCTTTTTCGAGAATACGCTCACGCAGCGTTTCTTCGTGCAGCTCAGGCTCTTTATCCAGCCATTCGGCTATTGGCATGTCCAGATCGAAGTCGTTTTTCAGGCGCTCGGTCAGCCCCTGAATGTCCCACTCTTCTTCCAGCGACTGCGGCTGAATGTAGCCGTCGATGGTGGTCTTGAACACGTCTTCACGGATGCTGGTAATGGTTTCGCTAACGTCAGACACGTCCAGCAGTTCGTTACGCTGGCTGTAGATAGCGCGGCGCTGATCGTTGGCCACGTCATCGTACTCCAGCAATTGCTTACGAATGTCGAAGTTGCGGCTTTCCACTTTACGCTGTGCGTTGGCAATCGCCTTGGTGACCCATGGGTGCTCAATGGCCTCACCCTCTTTCATACCCAGTTTACGCATCATGCTGGAAACGCGATCCGAGGCGAAAATACGCATCAGGGCATCTTCCATCGACAGGTAGAAGCGGGATGAACCAGCGTCACCCTGACGACCTGAACGACCGCGTAGCTGGTTATCGATACGGCGTGATTCATGGCGCTCGGTACCAATGATGTGCAGGCCACCCGCAGCCAATACTTCATCATGGCGGATTTTCCAGGCTTCTTTAATTTCAGCAATTTGCTGTTCAGTCGGATCTTCCAACTGTTCAATTTCGGCCTGCCAGCTGCCGCCCAACACGATATCGGTACCACGGCCCGCCATGTTGGTGGCGATAGTGACCGCACGGCTTTGGCCGGCCTGAGCTACGATGTCCGCTTCCATGGCGTGGAATTTGGCGTTCAGTACCTTGTGCTCGATACCGGCTTTGGTCAGCTCGCGAGAAACCACTTCGGATTTTTCAATCGAGATAGTCCCCACCAACACCGGTTGCCCGTTGACGGTACGCTCACGGATGTCTTCAATGATTGCACCAATCTTTTCCAGCTCGGTCATATAGACCAGATCCGGCATGTCTTTACGGATCATCGGACGGTTAGTCGGCACCACGATGGTATCCAGCTTGTAGATAGAGCTGAATTCAAAGGCTTCGGTGTCGGCGGTACCGGTCATCCCGGCCAGCTTCTCGTACAGACGGAAGTAGTTCTGGAAGGTGATGGAGGCCAGCGTCTGGTTCTCGTTCTGGATCTCCACGCCTTCTTTGGCTTCTACTGCCTGATGCAGACCATCAGACCAGCGACGGCCCTGCATGGTACGACCGGTGTGTTCGTCAACGATAATGACTTCACCGTCTTTTACGATGTAGTCAACGTCACGGGTAAACAGCACATGGGCACGCAGTGCGGCGGTCACATGGTGCATCAACATGATGTTAGTCGGTGAGTACAGTGACTCGCCTTCATCCATGATGCCGGCTTCCATCAACATTTCTTCGATCAGGATCAGACCGCGTTCGGTCAGGTGCACCTGGCGCGCTTTCTCGTCAACCGAGAAGTGGCCTTCGCCCTGGAAGGAATCGGAATCTTCTTTTTCCTGACGGATCAGCTTAGGGATCAGCTTGTTGACCCTGATGTACATCTCGGAACTGTCTTCGGCCGGGCCGGAGATGATCAACGGAGTACGTGCTTCATCGATCAGGATGGAGTCAACCTCATCCACCAACGCATAGTGCAGCTTACGCTGAACGCGCTCTTCCGGGCTGAACGCCATGTTGTCGCGCAGGTAGTCGAAACCGTATTCGTTGTTGGTACCGTAGGTAATGTCAGCGGCATAGGCCTCACGCTTGGCTGGCGCAGGCATTCCTGGCAGGTTAATACCGATGCTCAGACCGAGGAACTCGAACAGTGGGCGGTTGTTTTCGGCGTCACGCTGTGCCAAATAGTCATTCACTGTTACCACGTGCACACCACGGCCGCTCAGGGCGTTCAGGTAGGCAGGCAGGGTTGCGGTCAGGGTTTTACCTTCACCGGTACGCATCTCTGCGATACAGCGATCGTTCAGTACCATACCACCCAGCAACTGCACGTCGAAGTGACGCATGCCGAATACGCGCTTGCTCGCCTCACGCACTACGGCGAAGGCTTCCGGCAGCAGGTTTTCCAGCACTTCGCCCTTTTCCAGGCGTGCGCGGAACTCGTTGGTCTTGGCTTTCAGCTCGTCATCGGACAGTTTTTCCATGTCCGGTTCCATCAGACCGATCTGTTCAACCGATTTACGCATGCGGCGAAGTGTACGATCGTTACGACTACCAAAAACTTTGGTCAATAATTTCACTAACATAATGTTTGATATCTCTGTCATGACAGCCAACACAGGCCGTCAATTTGCTGTTATTTTTTAGGTTTTTTGTCGCCCGACGGGCAAAAAATCAGCTTAAGACTGTGGGTCCAGCACGGATGCCCTGCACCTGTGCAAGCCACAACCCTGTCTGATGCTGCGCAATGGCAGGCAGCACGGCATGGTGGGTATCACGAATGATGGTCGGCGGCTTCGGCTCATGCGTCAACAGCGCGTTGAGAGTAGAAAGCAGCGCCAGTTGCGCTACCTGTGATGGGGGTTCGGTCGCTTCCGCTTCGCGTTCCTGTATCCGCGCGTAAACTGCCTGCGGAGCGAGAGCAAAAGAAAGGTGACGAATGACGGTGCGAAGCGCATGCTGGTGCCAATAATCGACACTGAAATTCGGGCGACGATGCGCTTCCTGCAGCAATGCCAGACTGTTAAAGGCACCGCTGGCGGAATTTTGCCGGTTAAGGCTGGACGAGGTGCTCGGCAGAGCGGCTTGATCGGGTGCGCCGGACAGATTTGTAGGTACGCCAAGCGTGGCCGCGACCATCCCTAACAGGAGATGGGGCCAGAAATAACGTCTGCCAAATTGTCGCCAACGATTTAGAATACCGATCACGAGTTTATTATCCGCCGGAGCCCATTATGCGCGATAGCCGTCCACAATTATTAGATTCCCTGTTTGACGACGCTCACACAGAAGACAAAGGCCCGCTGTATAACGTCCAGCAACGCGCAGTGGCGCTGCTTAAGCTTAACCGGGCAGTGAAAGGCGTATTGCCGGTTCAACTGCATCCCTGGTGCCGCGTCGCTAATTTCCGACAGGGTATTTTAGTGCTAGAAACGGCAAATGCCAGCTGGATGATGCGTCTACGCTACGAACAACCGGCTTTATTATCTGCACTACGAGCGCAAATTCTACCATCATTGTCGTCGATCGACATCAGGATTAATCCTGCCTTGATGGCAAAAGGAAACAACCTTGTGCAGAACGCCGCAAAAACCACAGGAAATCCGCAGGCGAAGGTGCCTATGCGTCATCTGAGTCAGGAAAGTGCTGAGGAATTAAGGGGATTGGCGAGTCGCAGCCCAGAAAAACTGCGCAAGATATTGGAACGACTGGCATCGTTGGCCGGAGAAGGTGCCAACGCTACCAGTCGCGATAAGTAATCAGCAGTATCAGCTTATGCCAATACGGTGGACGGGGCTTTGAATGCCAGTGGCATTTCGGCTTCGTCCTGGAAGGTGACAAATTCCCACGCTTCCTGTTTCGCCAGAACCGCTTGCAGCAGTTTGTTGTTCAGCGCATGACCAGATTTGTAGGCGGTAAACGCGCCAATAATGTTATGGCCGCACATGAACAGGTCGCCGATGGCGTCCAGCATTTTGTGGCGTACGAATTCGTCTTCAAAGCGCAGACCGTCTTCGTTCAGCACGCGGTAATCATCTACCACGATGGCGCAGTCAAAACTGCCGCCCAGGGCCAGGCCACGTGACTGTAAATACTCGATGTCACGCATAAAACCGAAGGTACGCGCACGGCTGATTTGACGCACGAACGAGTCGGCAGAGAAATCAAGGCGGTAGCGTTGCGTACTGGCATCGATTGCCGGGTGGTTGAAGTCGATGGTGAAGTCCAGGCGGAACCCGTTATGCGGGGACAGCTCGGCCCACTTGTCGCCATCTTCAACACGCACGGTGTCTTTAAGACGCAGGAATTTCTTCGCAGAGTTCAGTTCTTCAATGCCGGCATCCAGCAACAGGAAGACGAACGGACTGGCACTGCCGTCCATGATAGGGATTTCGGCGGCGTCAACTTCGATAACGATGTTGTCGATGCCCAATCCAGCCAGTGCGGCATTAAGATGCTCAACGGTAGAAATACGCACGTCATGCTCATTCACCAGGCAAGTACAGAGCATGGTATCACGCACGGATTTTGCATCAGCCGGGAAATCAACCGGGGGATTCAAGTCAGTGCGACGATAGATGACCCCGGTATTAGCCGCCGCGGGGCGCATTGTCAGCGTGACCTTCTTGCCGGTATGCAAACCGACACCAGTCGCCTGAACAATACGTTTTAATGTCCTTTGTTTGATCATCGTTTTATCTCGCAATGTTATCAATCCTACCGACCAAGCATACAGCAAGGTCGGCGGGACAGTTTAGCACAAAGAGCGGAGATTCCAAATTCTCAGGATATTCTTAGTCTGCCTGCTTGCGCAGGAAGGCAGGAATATCAAGATAGTCGGGCTCTTTATTAGGCTGCGCAGTCGGATCGTTAACTACCTTGGCGGCAGGTTTCACTTCCTGCGGCAACGGCGACATGCCGTGCTGCTGGTAGCGATGATCCATCACTGGCTGGCTGGCCTGTTTGTTGGTCACCAGAGTGATTTCCGGACGTTTGTCCATGCCGATACCGGTCGCAACCACGGTCACGCGCAGTTCGTCGTTCATTTCCGGATCCAGCGAGGTACCGATAACTACGGTCGCATTGTCGGAAGCGAAAGCACGAATGGTGTTACCCACGGTTTCGAACTCATCCAAGCGCAGGTCGAAGCCGGCGGTGATGTTGACCAGAACGCCGCGAGCGCCGGACAGGTCGATGTCTTCCAGCAGTGGGCTGGAGATCGCCATTTCCGCTGCTTCTTCAGCACGGTCTTCACCACAGGCAACGCCGGAACCCATCATCGCGTAGCCCATTTCGGACATTACGGTGCGCACGTCGGCAAAGTCGACGTTCATCAGGCCCGGACGGGTGATCAGTTCGGCAATACCCTGCACCGCGCCTTTCAGCACGTCGTTAGCCGCGCCGAACGCGT
Source organism: Serratia sp. BW106 (assembly GCF_002607755.1). NCBI lineage: Bacteria > Pseudomonadati > Pseudomonadota > Gammaproteobacteria > Enterobacterales > Yersiniaceae > Serratia > Serratia sp. BW106. Next base: position 41,562 of record NZ_MCGS01000011.1, read on the forward strand.
CCAGCAGAGAAATACCGCGACCCAGAACTTTCAACAACTTGTCGTTCGGGATAGTGATCAGTGAGTCCACATGTTTGGACAATTCTGCAATACCCTGCTCAGCGAACGCCATGCGTTTCTTGCCTTCAAAATTGAAAGGCTTGGTAACCACGGCCACTGTCAGAATACCCAGATCTTTAGCAACTTCTGCGACGACTGGCGCTGCACCGGTACCGGTACCGCCGCCCATGCCGGCTGCAATGAAGACCATGTCTGCACCATCCAGTGCGGCGCGCAGGGCTTCACGGTCTTCTTCCGCTGAATTGCGACCCACTTCAGGGTTCGCGCCTGCACCCAGACCTTTGGTAATACCGCTACCGATCTGGATGGTTTGGCCAACTGCCGTTTTACGAAGCGCCTGAGCGTCTGTATTAACGGCGAAGAATTCAACACCTTCGATGCGCTCGCGCACCATGTGTTCAACGGCGTTGCCACCGCCACCGCCGACGCCGATGACTTTAATCACCGCGTCATTGGTTAGTTCCATTGGTTCAAACATAGTTTCTCTCCGTTTTGTGCCTGTCGCTGCGAGATCATAAAAAGATTACTCAGCATGATCTCTTTGTTGAAACATTAAAACTCTTTTCTCAGCCAGCTATTGATACGTTTAAACCAATTGCCCACCGAGGCGCGTTTTTCTACTTCTGCCTCACCACTCAGGTGAGACTCTTTTCCATAGTGCAGCAGACCTACCGCCGTAGAGTAGTAAGGCTCCTGCGCATAATCCGTCAGACCCGTGATGTTCAAGGGTTGGCCGATGCGTACCTGGGTATGGAATACCCGTTGCGCACAAGCTGCCAGGCCATCAATCTGGGCGGCGCCACCGGTCAGCACAATACCCGCTGCCAGATGATGCTTAACCCCTTGCTGACGCAGTTGCTCCTGCAATTGCAAAATCTCATCGTTAACCAGATTCAACAGTTCGGTGTAGCGTGGCTCAATAACTTCAGCCAGTGTCTGTCTTTGCAGACTACGAGGAGGACGCCCCCCAACGCTTGGCACCTCTACACTTTCATCCTTGCTAACAATCGACCCAAGCGCACAGCCGTGTCGAACTTTGATCGCTTCCGCATCTGTCGGCGGTGTGCCGAAGGCGTAGGCGATATCGCTGGTGACCACGTTCCCGGCGTAAGGGATCACTTTGGTGTGGCGCAACGCACCGCCGGTGTACACCGCCATATCCATGGTGCCCCCGCCGATATCCACCACACAAACGCCGAGTTCGCGCTCATCTTCGGTCAGTACCGCATAGCTGGCGGCCAGACCGGCGAAAATAAGTTGGTCTACTTTCAGACCGCAACGTTCTACTGCCTTAACGATGTTCTTCGCCATATCGTTATGACAGGTAATCAGGTGCACCTTGGCTTGCATACGCACGCCGGACAACCCAACCGGGTTTTTGATGCCTTCCTGATAGTCGATGGCGTATTCCTGAGGGATGACGTGCAGGATGCGGTGTTCATCGCGTACGCGTACCGATTTAGCGGTATGCACCACGTTCTCCACATCTTCCTGTGTCACTTCCTCTTCGGAAATAGGAACCATCCCTATTTCGTTCTGGCAACTGATGTGTTTCCCCGATAATGCGAGGTAAACCGAAGAAATCTGGCAATCAGCCATCAGTTCGGCCTGATCGATAGCGCGCTGTACGCACTTCACTACCGACTCCAGGTCGTTAACGCCACCCTTATCCATGCCGCGAGACGGGCAGCTGCCCACCCCGATAATGTTGACCATGCCATCGGGCAGAACTTCCCCTACCAATGCGGAGACTTTTGCAGTACCGATCTCCAGTCCAACTACCAGTTTTCTGTCCGTCGACTTGATCATTGTTGTTTTGCCTGTGCCTGATTCTGTTGCTGATTACTGTTTTGCTGATCGCCTGCTGCCTGCGGGTCGATTAACACTGGGGCCCAACCTACCGATGCACCGGCCTCATAGCGTAAGTCGACATAGCTGACTCGCTTGCTTTCTGCCTGCCCCTGCTGCTGCAATACCGGATAAAGCTCGATAAAGCGCTGCAGGCGTCCGGTGCGATCGTCGCGTCCCAGCTCCAGCCGAACATCATTATCCAAAGCCAGCTGCCAGGAGTGGCGGGCACTCATGGCCGCCATTTTCAGCGTATATTTGCTGGCCGCTAACATGCTGCTCATGGTCCGATATCCATCCAGAACATCCTGTTCGCTCCCTTCCGGGCCATAAAGCAACGGCAATTTCTGTTTGCCAATTCGTTCTGCCGGCACGCTGAAGGATTTGCCTTCGGCGTCCACCATGTGCAAATCATTCCAGCGCGCTACCGGGACATACTCCACCAGGTGGATTTTCAGCTCATCCGGCCACTGCTTGCGTACGCTGGCCTGCTTGATCCACGGCAGGCGTTCAATCTGTTGCTGGATGATGTCCACATCCTGCGTCATGAAAGTCCCCGGCGATCCCAACGCCAGGATCGCCTGGCGAATATCGTCGTTGGTGGTGTAGTGACGTTCCCCGGTCACCACCAGTCGTGACAGCGGCAGGCGGCTGGCGTCTTTCATCCAGCCAATTACCGCCCAGCCACTCCACAGGACCGTTCCCAACACCATCAGCAGGAAAACCATTCCCGCCAACTGGGTTCCATTGCTGCGGCGCGGGTTGTTATCCACCTCGCGTTCACGTGCATTCAGGGCAGCTTGCGACATATCAGTCGGCCAACTCCAAAATTCTCGCTACCAGCTGCGAGAAGCTTAAACCAGACTGGCGCGCTGCCATCGGCACCAGGCTATGACTGGTCATGCCTGGCGAGGTATTCACCTCAAGCAGATAGAAGCTGCCATCGCTATCCTGCATTACATCCACACGGCCCCAGCCGCTGCAGTCCAGCCCACGGTAGGCGCGTAACGCCAGGGCAGCCATCTCGGCTTCCTGTTCCGCACCCAGGCCACTCGGACAGAAATATTGGGTATCGTCCGAAATGTACTTGGCCTGATAGTCGTAAAACACGCCGGCCGGCTGAATGCGGATCGAAGGCAGAACCTGGTCACCCAGCATCGCCACCGTGTATTCCGGGCCACTCAGCCATTTCTCGACCAGGACGTCGTCGTCATGGCGGAAACCTTCTTCCAATGCCGCTTCAAGCGCATCACGCTCGGTGACCTTGCTCATCCCGACGCTGGAACCTTCACGGCTTGGCTTGACGATCAGCGGCAGGCCCAGGGCCTCCACGCGAGCAATCAGCGTCGCTTTCTCTGCACCGGCATACTGCTTGCGGTTCAGCGCTACATACGGCGCAACCGGCAAGCCCATCGACTGCCACACCATCTTGGTACGCCATTTGTCCATGGTCAGCGCCGAAGCCATCACACCGCTGCCGGTATAAGGCAGTTCGAGGAACTCCAGCATCCCTTGCAGGGTGCCGTCTTCACCACCGCGACCGTGCAGCGCGATAAATACCTTGGTAAACCCGTGCTCTTTCAGTTGGGTTACCGGGAAGTCACGGATATCAATGCCGTGGGCATCGATACCGGCTTCACGCAGCCCGGCCAGTACGGCGGCGCCGGATTGCAATGACACTTCACGTTCAGCGGAGGTGCCACCCAGCAGTACGGCAACTTTATCGGCCATGATGTTCCTCCTCTTTTTTCTGTGGCTGCAGTTTCAGCTCAGCCAGTTTGCGGGCAACTTTACCCACGTTACCGGCGCCCTGCACCAGTACCAAATCGTCGGCTTGCAGCAACTGCGCCAGGGTTTCCGGCACCGTGTCCGCATCGGAAACCAGAATCGGATCCAGCTTGCCGCGGCTGCGAATGGTCCGACACAGCGAGCGGCTGTCCGCCCCCGGGATTGCCGTCTCACCCGCGGAATACACATCCAGCATCAGCAACACATCGACCTGCGACAGCACATTGGCGAAATCGTCGTACAGATCGCGAGTACGTGTGTAACGGTGCGGCTGGAAAATCATCACCAGACGTTTGTCCGGCCAACCGGCACGTGCGGCTTTCAGCGTTGCGTCAACTTCGGTCGGATGGTGACCATAATCATCCACCAGCATCGCACTACCACTTTTGCCGTTTACCGGCTCCAGCGGGAATTCGCCGAGGAAATCAAAGCGGCGACCGGTACCCTGGAAATTCGCCAGCGCACGCAGGATATCTGCGTCGTCAATGCCTTCTTCTGTTGCTACCGCCACTGCCGCCGCGGCGTTCAACGCGTTATGGCGGCCCGGTGCGTTCAGGGTCACCGTCATCAACGGCTTATCCTGACGGCTCAGGGTAAAGTGGCCCTGTGGCCCAACTTGACGGTAGTTCTCGATGCGAACATCGGCATCATCGCTAAAACCGTAAGTGGTGATATGGCGGCCCACGCGTGGCAGCAATTCGCGCACCACCGGGTCATCAACACACATCACCGCACGGCCGTAGAACGGCAGGTTGTGCAAAAAGTTAATAAACGTCTGCTTCAGAATCTCGAAGTCGCCCTGGTAAGTCTCCATATGGTCGGCTTCGATATTGGTGACAATCGCCACCATCGGCTGCAAATGCAGGAACGACGCATCGCTCTCATCCGCTTCCGCAATCAGATAACGGCTGGATCCCAAACGTGCATGGGTACCCGCCGCTTTCACCAGTCCGCCGTTCACAAAGGTCGGATCCAGACCGGCTTCGGCATAAATGTTCGATACCATCGCCGTGGTCGTAGTCTTGCCGTGCGTACCGGCAACGGCGATACCGTGGCGGAAGCGCATCAGTTCAGCCAGCATCTCTGCGCGACGGATCACCGGGATACGCGCCTCACGGGCGGCGACAATTTCCGGGTTGTCGGCGGAAATGGCGGTAGAAACCACCACTACGCTGGCATCCAGCACGTTTTCCGGGCGGTGATGGAAGTAAATCGTCGCCCCGAGCGCGCTCAACTGTTGGGTTACCGGGTTCGGTGCCAGATCGGAACCGCTGATTTGATAACCTTCATTAGCCAACACTTCGGCGATACCACCCATGCCGGCGCCACCGATGCCGACAAAGTGAATGTGCCGGACGCGTCGCATCTCGGGCACGATAGTACGTAGTTTCGCCAGTTGTTGTGTATTCATCACTCTCTCTAATCCGGGTCCGGCTTGCCGGGCCCCTGTATGACATTCTTTAATTCAGGTCCGGCGTACCGAACCCCTGCAAATTATTTGGCAACCCGCACCAGCTCCGCCGCCACGCGTTCGGTGGCATCCGGGATAGCGACTGCACGTGCCTTTTCAGCCATCGCCAACAGCGTTGGGCGATCCCAACTGGCCAGCAGTTCTGCCACGACATCGGCGTTAAACTGTGGCTGTTCGATAATCTTCGCCGCGCCGGCTTCTTCCAGCGGACGAGCATTCCAATACTGCTGACGGTCTTTGTGCTGGAACGGCACAAATATCGCCGGCAGGCCCGCAGCAGCAATCTCGCTGACGGTCAGCGCGCCGGAACGGCACACCACCACATCAGCCCAAGCGTAGGCGGCAGCCATGTCATCAATAAACTCGGTCACCTTGTGCTGTGTCTGCCCTACCCTCTCGTAGTCGCGTAACACGTTTTCCAGCGCGCCTTTACCTACCTGATGCCAGAGCGTCATTTTATCGCCCAATTTCGCCGCGACTTCAGGAACTGTCTGATTCAGCACCCTGGCACCCTGACTTCCGCCAATAACCAGCACGCGGGTCGGCCCTTCACGGCCAATCAATCGCTCTGCCGGCAACGGTAGCGCCAGTACGTCGGTTCGCACCGGGTTGCCCACCACTTCCGCGTTCGGGAACGCACCGGGGAAGGCTTGCAGCACGGTTTTGGCAATGCGCGCCAGCCAGCGGTTGGTCAACCCGGCAATGCCGTTCTGCTCGTGCAATACCACCGGGATACCGCACAGCCATGCCGCCAAACCGCCAGGGCCGGAAACATAACCGCCCATGCCCAACACCACGTCCGGCTGGTAGCTGCGCATAATCGCCTTCGCCTGACGAACGGCGTGCCAGATACGCAGCGGTGCGCTCAACTGGGCCTTCAGCCCTTTGCCGCGCAGGCCGGAAATACGGATGAAATCAATCTCGATCCCGTGCTTGGGCACCAGATCGGCTTCCATTCGGTCTGCGGTTCCAAGCCAGCGCACCTGCCAGCCCTGCGCCATCAGATGATGTGCGACCGCCAGTCCCGGGAACACATGTCCGCCGGTACCGCCTGCCATCACCATTAAACGCTTAGGTTTCCCGCTCATCCCTTACCTCTTCACAAACGCCTGGGCTTTAGCCAGACGCGTTTCATAATCAATACGCAATAACAGCACGATCGCCGTCGACATAATCAACAGGCTCGAGCCGCCGTAACTTATCAGCGGCAGCGTCAGGCCCTTGGTCGGCAACATACCGGCGGCGGCACCGACGTTAACCAGCGCCTGGAAGCTAAACCAGACGCCAATTGAGCAGGCCAAAAAGCCGGAAAAGCGTTGATCGAGCTCCAGCGCACGGCGGCCAATCGACATAGCACGAAAAGCGACGCAGAATACCATTAACAATGCGAAAACCACACCGATATAGCCCAGTTCTTCGCCTAAAATCGAGAAGATAAAGTCGGTGTGCGCCTCCGGCAAATACTCGAGTTTCTGCACCGAGTTGCCTAACCCCTGTCCCCAGAACTCACCGCGCCCAAAGGCCATCAGCGACTGGGTCAACTGGTAGCCGCTGCCGAACGGATCGGCCCACGGATTCCAGAACGAAGTCACGCGGCGCATACGGTAAGGTTCGGCAATGATCAACAGCACCACGGCGAAGCCACCAGAGCCGATAATCGCCAGGAACTGCCACATTTTGGCGCCGGCCAGGAACAGCATCGCCAGCGTAGTGATAAACAGCACTACCACGGTACCAAGGTCCGGTTGTGCCAACAGCAATACCGCCAGCACCACCATCACACCCATCGGCTTACAGAAGCCCCAGAAGTTGGTACGCACTTCTTCTACCTTGCGCACCAGATAGCTCGCCAGGTAACAGAACAGCGACAGCTTGGACAGCTCCGCCGGCTGAATACGCAATGGCCCCAATGCAATCCAGCGCGATGCCCCGTTTACCGAACTACCGACCACCAGCACGATCAGCAGCATCACAATCGACATCAGTAGCATGACATTGCTGTAGCGCTGCCAGACTTCCATCGGAATACGCAGCGTCACCATCGACAGGCCAAATGCCAACCCGAGGTACAGCGCGTCACGCTTGGCGAACAGGAAAGGATCGTCTGCCAAACGCTGGCCGATCGGCATCGACGCCGAAGTCACCATCACAAAGCCGACAATGGCCAACCCAAAGGTCAGCCACAGCAGGGTACGGTCGTACAGCACCATATTGACCGAATCGTTATCCCGCGATCCCGCCACCCAGTTTTTAAACAGTTCGGTCAGCCCGAAGTTCGGCAAGCGTAGTCTCATCCACCGAGCTCCTGTGCCAGGCGGGCGAACTCATCGCCGCGCACTTCAAAATTACGGAACTGATCCAGGCTGGCGCATGCCGGTGACAGCAACACCATATCGCCGGACTGCACCTGACCGGCTATCGCCTGCATCGCCTGTTCCATTGTCTCGGTCAGCGTAGCCACCTCCGGTCGCAGCTGCGCCAGCTGTTCGCCATCACGGCCGAAGCAGTAAAGGCGGACATTGTCGCCTTGCAGATACTGGCCCAGCGGGGAGAAGTCGGCAGATTTGCCGTCGCCGCCCAGCAGCAGGTGCAGAGTGCCGTCAACCTGCAGACCATTCAACGCCGCTTCGGTGCTGCCGACGTTGGTGGCTTTGGAATCGTTAATCCAGCGTACGCCGTTATGTTCCCAGGCCAGTTGGAAGCGGTGTGCCAACCCGGTAAAGGTGGTTAACGCTTTCAGGCTGGAAGCACGCGGGATATTCACCGCATCGGCCAGTGCCAACGCCGCCAGCGCATTGGTATAGTTGTGGCGGCCGGTCAGCTTCATCTCACGGGTATTGAGGATTTTCTCGCCGCGCACGCGCAGCCAGGTTTCACCCAGTTGACGGTTCAGATGGTAGTCGCCCACATCGGCACCGAAGCTGATGCAGCGCTGGTCTGCACCGCGTACTGGCATGGTCAGCGCATCATCCGCATTCACCACGCACAGGTTGGCATTTTCATAAACGCGCAGTTTGGCCGCACGGTACTGCTGCAGGCCAAACGGATAGCGGTCCATGTGATCTTCGGTGACATTCAAAATGGTCGCCGCAGCCGCATGCAGGCTGAAGGTGGTTTCCAGTTGGAAACTTGACAGCTCCAGCACGTACAGCTGGCATTCCTGGCGCAACAGGCTCAGCGCCGGCAGGCCGATATTGCCGCCAACCCCCACCGCCCAACCGGCCGCTTTCGCCATCTCACCCACCAGAGTGGTGACGGTGCTTTTGCCGTTAGAGCCAGTGATGGCTACGATCGGTGCCTGGGCTTCGCGACAGAACAGCTCGACGTCACCGACGATCTCCACGCCAGCCTCTGCAGCAGCGCTTAATGCCGGGGTCGCCAACGCCATGCCTGGGCTGGCGACGATCAAATCTGCCGCCAACAGCCAGTCCAGATTCAAATCGCCCAAATGACGCTCAACGCTTTCAGGCAGCTTGTCCAGCCCTGGCGGTGAGATGCGGGTATCCATAACGCGTGGCGTCACGCCGCGCGCCATAAAGAAATCAACACAGGACAGGCCGGTGAGGCCCAACCCGATGATGACCACTTTTTTACCCTGATAATCCGTCATAATTACCGCACCTTCAGCGTCGCCAGGCCAATCAGCACCAGCATCAGCGAAATAATCCAGAAGCGCACGATCACACGCGGTTCTGGCCAGCCCTTCAATTCATAGTGGTGGTGAATCGGTGCCATGCGGAAGATACGTTGCCCGCGCAGCTTGAACGACCCCACCTGCAAAATCACCGACAGCGTTTCAACCACGAACACGCCGCCCATAATCAACAGTAAAAACTCTTGGCGCAGCAGCACCGCGATGGTGCCCAACGCGCCGCCCAGTGCCAGGGAGCCAACATCGCCCATGAAGACCTGAGCCGGGTAGGTGTTGAACCACAGGAAGCCCAGACCGGCACCGACGATGGCGGTACAGACGATCACCAGCTCACCGGCATGGCGCAGATAAGGAATGTGCAGGTAGTTGGCGAAGTTCATGTTACCGGTCGCCCAGGCCACCAGCGCAAAGCCCGCGGCCACAAACACCGTTGGCATAATCGCCAGGCCATCCAGCCCGTCGGTCAGGTTGACCGCGTTGCTGGTGCCCACAATCACAAAGTACGCCAGCAGCACGTATAACAGGCCGAGCTGCGGCATGATGTCCTTAAAGAACGGCACAACCAGCTCGGTGGCTGGCGTGTCTTTTCCTACGGCATACATGGCGAAGGCAACCACCAACGCAATCACCGACTGCCAGAAGTATTTCCAGCGGGCAATCAGCCCTTTGGTGTCTTTACGTACCACCTTGCGGTAGTCATCAACGAAGCCAACAATCCCGTAACCCACCAGCACGAACAGTACGCACCACACATAAGGATTCGACGGATAGGCCCACATCAATACCGAAACGGTGATGGAGGTCAGGATCATGATGCCGCCCATGGTCGGCGTGCCGCGCTTGCTGAAATGCGACTCCGGACCGTCGTTACGCACCACCTGGCCGAAGGACATCTCCTGCAGGCGTTTAATCACCCGCGGCCCCATCCACAAGGAGAGGAACAGCGCGGTCAGCAGGCTGACAATGGCTCGGAACGTCAGGTAGGAAAAGACGTTGAAGCCGGAATAATATTTGACCAAATGTTCGGCCAGCCAAACTAACATGGTGCTTTCTCCTGTAACGCGCGTACTACCTGCTCCATTGCGGCACTACGTGAACCCTTGATTAACACGGTAATTACCGCATGTTCTGACAGTAATTCCGCCACGCGCGCGATCACTGCTGCCTTATCCTGAAAATGTTCGCCATGACCCGAGGCTTCAACCAGCACCTGGCTTAACGGGCCGACGCCCAACACTTTATCCACCCCTGCCAGCCGGGCGGCTTCGCCCACCTGACGGTGACATTCTTCGGCTTCTGCTCCTAACTCTGCCATATCACCCACCACCATCACGCGGTAGCCCGGCATTTCCGCCAGCACCTGTGCGGCAGCCGTCATTGAACCGACGTTGGCGTTATAGCTGTCATCCAGCAGCAGCTGGTGGTCAGAAAGCGCAATCGGGAACAAACGCCCCGGTACCGCCTGTAACTGTTTCAATCCCTGACGCACGGCTTCGAGCGAGGCACCGGCCGACATTGCCAGCGCCGCAGCGGCCAACGCATTGGCCACGTTATGACGGCCCGGCAGCGGCAGCGCGATCGGCGCGGTACCGAACGGGCTGTGCAGCGTAAACTGCGTGCCCTTGCCATTCACCTGCACATCGCTGGCGAAGAAATCGATGTTTTCTGCCGCCTGCGGCGAGAAACGCCAGACGGTTTTGCCGTCCAGCATGCTCTGCCAGTGCGGCCAGTCGTTATTGTCGGCGTTGAGGATTGCCACGCCGTCAGCCGGCAAACCGGCAAAAATTTCGCCTTTCGCCTGAGCGACACCGGCCAAAGAGCCAAAGCCTTCCAGGTGGGCGGCCGCCAGGTTATTCACCAGTGCGGTCTGCGGACAGGTTAAAGCCGTGGTGTAAGCAATTTCACCAATATGGTTGGCGCCCAGCTCAATCACGGCAAAGTCGTGCTGCGGCTGCAGACGCAACAACGTCAGCGGCACGCCGATATCGTTGTTAAAGTTACCGGCGGTATACAGCACTTCACCGCATTCACGCAGAATGGCCGCGGTCATTTCTTTCACCGAGGTCTTGCCCGATGAACCGGTTAACGCCACTACGCGAGTCGGCACCTGCTGACGAACCCAGGCAGCAAGCTGTCCCAGAGCCAGGCGGGTATCTTTCACCACCAGTTGCGGAACCTCCACCAATAAGCGCTTACTTACCAGCAACGCCCCAGCGCCAGCGGCTACCGCATCAACAGCAAAATCGTGAGCGTCGAAACGCTCGCCTTTCAATGCCACAAACAGGCAACCCGCGGTTACCTGACGGGTATCTGTCGTCACCTCAACGATTTGGCAATCGGCGCCGATCAACTCAGCGCTCAATACATCGGCCAGTGTCCGAAGGGAGACAGGGATCATGCTACTACCCCCAGCAGACGCGCTACGGTGGTGCGATCGGAGTAATCCAGGCGGCGATTCCCCACCAGTTGGTAGTCCTCGTGGCCTTTACCTGCCACCAGTACCACATCTTGTTCTTTAGCTTGCATGATGGCGCTGGTTACCGCTTCCGCACGACCGTGGATCACCAGAGCACGTCCGGCGTCCAGCAGGCCGGTCAGGATATCTGCGATGATCGCCTGCGGCTCTTCGGTACGAGGGTTATCATCGGTCACGACCACGCGATCGGCGAACTGTTCGGCGATACCGCCCATCAACGGACGCTTGCCTTTGTCACGATCGCCGCCACAGCCAAACACGCACCACAACTGCCCCAGGCAGTGCAGACGAGCGGCTTCCAAGGCTTTTTCCAGCGCGTCCGGGGTGTGGGCGTAATCGACCACTACCGTCGGTTTACCCGGCGCGTTGAACACTTCCATTCGGCCGCAGACCGGCTGCAGTTGATTGCCGGTGGCGACCAATTTGTCCAGCGGATACCCCAGCGACAGCAGCGTCGCCAGTGCCAGCAGCAGATTGCTGACGTTGAAGGCCCCCATCAGGCGGCTTTCAATCTCACCGTCACCCCAGCTTGAGCTGAAGTGGATAGTGGCACCGTTATCGTGATAGTTGACCGCAGTGGTCTTCAGCCAGCGGCCATGGCAGCCCGGTTGCAGGTTATCCTGCATGGTAACGGCCACGGCATCCGGCAATTTGCTCAACCAACGCTGACCGACTTCATCATCAGCATTGATAATCGCCTGGCCCACTTCGTGACCGGCGAACAGCGACCACTTGGCCGCTTCGTAATTGGCCATATCACCGTGGTAATCCAGGTGATCCCGGCTCAGGTTGGTGAACACGGCGGCGGCAAACGGCAACGCCGCCACGCGGTGCTGCACCAGCCCATGGGAAGAGACTTCCATCGCGGCAAAGGTCGCACCGCTGTCGACCAATTCGTTCAACACGTGCTGAATATCCACCGCAGAACCGGTGGTATTCTCCGTTGGGCATACCTGGCCCAACAGACCGTTGCCCACGGTGCCCATCACGGCGCTGGTTTCGCCCAGCAGTTGGCCCCACTGCGCCAGCAGTTGAGTGGTCGTGGTTTTGCCGTTAGTCCCGGTGACGCCAACCAGACGCAGGCGCTCCGCCGGCTGATGGTAAAAACGACCGGCCAACGCGGAAAGACGCTGATTGAGCTGGCTCAGATAAATCACCGGCACGCCGTGCATTTCAGTAATAGCACCGTCTTCAGCCTGACCTTCAGCTTCGGCAATCACGGCGGCAACGCCCTGCGCAATGGCCTGCGGAATATAGCGGCGTCCATCCGTTTGATGGCCGACAACGGCGACAAACAGATCCCCGGCAGCCGCAATACGGCTGTCTAATGTCATTTCCCGCAGCGCGCGCCCAGGCGCCGTTGGCACCCACGGAGCGAGTAAATCGCGCAAATTACGATCGGCCACCTGAACCCTCTTTTCTGTTAATTACAAAATCGCTTTTCTCACCGGTAGGCAACGCATCCGGCTCGACGTTCATGGTGCGCAATACGCCGCCCATGATGGCGCCAAACACCGGTGCGGAGATCGCACCACCGTAGTATTTCCCACCCTGCGGGTCATTGATGACCACCACCAGAGCAAATCGGGGATTACTCGCCGGCGCAACGCCGGCGGTATAAGCGATGTATCGGTTGACGTATTTGCCGTCCGGGCCCACTTTTTTGGCGGTACCGGTTTTGATGGCAATACGGTAGCCCTTGATCGCGGCTTTCACCCCACCGCCGCCCGGCAGGGCAACGCTTTCCATCATGTGCACCACAGTGCGCACCAGAGGTTCAGGGAACACGCGCTCACCGGCAACCGGTGGGTCAACCTTGGTAATCGACAGCGGACGATAAACGCCCAAACTGCCGATCGTTGCATAGACTCGCGCTAACTGTAACGGGGTTACCATTAGCCCATAGCCGAAAGAGAAGGTGGCCCTCTCTATGTCAGACCACCGTTGTTTTTTTGGGTATATGCCACTGCTTTCTCCGACCAGCCCCAAATTGGTCGCTTTTCCCAATCCAAAACGAGAGTAAGTATCTACTAACGCTGAGGACGGCATCGATAACGCCAGTCGTGAAACACCGACGTTACTCGACTTCTGCAAGATCCCGGTCAGGGAGAGTTCCGCATAACGCGCAACGTCCCTGATTTCCTTGCCGTTGATACGGTAAGGGACGGTATTCAGCACGCTGTTTTCTTTCACAATGCCGTGCTGCAATGCCGTCATGACCACCATAGGTTTCACGGTGGAGCCGGGTTCAAAAATATCGGTGATAGCACGGTTACGCATGGTTTCTTTCGGCGTACCGGCCATATTGTTCGGGTTGTAAGACGGGCTGTTGGCCATGGCCAATACTTCGCCGGTGTTCACGTCCACCAGTACTGCGGTACCGGATTCGGCCTTGTTGAACGCCACGGCGTTGTTCAGCTCGCGATAAACCAGCGCCTGCAGACGTTCGTCGACGCTCAGCACCAGGTTATGCGCCGCCTGGCTGTCGACCGAGGAGATATCCTCAATCACCCGGCCATAGCGGTCTTTACGCACGGTTCTTTCGCCCGGTTGCCCGGTCAGCCAGCGATCAAAGCTCTTCTCGACGCCTTCAATCCCCTGGCCATCAATGTTGGTCACGCCGATGATATGCGAGGTCACCTGGCCGGAAGGATAGTAACGGCGAGACTCCTGACGCAGGTAAATCCCCGGCAGTTTCAGCTTGTGGATGTAATCGCCAATCGCCGGGTTCACCTGGCGCGCCAGGTAGACAAAGCGCCCTTTTGGGTTGGCGTTGATGCGGGTAGAAAGCTGATCCAGCGGGATATTCAACGCATCGGACAGTGCCTTCCAGCGGCTGTCCAGCGTTATGCCACCACGCTCATTCAGCTCTTTCGGGTCAGCCCAAATGGCGTTGACCGGCACGCTCACCGCCAACGGGCGTCCTGAGCGATCGCTGATCATGCCGCGAGAGGTTGGCACTTCCTGCACGCGCAGTGAACGCATGTCGCCTTCTTTCACCAGGCGGTCCGGGTTAATCACCTGCAGATAAGCCACCCGCAGCATCAACCCCACCAACGCCAGCAAAATACAGCCGCACAGCAACGCAAAACGCCAGCTTACAAAGCTGGCCTGATCTTCCTGGCGTTTCAACTTACCGGGGCGTGCTGCTTTCATGCGTTCCCTTTCTACTCCGTGTAGTGATTTCAGTTAAACCATTCATTGTTTAACGATGATATTTTCCTGCGATGGATCAACATGTTGCATCTGCAGTTTTTCAGTAGCGATGCGCTCTACCCGACTGTGATCCCCAAGAGCATTCTCTTCCAGAATCAGGTTGCGCCACTCAATGTCCAGAGCATCTCGCTCTAAAACAAGCTGCTCGCGCTCGGCGGTCAGCAAACGGGTACGATGCGCGGTAGTCACCACAAAAACCGCAGACACCAGCGAGGCAATCAGCAAAATCAACGGGATCTTGGCGTTACGCAGCAGATCGCCGCCAATCACCCCGACTAAGCCATGACGCTCATTACCAATCACGCGGGCATCCTCTCGGCAATACGCAACACCGAACTACGCGCACGTGGATTTTCCGCCACTTCGGCATCTCCAGGCATCATCTTGCCCAGCGCTTTCAGCGTGCGTCCGCCCATGCTGCGCAATTGCGCTTCGGTCAGCGGAATACCGGCCGGTACCTGAGCACCGCGGCTGTGGTGGCGCATAAAGCGTTTAACGATACGGTCTTCCAGCGAGTGGAAGCTGATCACCGACAGGCGACCCTGCGGGGCCAGCACTTCCAGCGCGCCGTCCAGCGCACGTTCGATCTCTTCCAACTCACTGTTGATGTAGATGCGGATCGCCTGGAAACTACGGGTTGCCGGGTGTTTGTGTTTATCCCGGAACGGGCTGGCGTTGGCGATCAAATCGGCCAGCTGTTTGGTGCGAGTCATCGGATCGACCAGATTTCTTTCCACGATGGCGCGAGCGATACGCTTGGCGAAACGCTCCTCGCCAAAGGTTTTCAACACCCAGGCAATGTCGTCGGCTTCCGCTTTCATCAGCCACTCGGAGGCTGACTGACCGCTTGAGGAGTCCATACGCATATCCAGTGGTCCGTCACGCATGAAGGAGAAGCCGCGTTCTGCATCATCCAACTGCGGCGAAGAAACGCCCAGATCGAGTAAAATGCCATCTATCTGCCCCACTAATTCGCGTTCCCGCACATAGTGTGACAAATCTGAAAATGGGCCGTGTACGATGCTAAAACGAGGATCTTCAATAGACTTGGCGGCTGCAATCGCCTGTGGGTCGCGGTCAATTGCCAGCAAACGCCCTTCCGGCCCCAACTGGGACAGAATCAGACGCGAATGGCCACCGCGGCCAAAAGTACCGTCGATATATATGCCGTTACTGCGAATATTGAGACCTTTTACCGCCTCATCCAACAGTACGGTGGTGTGTTTATAATTTTCCAACATGCTTATAGCGACAAGTCCTGTAGCCGCTCAGACAACGGTTCCTGAGTCGACTGTTCTGCGTCAATATCATCCTTGACTTGTTGATACCAGGTCTGTTCATCCCACAGTTCAAACTTGTTGAACTGCCCGACCAGCATCACTTCTTTGGTGAGCCCGGCGTGTTGGCGTAGCGTTGTCGCTAACAGCAACCGACCGGCGCTATCCATCTGACACTCACTGGCATGTCCCAACAGCAAGCGCTGAACGCGGCGCTCGGCGGGATTCATACTCGACAGACGGGATAACTTTTGCTCGATAATTTCCCATTCGGGCAGTGGGTAAAGCAGTAGGCAGGGCTGATGGAGGTCAATGGTGCAAACCATTTGGCCTAGCGATTGCTCGTTCAGCAAATCCCGGTAACGGGTGGGTACGGCAAGCCGCCCTTTGCTGTCGAGATTAACCATCGTTGCTCCACGGAACATGCCTGAGCTACCCCTCCACGACCATTTTCACCACTTTACCCCACAAATTCCCACATAATGGAGTTTACGGAGGGTATGAAAACCTTGTCAAGCCAGAGCGCCAGCGCTTTGGCAATATTTCTTCGGTCATTTTGGGAGCTGGCTCGCGAAAGGAACGCTATTTATTAGATGATTAAAAATTAACATCATGATAAACGGGGAGAAATTTCTAAGCGGAAAGAACGTGATTAAAAACCTGACAAATTGGCGATTAATTAACTCAATACTTCCTTCTGCAATCGATGTCTCATTTTTTAGCTCGGCAATCACATCCCTGTAACCCGTTGGGACCCGCACCGGACAAGGCCCGGCGCAAACTTGCCTTACCGCCGAAATAGGGCTTAAGCCATTGAGTTAATAACGCTCAACGGTTATTACGCCCCACACCGGCCGCTATTTTACTTCAATTAAAGCCTCAGTGATAAGTTCGCTGAAAAAATAAATGACTCGGATATTACGAGGGGAGCTAATTTCGATTTAAATCAATTTAGTAAGATTATTCTCAAAATACCTGTTTACAATTATGGTTTCATTTCCTTACATCATTTATTCCCACAATTTTTACTGTGAAAAAGCAGTTCGCCGCAACAAATAATGCAACTCATTGTTTTTTATTGAATAGTTGCAATTCATCCATTTTTAATCCCTTCGCGCCATATTCCTCTGCCTGAGCTCAGCACAAAAACCACGCAACACCTTAAAATAAAAATATTTAGCTACTTAGTGAATTCATAGCGGAAGTGTAAACTACAAAAAGAATAAAAAACCAGATTTAACAACCAACAATTAATGATTTAACAGAATATTAACCAATAACCACGGAGATTGCATCATGCTTTCGCCTGTCCCTCATTGGCGCAGCGCCGCTGCCGATACCTTTGCACTGGTGGTGTACTGCTTCATCGCCGGCATGGCGATAGAAATCCTGGTGTCCGGCATGAGCTTTCAACAATCACTCTCGTCCCGTTTGCTGTCGATCCCGGTGAACATCCTGATCGCCTGGCCCTATGGCCGCTATCGCGATCTGTTTATCCGTGTCGCCAGGCGCTTTCACCGCCAACCCTTTTTACTGCGCAACCTGGCCGACCTGTTGGCCTATGTCAGTTTCCAGTCCCCCGTCTATGCCGCCATCCTGTGGAGCGTCGGTGCCGATGGGCAACAAATCATGACGGCGGTGACCAGTAACGCAGTGGTGTCGATGGCAATGGGCGTGGTGTACGGTTACTTTCTCGAATACTGCAGAAGATTGTTCAGAGTGGCAGGCTACGTGTGAAGCATGAAGCAGGAGCGCAACGGCGCGCTCCTGTTGAGGATTATTTCCTGCTAAGACTGCCGCGACGGAACAGATTGCGCCGGATGCGCGTCAGACCCGGTTTGGGTTTACGCGGTTCATCCAGGCTGGCCAGCACCAGTTCCAGCACGCGCTCGGCCACGTCACGGTGACGCTGGGCAACCGCCAGGACCGGACACTCGAGGAAGTCCAACAGCTCGTGATCGCCGAAGGTGGCGATCGCCAGATCGGTCGGCAAGCGGCCACGTTGCTTCAGCGTCACATCCATCACCCCTTGCAGCAAAGAGAATGAGGTGGTGAACAGCGCCTGCGGCATCGGGTGGGTTTTCAACCATTCGGCAAACAACACGCCGGCAGCCTCACGCTCATAACTGTTGGCATACAGATAATCGACATGCCGCTCGTCATCCTGCCATGCCTCACGGAACCCCTGCTCACGCAGGAAGCTGACGGAAAGCTCCGGCAAGGCCCCCAGATACAGCACCGATTCAGCTGGGAAGGTACGAAGCTCCTGCGCCAGCGCGAATGAGTCCTCTTGATCGGCCCCCACCACGCTGATGAAATGCTCGCGATCCAGTGCCCGGTCCAGAGCGATAATCGGCAGTGGATCGTTGGCCCAACGCTGATAGAACGGGTGCTCCGGCGGTAAGGCGGTGGAAACGATCAGCGCGTCGACCTGGCGTTGCAACAGGTGCTCAATGCAACGCATTTCGTTATCCGGCTGATCTTCCGAACAGGCAATCAACAACTGGTAGCCGCGTTGGCGAGCCTGACGTTCCAGATAGTTGGCAATGCGGGTGTAGCTGGTGTTTTCCAGATCCGGTATCACCAGACCGATTGAACGAGTCCGCCCGGCGCGCAGCCCTGCCGCGACGGCATTCGGATGATAGTTGTGCTCCCTGACCACGGCCATCACTTTTTCGACGGTTTTATCGCTGACACGATACTGCTTCGCCTTGCCGTTGATGACATAACTGGCCGTAGTGCGCGAAACGCCTGCGAGACGCGCGATTTCATCCAGTTTCACGTTAACCCCTTAATGACGCTGAAAATAGAAGTGAAAACCATGCCCGGATTAACCATCGCATCCTGTGCGGTTATTCAATCCAGCCTCTGCGATCTAACAGCAGAAAACACTGCCTAGCAACCGCTTTTGCCGAAAGGTGCCAGCAAACGGGCAAAAAACACCGAAAAACAAAGGGCGCAGCCTGGCTACGCCCCTAGATTATGCCAGTATCACGCCTCAGCGCATGATTTTATCGCCGCGCGACACACCGACCACACCGGAACGCGCCACCTCGACAATTTCGGCCACTTCACGCACCGCACTCAGGAACGCATCCAGCTTGTCGCTGGTACCCGCCAGTTGAACGGTGTACAGCGTGGCCGTGACGTCGACAATCTGACCACGGAAAATGTCGGCGCAGCGTTTCACCTCTTCGCGGCCATAACCGCTGGCCTGCAGCTTCACCAGCATGATTTCACGCTCAACGTGCGCGCCCTGCACCAGTTCGCTGACGCGCAGCACGTCCACCAACTTATGCAGCTGCTTTTCGATCTGCTCCAGCACTTTCTCATCGCCAACGGTTTGAATCGTCATTCGTGACAGAGTGGGATCGTCGGTCGGTGCTACCGTCAGGCTTTCAATGTTGTAACCGCGCTGAGAGAACAAGCCCACCACACGCGATAACGCACCGGATTCATTTTCCAGCAATACAGATAAAATACGGCGCATGATCAGGTCCTCTCCGTTTTGCTTAACCACATTTCGTCCATGCTTCCACCCCGGATCTGCATCGGGTAAACATGTTCGGTCTCATCGACGGTGACGTCGACAAATACCAGACGCTCCTTCTCGGCCAGCGCCTGTGCCAGTTTGCTTTCCAGCTCATCCGGGGTGCGAATGGCGATGCCTACGTGGCCATAAGCCTCCGCCAGTTTGACGAAGTCCGGCAGGGAATCCATATAAGACTGGGAGTGGCGGCCGGAATAAATCATGTCCTGCCACTGCTTCACCATCCCCAGATAGCGGTTGTTCAGGTTCACCACGATCACCGGCAGGTTGTACTGCAGCGCGGTGGACAGCTCCTGAATGTTCATCTGGATACTGCCGTCCCCGGTGACACACACCACGGTTTCATCAGGCAGCGCCAACTTCACGCCCAGCGCCGCCGGCAGACCAAAGCCCATGGTGCCCAGCCCGCCGGAGTTAATCCAACGGCGTGGCTTGTCGAAGGGATAATAGAGCGCGGCGAACATCTGGTGCTGGCCGACATCGGAAGTGACATAAGCGTCACCCTTGGTCAGCCGGTGCAGGGTTTCGATCACTGCCTGTGGCTTAATGGTGCCGCTGTTTTTGTCGTAGCTCAGGCAATCGCGCGCGCGCCACTGCTCAATGGATTGCCACCAGTCACGCAACGCATCGTGGTCCTGCGCCTTGTCTTCCTGTGCCAGAAGCTCCAGCATCTGCGTAAGCACCTGTTTGGCATCGCCAACAATTGGAATATCGGCGTCTACCGTCTTGGAAATTGAGGTAGGGTCAATGTCGATATGCAGTACGGTAGCGTCCGGGCAGTATTTGGCCAGGTTGTTGGTGGTACGATCGTCGAAACGCACGCCGACGGCAAAAATCACGTCAGAGTTGTGCATGGTTTTGTTGGCTTCATAAGTGCCGTGCATGCCGAGCATGCCGACGCTCTGGCGATGCGTACCGGGAAAGGCGCCCAACCCCATCAGGGTGCAGGTCACCGGCAGATTCAGCTTCTCCGCCAATTCCAGCAGCTCTGCCTCACAGGCCGAGTTGATCGCCCCGCCGCCAACGTACATCACGGGTTTTTTAGCCGACAGCACGGTGTGTAACGCACGCTTAATCTGCCCGCGATGCCCTTGCACCGTCGGGTTATAGGAACGCATGCTCACTTCCTGCGGATAGGCGTAAGGCATTCTCACCGCCGGACCCACGATGTCTTTCGGCAGGTCGATCACCACCGGACCAGGGCGACCGGTAGAAGCCAGGTAAAAAGCCTTCTTCAGGATGCCGGGAATATCTTCGGTGCGTTTGACCAGGAAGCTGTGCTTCACTACCGGGCGAGAAATCCCCACCATGTCGCACTCCTGGAAGGCATCATAGCCAATCAGCGAGCTGGGAACCTGACCGGACAGCACTACCATTGGGATGGAATCCATATAGGCGGTCGCAATGCCGGTGATCGCATTGGTCGCTCCGGGACCTGAGGTCACCAGCACCACCCCCACTTCACCAGTCGCACGCGCATAGCCATCGGCCATATGCACGGCACCTTGCTCATGGCGTACCAATATGTGATCGATTCCTCCGACCGTATGCAGGGCATCGTAGATATCGAGTACCGCCCCGCCCGGATAACCGAATACATGCTTAACGCCCTGATCGATCAACGATCGGACGACCATCTCGGCTCCTGACAACATCTCCATGGGTTTGCCTCCAGGCTAACTTATTCTTATCTGGCGCCGGAACGTGGCGCCTGTTGTGGGGCAATACCCCAAACTTTTTATGGATTGACTATAACCCATTAACATAACGTCAGAATATAAGGCAGGCAAACGGCAAAATGGCACAACAACAAAAGGGTTACTGGCAACGAGCTGGGGATCGGGGGTTTACAGAAACAATGCACTAGCCGCTGGCAAATCGGGCTAGGCATTGTTTCAGTCAGGCGAGGAATTACAGAACTATATCAGGCAAGAAGGATGCCGTTTTTTTAACCGGGAAACCTGCACTAAGGCGTGGTTAAGCCTTCTCCTGGTACATTGAATCAATTTCACTCTGATAGCGCTGCAAAATCACTTTACGACGCAGCTTCAACGTCGGTGTCAGTTCCCCCAACTCCATCGAAAAGGCCGCCGGCAACAGGGTAAACTTTTTCACCTGTTCGAAACGCGCCAACTCTTTTTGCATCTCACGCAGGCGGCTGTCGAACATTTCCAGAATATGGCTGTTGCGCAGCAGTTCAAGCCGATCCTGGTATTTCAGGTTGATGGACTTGGCATACTCTTCCAGCGACTCAAAGCTGGGCACAATCAAGGCGGAGACAAATTTACGTGCGTCGGCAATGATCGCCACCTGTTCGATAAAGCGATCCTGCGCCAGCGTGCCTTCGAGCATCTGCGGAGCAATGTACTTGCCGCCGGAGGTTTTCATCAGATCCTTGAGGCGCTCGGTGATAAACAGGTTGCCGCCTTCGTCAATGGCACCGGCATCGCCGGTCTTCAACCAGCCATCTTCGGTAAAGGAGGCGGCGGTTTCCAGCGGCTTATTGAAATAACCGCGCATCACCACCGGGCCACGCACCTGGATTTCATTCTCCTCACCAATACGCACCTCAACCCCCGGCAGGGGTTTGCCAATCGAGCCAAAGCGGAAATTGCCCTCTTCCCAGCAGGAAACGGTGGCGCAGGTCTCGGTCATGCCATAACCATATTTGATGTTGATGCCCATCGCCTGGAAAAACAGGATCACATTGTCGTCCAGTTTGGCACCGGCAGCCGGCAAGAACCGCACCCGCCCGCCGAGAATGCCGCGCAGTTTACTCAACACCAGCTTATCGGCCCAACGGTGGGAAAGATCAAACAACTTGCCCAGAGGCTTACCGGCGCGTTCTTGCAGGAACTTACGCTCACCGCAGACAATTGCCCAGTGGAACAGTGCACGGCGCAGCCAGGGGGCACGGGCAACTTTCTCGTGCACTGCACTGAAGATTTTTTCGTAGAACCGCGGCACCGCGCACATCAGCGTCGGGCGTACCGCCGTCATGGCCTCACGCACCCAGTCGGTATTGGGCAAAAACACGTTTTGCGCACCGGAGTGCATGATGAAGAAACTCCAGGCGCGTTCAAACACATGCGACATCGGCAGGAAACTGAGAGAGACATCTTCTTCCGTTACCGTCAGTCGCTCATCGTGCAGATACAGCTGTGCCGCCAGGTTGCGGTAATCCAGCATCACCCCTTTAGGTTCGCCGGTGGTACCGGAGGTGTAGATCAGTGTGAACAGATCCCGCAGATCGCAATCGGCAATGCGTTGCTGCAGCTGCGATTCAAACGCCGCCGGATCGGCTTCATGCTCAAAGGCGCTCAGGTGCTGAGCAATCTCACAACCGCGCAGATCAACGCCGTCATCAAACACAATAATGTGGTTCAATTGCGGACAGACACCGCGTAATGCGATGGCAGCATCCAGCTGAGCCTGTTCGCCAACGAACAGAATGCGGATATCGGCGTCATTAATGATAAAAGCCGCCTGGGCCGGTGTATTGGTGGCATACAGCGGCACGCTGACCCCACGTAACCGCAGGATTGCCAAATCCGCCAGCGACCAGGCCATGCTGTTATTGGCAAAGATCGCGATACGCTCCTGCACCTCGGTGCCCAACGCCAACAGCGCACTGGCAATGTGGTTGATATGCGTATCGACCTGCTGCCAGGTCAATTGGGTCTCTCCAGCAGGAGACCATTGGCGAAAAGCTGTGCGATCGGCACGCTGGGAAATTTGGTGCTGTATACGGTGAGTCAAATGGTATTGCAGCAGATTATTGATCATAGCGCCCTGAGCCTGAAATGAATCAAACAGTTAGCGTTGAGCAGGCCATCTTGCTCTGCATCTCAGCTTACACGTGTTTACTTTTTTTCGCGCAGTCTACCTACTCTCTGGCAACGGGAAAAGAGATTTCAGCGTAGAAGTGTGAGCTAAAACCCAGGTTAATTTCACCGCAACCTCTCATTGGACAGAAGGGTGATGAAAAGGTTTTATCCAGGTCACAAAACGCGGGTTCGACAGGCACCGAAGAAAACAGATAAAAACACCAACTGTAATTAATATTTCAGAATATAATTTCATTATAATAATTTTCAATGAAACTACCGAGGTCATGCGGAAGCGGTTAATTCAGAACACTTAAGCCAAGATATATCTTACATAAACCCAAGGTAATTCCTAACCAACGAATGGGAAAAATTATTCCCCCAACGGGAAACTACCACCTCGGGGGTAATAATCGGCTGATTTACTCAGACATATCAGACTGGCCAAGCATACCTTTCATCCATAGATGTCCCTTATCTCTTTCTGCCGACTCATGCCAGGATAGATAACAGGTCACCTTATTCTCACTGCAGGGGAAAGGAATAAAACGCAGCTGTAATGCTTCAGCCTGCTGCTGAGCCAGCCAGGCAGGAACTATGGCAATCATGTCAGTATTGGATACCATATTCAGCACACTGTATAAATCGGTACATTGCTGAGCCACGACGCGCTGCATCGCCTCCTCTATATAGTAAGGCTTACTGAAGGAGTTAAAAATATCCAGCGAAACCACCGCATGCTGCTCCCCAAGAATTTGTTCCGGCGTGATGGCTTTTTCAATTCTCGGATGTTTCTTGGCAAGAACCAGCACCAGTTCATCCTCAAAAAGCCTCACACTTTTAAACTCTGCCGATTCAAAACAGGCATAGCCAATAACGAACTCAACCTCTTGGTAGCGCAATTGGCTATCAATACTACTCGTTATATATGATTTTATTTTTAAATGGGTCTGAGGCGCTATTTCCTTCAGGTGGTTGATTAGCGCGGATCCCAAGCGCAAATCAAGTGGGCTGCAAATGGCGATGGAGAAGACTCGCTCACTGGTAAAGGGTTCAAACTCCGCGCCAGGCAGCTCATTTTGCACCAACTGCAATGCTTGCCTCACCGGCCCAAAAAGCTGCCTGGCCCTTACAGTAGGCTGGATCCCGCGCCCACAGCGCACAAACAACTCGTCATTGAACATCAGTTTCAAGCGCGCAACGGCGTTGCTCACTGCCGGTTGCGACATCCCCAAAAAGCTCGCGGCCCGGGTAATATTCTGCATCTGCATAACGGCATCAAACACCGTTAGCAAATTCAGATCGACACTGCGTAAATGCAAATCGCTGGTTTCTTTCTCAGTGATAACTTCTGAATTATATTCCGACATATTCCACTCCACTAAGTCCTGTGTAGATAATCCCCAAAGTACAATTAACGAGTGATAATTCATCGCTGTTCTAATCGCACAAAGCAGAATTAGTTATCTCTCGCTCCGTTCATTTAAACCGAGCTCAAGCAACGTCCTATATACAAACATGGTTAAAAGTTAATACCTGCCGCACATCACATCCATTTTTCTCGCGGGAAGAGATCACACACACCATTTAAATCGGTTAACTTCACAAACCTCTCTTTGCACCTTCATTTAACTTCTGTTCCTCACCCTTACTTACTCCGATAAAAATACGGTTAATAACCACTTCCTTTAATAAAACCCCCTCATTAATTACTGATAGCCATTAACTCTATGAATAATTCATAAAAAACATAACAAACCACAAACATATTGATGGAAAAAATATAACCACCCCTATTTTTCTTTTGGCTAGCATGCCTTCTGTCGTTTTGCATCTTTAATTTTAACCTAATGAACATCAGAAGCAATTGCGACGATATATATTCATTTCATTTATGCTAACAGGCCCGCAAATCCTTCATTGCCTTTTATCTGACAATGTCATTTTTTACCGAACTATCTTCTGTTCGCCGCGGAACGTTAATCAGGAGGTCAGTGAGTACCCTCATTTTCAATCAGGTGTTGACATGACCAAGCCAATAACGTATCAAATTAGGCAACGAAACTATTTTAGAGAAGCTGAACCGCCATGAACCGTACTTACCGTCTACTAGGCCTACTACTTAACGCATCTTGTTTGCGCGGTATGCCGGTGGACGCAGTTCAGAGCTGATTTAGCCCACCCTCATAACAAACCCGCGCTACTGCGCGGGTTTTTTTTTACCCGCTTAGCGTGAAATAAACACGATAAGGAACGCCCTGATGAGCCAACAAGTCATTATTTTCGATACAACGCTGCGTGATGGCGAACAAGCGCTGCAAGCCAGCCTGAGCGTGAAAGAGAAGATTCAGATAGCGATGGCGCTGGAGAGAATGGGTGTCGACGTCATGGAAGTCGGCTTCCCGGTATCCTCACCGGGCGATTTCGAATCCGTACAAACCATTGCCCGCCAGATTAAAAACAGTCGTGTATGTGGCCTGGCCCGTTGCGTGGATAAAGACATCGACGTCGCAGCCGAAGCGTTGCGCGTGGCCGAAGCCTTCCGTATTCACGTGTTCCTGGCTACCTCCACCCTGCATATTGAATCCAAGCTGAAGCGCTCGTTCGACGAAGTGCTGGAGATGGCAATCCGCTCGGTGAAGCGTGCCCGTAACTACACTGACGACGTAGAGTTCTCCTGTGAAGATGCAGGCCGTACGCCGATCGATAACCTGTGTCGTGTGGTAGAAGCCGCCATCAACGCCGGTGCCACCACCATCAATATTCCAGACACCGTGGGCTACACCACGCCGAATCAGTTTGGCGGCATTATCACCACCCTGTATGACCGCGTACCGAATATCGACAAGGCCATTATCTCTGTGCACTGCCACGACGATCTGGGGATGGCGGTCGGCAACTCTATCGCCGCAGTGCAAGCCGGCGCACGCCAGGTAGAAGGCACCTTGAACGGCATTGGTGAGCGCGCAGGCAACACCTCGCTGGAAGAAGTGATCATGGCGATCAAAGTGCGCCAGGACATCATGAACGTGCACACCAACATCAATCATCAGGAAATTTTCCGCACCAGCCAAATTGTCAGCCAACTGTGTAATATGCCGATCCCTGCCAACAAGGCGATCGTCGGTTCCAATGCCTTCGCCCACTCCTCTGGCATTCATCAGGACGGCGTGCTGAAAAATCGTGAAAACTACGAAATCATGTCCCCGCAGACCATAGGTCTGAAAGATGTGCAGTTGAACCTGACTTCCCGTTCCGGCCGCGCGGCGGTGAAACACCGCATGGAAGAGATGGGCTACAAAGAACAGGACTACAACCTGGACAATCTGTACGCCGCCTTCCTGAAGCTGGCCGATAAGAAAGGTCAGGTGTTCGATTACGATCTGGAAGCCCTGGCCTTCATTAATAAGCAGCAGGAAGAGCCCGAGCATTTCAGCCTGGACTACTTCAGCGTGCAGTCAGGCAGCAGCATCATGGCCACCGCATCGGTGAAATTGATCTGCGGCGAAGAAGAGAAAGCCGAAGCGGCCACCGGTAACGGGCCGGTTGACGCGGTCTATCAGGCCATCAATCGCATTACCGGTTATCCCATTGAACTGGTGAAATACCAGTTAACCGCCAAAGGCCAGGGCCGCGACGCCCTGGGCCAGGTTGATATCGTGGTGTCCTACAACGGCCGCCGCTTCCACGGCGTGGGTCTGGCGACCGACATCGTGGAATCCTCCGCCAAGGCGATGGTTCACGTATTAAATAATATTTGGCGCTCCCAGCAGGTAGAAAAAGAAAAACAGCGTCTGCAGCAAAGCAAACATCAAAATAATCAGGAAACGGTGTGAACATGACGAAGACTTACCACATTGCCGTCTTGCCCGGAGACGGAATCGGCCCGGAAGTAATGGCCCAAGCACGTAAAGTGTTGAACGCAGTGCGTCAGCGCTTTGACATCCGTATCACCGAAGCCGAATACGACGTCGGTGGCATCGCCATCGATCGCCATGGTAGCCCGCTGCCACAGGCCACCCTCGCCGGTTGTGAGCAAGCCGACGCCATCCTGTTCGGTTCAGTCGGTGGCCCGAAGTGGGAACACCTGCCGCCGGCAGAGCAGCCTGAACGTGGCGCTTTGCTGCCGTTGCGTAAGCACTTCAAACTGTTCAGCAACCTGCGCCCTGCTCGTTTGTACCAGGGGCTGGAAGAGTTCTGTCCATTGCGTGCCGACATCGCCGCCCGCGGTTTCGATATTCTGTGCGTGCGTGAACTGACCGGCGGCATCTACTTTGGCCAGCCAAAAGGCCGCGAAGGCCAGGGCATGCAAGAACGCGCCTTCGATACCGAGGTTTATCACCGCTTCGAGATCGAACGCATTACCCGCATCGCCTTCGAGTCCGCCCGCAAGCGTCGCAACAAAGTGACCTCGATTGATAAGGCCAACGTATTGCAGAGCTCCATTCTGTGGCGCGAAGTGGTCAATCAGGTCGCCAAGGATTACCCGGATGTGTCGCTGTCGCATATGTACATCGACAACGCCACCATGCAGTTGATCAAAGACCCGTCGCAGTTCGACGTGTTGCTGTGCTCCAACCTGTTCGGTGACATTCTGTCCGACGAATGTGCGATGATCACCGGTTCGATGGGCATGCTGCCTTCCGCCAGCCTGAACGAACAGGGCTTTGGTCTGTACGAGCCGGCCGGTGGTTCAGCGCCGGATATCGCGGGTAAAGGCATTGCCAACCCGATCGCCCAGATCCTGTCAGCCACCCTGCTGCTGCGTTACAGCCTGGGTGCCAGCGAAGCGGCCGATGCCGTTGAACGCGCCATCAATCAGGCGCTGGAACAGGGTTACCGCACCGCCGATCTGGCCGGTGTTGGTCCAGCCATCAGCACCGATGAAATGGGTGACATCATCGCCCGCTTTGTTGCTCAGGGGGCATAACATGTCTAAAACGTTATATCAGAAATTATACGATGCCCACGTGGTCTACTCGGCGCCGGAAGAAACCCCGCTGTTGTATATCGATCGCCACCTGGTGCACGAAGTGACTTCCCCGCAGGCGTTCGACGGCCTGCGCGCCATGGGCCGTAAAGTGCGCCAGCCGGGCAAGACTTTTGCCACCATGGACCACAACGTGTCCACCCAAACCAAAGACATCAACGCCAGTGGCGAGATGGCGCGCATTCAGATGCAAGAGCTGATCAAGAACTGCGAAGAGTTTGGCGTGTTGCTGTATGACCTGAACCACCCGTATCAGGGCATCGTACACGTGATCGGCCCTGAGCAGGGCATGACGCTGCCGGGCATGACCATCGTCTGTGGTGACTCACACACCGCGACTCACGGCGCTTTCGGTTCACTGGCGTTTGGTATCGGCACCTCTGAAGTGGAGCACGTGCTGGCGACCCAGACCCTGAAACAGGGCCGCGCCAAGACCATGAAAATTGAAGTGACCGGCGATGCCGCCGTTGGCATCACCGCTAAAGACATCGTACTGGCAGTGATTGGTAAAACCGGCAGTGCCGGCGGTACCGGCCACGTGGTGGAATTCTGTGGCACAGCCATTCAGGCGCTGAGCATGGAAGGCCGCATGACGCTGTGCAACATGGCGATCGAAATGGGTGCCAAAGCCGGGCTGGTTGCGCCGGACGACACCACCTTTGATTACCTGAAGGGCCGTCAGTTTGCACCAACCGGCGATAACTGGGAACAGGCCGTTGCCTACTGGCGCACGCTGAAATCCGACGACGATGCCAAATTCGACACCATTGTTACCCTGCGCGCTGAAGACATCGCGCCACAGGTGACCTGGGGCACCAACCCGGGTCAGGTTATCGCCGTCAACCAGACCATCCCCGCGCCAGAATCGTTCAGCGATCCGGGTGAGCGCGCCTCGGCCGAAAAAGCCCTGGCTTATATGGATCTGAAACCGGGTATCAAGCTGACAGACGTGCCGATCGACAAGGTATTTATCGGTTCCTGCACCAACTCACGTATTGAAGACCTGCGCGCAGCAGCGGCCATCGCCAAAGGCCGCAAGGTTGCCAGCGGTGTTCAGGCCATCGTGGTACCAGGCTCTGGCCCGGTGAAAGCGCAGGCGGAAGCCGAAGGTCTGGATAAAATCTTTATCGATGCCGGTTTTGAATGGCGTCTGCCGGGCTGCTCGATGTGCCTGGCGATGAACAACGACCGCCTGAACCCGGGCGAACGCTGCGCATCCACCAGCAACCGTAACTTCGAAGGGCGCCAGGGCCGCGGTGGACGTACTCACCTGGTCAGCCCGGCAATGGCCGCTGCGGCCGCTATTGCCGGCCATTTCGCCGATATCCGTGATATTCACTAAGGGACGCAACCGTGGCTAAATTTACTCAACATACCGGTTTAGTGGTGCCTTTGGATGCGGCTAACGTCGATACCGATGCCATTATTCCAAAACAGTTTTTACAGAAGGTAACGCGCACCGGCTTTGGCCAGCACCTGTTTAACGACTGGCGTTTTCTGGACGATGCCGGCCAGCAGCCAAATCCGGAGTTTGTACTGAACCAACCGCGTTACAAAGGCGCCAGCATTTTGCTGGCGCGTGAAAACTTCGGTTGCGGCTCATCGCGTGAGCATGCCCCCTGGGCGCTGACCGACTACGGCTTTAGAGTGGTGATTGCCCCCAGCTTCGCCGATATCTTCTACGGCAACTCGCTCAACAACCAGTTGCTGCCGGTTAAGCTGAGTGAGCAGGACGTGGAAACGCTGTTCCAACTGGTCGCGGCCAACGAAGGCATTGAATTTGAAGTTGATCTGGAAAACCAGACGGTGAAAGCCGGTGACAAAAGCTATCCGTTCGAGATCGACAGCTTCCGCCGCCACTGCATGATTAACGGGTTGGACAGCATCGGTCTGACGCTGCAACACGAAGTGGATATTTCCCGCTACGAAGCGCAGCAGCCGGCCTTCCTGAACTGATCATCGGCAAATACCCTAAATAATTGGAACTGCGGCAAGGCGGCAAGTCAGTAAATCCCCTGGAGCTTAGTGAACTAAGTGACAGGGGTGCACTTACGCAGCTAACACAGCGGCAGTTTCAAGTATGACGGGTATTACCAATAACCGAGCCATTTCCACCACGCCCCACCAATCAACATCCAAATCAGCAAGTTAACTATGCTCATCACCAAACCGGTTTTCCACCACTCACCCAGCGTCGCATAGCCGGAGCCGAAGACAATCGGTGCCGTGCCGGTACCATAGTGGGTCAGCGACATCATCAGTGAAGAAGAGAAGGCCAGAATCAAGCCCAGCAACGCGGGCGGTGCGCCGAGCGCAATGCCGGCGGCAAAGAAGGCGGCAAACATGGCGGTAACGTGCGCGGTGGTGCTGGCGAAGAAGTAATGCGAATACAGATAGATAATGGTCAGCAATACCGTGCCGCCAACCCAACTCATCCCCATATGATCAATACCGTTGCCCACGGTTTGCGACAACCAACTGATTAACCCCAACTTGCCGAGGAAGCTGGCCATCATCACCAGTGCGGAGAACCACACCACCGTGTCCCAGGCCCCCTTGTGCCTGAGCACATCTTCCCAACTCAACACGCCAGTCGCCAGCAGCACCGCCAGGCCAATCATCGCGGCGGTGGTCGGGTTGACCGCCAGCGCCGGGCCGAAGATCATCGCCGGAATACCGGCCCACAGCACCAGCAGCAAGGCAAACACCGCCAGCGTGATTTTCTCCGGCAGCGTCACCGGTCCCAGCGCTTGCAGCTTGTCGCGTGCGAAACGCGGGGCATCCGGGGTGCTTTTCACCTCCGGCGGATAGAGCAGATAAATCACCAACGGCATGACGATCAGCGAGCACAACCCCGGCACCAGCGCGGCCACCGCCCACATGGACCAGGACAGCTCGAAGTTGCCATGCGTGCCCTTGGCGATCAGGCTGACGATCAACGGGTTAGGTGCGGTCGCGGTGATAAACATCGCCGAAGTGATCGGGTTGATATTGTAATTTACCAGCGACAGATAACGGCCAATCTTGCCGGAGGTGTTCAACTCGGGTTTGGAGCCAAAGCTGTCGGCGATCGACTTCATGATTGGATGGATAATCCCGCCACCACGGGCGGTGTTGCTTGGGGTCACCGGTGCCAGAGTGGTTTCCGCCAGCGTTAGCGCATAGGCGATGCCCAGCGTCTTCTTACCGAACAGCGAGATAAAGTAATAGCCGATACGCGCCCCCAGCCCGGTTTTGTTCAGACTAAGGGAGATCATGATCGAAAAGCCGATCAGCCAGATCAACTGGTTGGAAAATCCGCTGAGCGCATCATTCAGCGCAGCACCGGGTTTACCGGGATTGGTGACGCCCGTGACGGCCACCAGCGCAATCGCCACCACCGAAACGGCGCCGATGGGCATAGCTTTGCCAATGATGGCGATGATGGTGCCGATAAACAGCGCGAGCAAATGCCAGGCATTGGGTTCCACCCCTTCAGGCACGGGGATCACAAACCAGATAAGCAAGGCGGCAACGACGGCACACAGAGAAGGGACGGGCTTGAGCGGCGTTAGTTTATCCATAACATACCCACTTTTCTAAACGGATCGGCATCTCAGCAGCAAGATGGGCGGGAACGCGCTCATCGCGTTCCGGGTCCGTTCAGCTTGGGGGGATGGCGTCATGTTCTCAATGACATGCGTCAAGGTTGGTGACGTTTAAGCTCACACTTCCCGCACGCGGGCACTCATCCACAACGCCGCCACCGCCAGAAGGGTCGCCAACCAGTAAACCGCATAGTGCCCCAGGTTTTCCACCAGCGCCCCCTGCAGTACCCCGGCCAGGATCACCCCGGTGGAAATACTGTTGGTAAACAGCGTGGTTGCCGCGCCCGGTCGGCCTGGCATCAGGTCCTGGAAATAGAGCATACCGATACCGGCGATGATGCCGATAAATATGGCGTTGAACAGCTGTAGCACCATCAGTGCCAGCTTAAATTTAAACACCACCAATCCGGCATAAAACAGAATGCCGGCCGCCACGGCGAACAGCATCATGTTGCGCTTACCGAACCGTTTGACGTAATAACCGGCCAGCAACATTGCCGGGATCTCCAGCCCGGCGGCGGTCCCCATCAGCAGCCCCGCCAGATCCTCCGGCAGGCCCAGATCGGCGGTGATATACAGCGGCATGTCGATGATATACAGGGTGTTGCAGGTCCACATCAGCATCGAGGCAATAAACAAGCGCCGTACATCGCGGTTGCGCCAGACGCTGACAGGGGCGATAGGAGCCGAAGGGGTCGCCGCCAGTACATTCTCCGGCTCGACCGGAGCCGCACGGGGCACCGAAGGCAGGGTAAACCACACCAGCAATGCACAGATCGCGAAGGTCGCCGCGGCAATCATGAACATCACGGTAAATCCATAGTTCAGCGCCAGTGTGAACGACAGCGGCGGACCAATCACCCAGGCCAGCGACAGTTGCGCACGCATCACCGAGCTGAACATCACCACTTCACGCGCCGAACTGTCGGCATATTCCCGCGCCAGCGCGAAGATCTGCGGCATCGCGGTATTGGCAATCGCCGACAGCAAGACCCCGGCGGTGATCAATGTCAGGTAGTCACGGTTAAAGGCAAACAGCAGACAGTTGCCAACCGCCATCAGGCAACACAACAGAATCAACTTGCGCCGATCTCCGCGCGTATCCGAACGCTTGGCCAACAGGAAACTGACCGCAATGCCGACAATGGCGTTAACGGTATAAAACAGGCCGACCCACAGCGGCCGCACCTTGACCTCGGTGGTCAGGAACAGGCTCAGCGTCGGCGCCAAGAGCGCGCCGGCAATGCCGGAAAGAAAAGCAATCAGCAGGAATGCGGCAAAGATCGGATTAAAGCGGCGTGGCAGCCAGCGCTGGCGTTTCATATCTTTGTTCCTGACCCTAAAGCGGAAGACAGAACCTTAGGCTACGGTGGCAAAATTGCAAGAACATCACCGCGACCCATAATAAAAAAACCAGTGGGTATGACCCCACTGGCTGGTGAACAACACCATTACTCAGAAACTTTTTCTACCCGAGCCTCACAGGTGCTCGCGGTATTGCTTATCTGTCATGCTATGGATATCCCATTGGGTTACATGCGCCAGTATCTCCAGCCGCGCCTGTTCAGGCACCAGCCCCAACCAGTCGGCCCGTTGGCGGCGCACCGCTGTGAAATACCGCTGATAGAACTGTTTTGACAAGAAAACTTTCATCCGTCGCCCTCCCCCTTTCATTGAGGAAAATTATCGGCGTAATATAGGGAAAGATAAATTGATGGGTTGATGCCGGAGCGTTCCTCTTTTATGTCCACCTCCAGATTGCAACAGCAGTTCATTCGCCTGTGGCAGCGTTGCCACGGCGAGCCGACAGAAACGACCCTGCAAGAGCTGGCCGAAGTGCTCAGCTGCTCGCGCCGCCACGTACGTTCGTTACTGGGCGCCATGCAGCAGCAGGGCTGGCTAACCTGGCAGGCAGAGTCGGGGCGCGGCAAGCGTTCACGGCTCACCTTTCATTACACCGGTCTGGCGTTGCAACAGCAGCGGGCGGAGGAATTGCTGGAGCAGGACCGCATCGATCAACTGGTGCAACTGGTCGGCGATAAAAACGTGGTGCGGCAGATGCTGCTATCCCAACTGGGGCGCAGCTTTCGTCAGGGGAAACACATTCTGCGGGTGCTCTACTATCGCCAGTTGTACAACCTGTTGCCCGGTTCGGCGCTGCGGCGTTCGGAAACCCATCTGGCACGGCAAATTTTCAGCGGCCTGACGCGGATAAATGAGGAAAACGGGGAACTGGAGTCTGACCTTTCGCATCACTGGCAGCCATTAACTCCACAGCACTGGCGTTTTTATCTGCGCCCGGCGATTCATTTTCACCATGGCCGCGAGCTGGAAATGGAGGATGTCATCAGTTCGCTTACCCGCTTGATGCCACAGCCGTTGTTTTCCCATATTGAACGAGTGACTTCACCGACGCCTTATGTGATCGACGTCCATCTGCACAGCCCCGATTACTGGCTGCCGTGGCTGCTGGGCAGCGTGCCCGCGATGATCCTGCCGCGTGAATGGCAGAGCCTGCCGGAATTCTCACGCCACCCGGTGGGGACCGGGCCGTATAGCGTGGTGCGCAACCACCGCAGCCAGATGAAAATTCACGCCTTTGACGATTATTTTGGCTACCGCGCGCTGATTGATGAGGTGAATATTTGGGTACTGCCGGAAGTGACTGAGGAACTGGTGCATTCCGGCGTCCAACTGCAGGCAGACGATACCGGCAAAAATGAGCTGGAAAGCCGGTTGGAAGAAGGCTGCTATTTCCTGCTGTTCGACCAGCGTTCGCCGCTGGCGGCCGATCCGGCTATTCGCAGCTGGCTATGCGAGTTGATCAACCCCATTTCGCTGCTGAGCAATGCCGGCCCGGTCTATCAACGCTATTGGTCACCGGCCTACGGCCTTCTGCCGCGCTGGCACCATAATCGGGCTCTGGCGCAGCAGCCCAAACCGGCCGGGCTGACCGAACTGACGCTGACCTACTACAGCGAGCATTCGGAATTCCACGCCATTCAACAGGCGATCGAACCCCTGTTGGCGCAGCAGGGCATCAAGCTGAAGATCCAGGTTGTGGATTACGACACCTGGCATAAAGGCGAAGCCATCAGCGATTTGTGGCTCGGCAGCGCCAACTTCTATCTGCCGCTGGAGTTCTCGCTGTTCGCCACTCTGTATGAACTGCCGTTGATGCAGCACTGCATGAATGAAGATCTCGCTGAGGACGCCGCGCTGTGGCGTGCCAATGCCTTACCGTTGGCCGATTTTGGCCAACGCCTGGTCAGTAATCATCAGTTACACCCGCTGTTCCACCACTGGTTGCAACTGCACGGCCAACGCAGCATGCGCGGCGTGCGGATGAACACCCTCGGCTGGTTTGATTTTAAATCCGCCTGGTTTGCGCCGCCGGAAGCATAAGCGCCTTTCACCGGCGCCCGTTAGTCTTTACAATGGCGCCGTCTCAACGGGGTGCAAAACGGCGGCGTGCCGAATTTGCTGAGAACAAACCCGTCGAACCTGATCCGGTCAATACCGGCGGAGGGATTTGAGCCCAGCGAACCGGCAGCAGCCGATCGCCCCCTCAGATACCCTTGCCCCCCTAAATTTTCAGGAGTGCAAAGTGGTCAAGAAAAGCCTGCCCTTATTACTGTTGTTGTGCGCCGCACCGGTGTTCGCCAAACCCACGCTGACGGTCTACACCTATGATTCGTTCGCTGCCGACTGGGGCCCGGGTCCGGCGGTCAAAAAAGCCTTTGAGGCCCAGTGTGACTGTGAGCTGAAGTTCGTCGCGCTGGAAGACGGCGTTTCGCTGCTTAACCGCCTGCGCATGGAAGGGAAAAACAGCGCCGCCGACGTCGTGCTGGGGCTGGACAACAACCTGCTGCAGGCTGCGCAACAAACCGGTTTATTCGCGCCAAGCGACGTCGACAGCGCGAAGTTGAGCGTCCCCGGCGGCTGGCAGGATAAAACCTTTGTGCCTTATGACTACGGCTACTTTGCCTTCGTTTACAACAAAGAAAAGCTGAAGAACCCGCCAAAAAGCCTGCAGGAGCTGGTCGACAGTGACCAGAACTGGAAGGTGATTTACGAAGATCCGCGCACCAGCACCCCCGGCCTCGGCCTGCTGCTGTGGATGCAGAAAGTTTATGGCGACAAGGCCCCCGAAGCCTGGCAAAAGCTGGCGAAGAAAACCGTCACCGTGACCAAGGGCTGGAGTGAAGCCTACGGCCTGTTCCTGAAAGGCGAAGGTGACCTGGTGCTCAGCTACACCACCTCCCCGGCCTACCATCTGATCGAAGAGAAAAAAGACAGCTACGCCGCCGCTAACTTCAGCGAAGGCCATTATCTGCAGGTCGAAGTGGCGGGCAAACTCAAGGCCAGCAAACAACCCGAGCTGGCAGAACGCTTTATGCAATTTATGGTGACCCCGGCGTTCCAGAACAGTATTCCCACCGGCAACTGGATGTACCCGGTGATCAAAACCCAGCTGCCGACCGGGTTTGAGCAAATGACCGTCCCGCAGACCGCGCTGCAATACAGCGCTGAAGAAGTGGCCAAACAACGCGGCAACTGGATCCGGGCATGGCAAACCGCCGTCAGCCACTGATCCCACGCTGGCTATGGCCGGGGCTGCTGGCTGCCGGTCTGATCCTGACCATCGCCGCACTGGCGATGGGTTCGCTGTGGCGGCACGCGCCGGAAAGCGACTGGCAAGGTCTATGGCAGGACAGCTATCTGTGGCATGTGGTGCGTTTCACCTTCTGGCAGGCGTTGCTGTCCGCGCTGATCTCGGTGCTGCCCGCCATTTTGTTGGCGCGCGCGCTGTACCGCCGCCGTTTCCCCGGACGCCAATTACTGCTGCGGCTGTGCGCCATGACGCTGGTGTTGCCGGTGTTGGTGGCGGTGTTCGGCCTGCTCAGCGTTTATGGTCGACAGGGCTGGCTGGCCGCGCTGTGCGGTTGGTTGGGCATTAATTACAGCTTCTCGCCTTATGGCCTGCAGGGCATCCTGTTGGCCCACATGTTCTTCAACCTGCCACTGGCGACCCGCCTGCTGTTGCAGGCGCTGGAAAATATTCCGGTCGAACAGCGCCAACTGGCAGCACAACTCGGCATGAGCGGCTGGCAACAGTTTCGTTTTGTCGAGTGGCCGGCACTACGCCGCCAGATCCTGCCGAGCGGGGCGCTGATCTTTATGCTGTGCTTTGCCAGCTTCGCCACCGTATTGTCACTGGGTGGCGGGCCACAGGCCACCACCATCGAACTGGCGATCTACCAGGCGCTCAGCTATGACTACGATCTCAGCCGCGCCGCGCTGTTGGCGCTGATCCAACTGGCCTGCTGCCTGGGGCTGGTGGTACTCAGCCAGCGTTTGAGCCAGGCCTTGCCGGTCGGCAACACCCAGGCCCACGTCTGGCGTAACCCGGAAGACAGCCTGGGGCGCCGGGTCAGCGACTTTTTGCTGATCGTCGCCGCCCTGCTACTGCTGTTACCCCCGCTGTTGGCGGTGATTGCTGACGGTGCCAACCAAACTCTGGTCAGCGTGCTGCAACAGCAGGTGCTGTGGCAGGCGTTGTTTACCTCGTTGCGTATTGCTCTCGGTGCCGGCGCACTGTGCGTGGTGCTGACCATGATGCTGCTGTGGAGCAGCCGTGAGCTGAAACTGCAACAGCGCCTGCGCTGGGGCCATGCACTGGAACTGAGCGGCATGGTGATCCTGGCGATGCCGGGCATCGTGTTGGCGACCGGCTTCTTCCTGCTGCTGAGCGATACCGTCGGGCTGCCACAGTCGCCGTACGCACTGGTGATCCTCACCAATGCACTGATGGCGGTGCCCTACGCGCTGAAAGTGCTGGAAAACCCGATGCGCGACCTGGCCGAACTCTACAACCCACTGTGTCTGTCGCTGGATATCCACGGCTGGCAGCGGCTGCGGCTTATCGAGCTGAAAGCGTTGCGCCGCCCGCTGGCCCAGGCGCTGGCCTTTGCCTGCGTGCTGTCGATCGGCGATTTCGGCGTGGTGGCCCTGTTTGGCAACGAGCACTTCCGCACTCTGCCTTACTACCTGTATCAGCAGATTGGCGCCTATCGCAGTAATGACGGCGCGGTCACCGCACTGTTGTTGCTACTGTTGTGTTTCCTGCTGTTTACCCTGATCGAACGCTTACCGGGCCGCCATGATAGAGCTTGAAAAACTGACCTACCTGTATGAGCACCTGCCGATGCGCTTTGACCTGCGCATTGAGCCAGGCGAACGTGTCGCGGTGCTTGGCCCCAGTGGGGCAGGCAAAAGCACCCTGCTCAGCCTGATCGCCGGGTTCCTGCCGGCCGCCAGCGGCAAGCTGCTGCTGAACGGCAGCGTTCACACCGCCACGCCACCGGCCAAACGCCCGGTCTCGATGCTGTTTCAGGAAAACAACCTGTTTGCCCACCTGACGGTAACGCAGAACATTGGATTGGGGCTGGATCCGGGGCTGCGGCTGAATGAGCAGCAAAAGCAGCAGTTGGCACAGATTGCCCGGCAAGTGGGGCTGGAAGAGCATCTGCCACGTCTGCCGTCCCAGCTTTCCGGCGGCCAACGTCAGCGTACCGCCCTGGCGCGCTGTCTGATCCGCCAACGCCCCATCTTGCTGCTCGACGAACCCTTTTCGGCGCTCGATCCGGCGTTACGCAATGAGATGCTGCACCTGCTGCGGGAGGTGTGTGACCAGCGCAACCTGACGCTGCTGATGGTGTCCCACAACCTGGATGACGCCGCGCGCATCGCGCCACGTACCCTGTTGGTAGTCGATGGACGCATTTATTACGACGGTCCAACCCAGGCATTGCTGGACGGCAGTGCGCCGGAAGCCCGGGTGTTGGGCATTTCACACAAACCGTGATCTGCCGCGCGTTTTTTATGCTGCGCAAATAAACCTGTTGTGCGAATTTTTCGCCTGTGGTTTTATAAAATCCTGACTTTTTTTACTGATGATAAGGTTCCCTGTGATCGCATCCTCGCTGACTTCGACCCTACTAGTTACCGCGCTACCAGCCGCGGTGATGGTCGTCGTGCGTGTGGTGGTGGTCGTCGGCAATGCGCCGTAGGGTCCGAATCAACGCATCGATTCCCAAACCCCGCCGGCGCAACCGGGCGGGGTTTTTAGTTTCAGCCCCCTGCCCAGAAAAGCGAACCGGCCTTGAGAAAGGATAGGAACATGGCAATTTCGGGCACGCCACAGCAAGGCAACCGCTTCACCGGCGCACAGTTGATCGTTCATCTGCTGGAACGTCAGGGCATCACCACCGTCGCCGGCATTCCCGGTGGCGCGGCGCTGCCGCTGTATGACGCACTGAGCCAAAGCACCCGCATTCATCACGTACTGGCACGCCACGAACAGGGCGCGGGCTTTATGGCGCAAGGCATGGCACGCGCCAATGGTAAAGCTGCGGTGTGCATCGCCTCCAGCGGGCCGGGCGCCACCAACCTGGTGACCGCCATCGCCGACGCCAAGCTCGATTCCATTCCGCTGGTGTGCATCACCGGCCAGGTGCCCTCTTCGATGATCGGCACCGATGCCTTTCAGGAAGTAGACACCTACGGCATCTCGATCCCTATCACCAAGCACAACCATTTGGTGCGCGATATCCGTGAACTGCCACAGGTGATCTGCGACGCATTCCGTATCGCCGAATCCGGCCGTCCTGGCCCGGTGTGGATCGACGTACCGAAGGACGTACAAACCGCGGTGATCGATTGGGATGAACTGCCGCCGATCGCCGTTCCCGACGCCGCACCGGCCTTCGAGGCCACTGCCGTAGCGCAGGCCGCAGCGATGATCAACCAGGCCAAGCGCCCGGTGCTGTACCTGGGCGGGGGCATCATCTGCGCCAATGCTCACCAACAGGCGATTGAGTTGGCGGAACGCGCCAACCTGCCGACCACCATGACGCTGATGGCGTTGGGTGCCATGCCGGTACAGCACCCGCTGTCGCTGGGCATGCTGGGGATGCACGCGGCGCGCAGTACCAACTTCATTCTGCAAGAGGCCGACCTGCTGATCGTTCTGGGCGCACGCTTTGACGATCGGGCAATTGGCAAAACCGAACTGTTCTGCCCGAACGCCAGCATCATTCACGTGGATATCGACCGTGCCGAACTGGGCAAGGTGAAACAGGCCAACATTGCCATTCATGCCGACGTCGGCCAGGTGCTGCAACAGCTGCTGCCACAGATTGAGGCGCAGCCGCGCAGCGAATGGCTGGACACCGTCAACGGCCTGAAGCGCGAGTTCCCGTTCAGCATGCCGAACGCCGAAGATCCGCTGAGTCACTACGGGCTGGTGCTGGCCACTGCGCGCTGCGTGGACGAAAGCGCCATCATCACCACCGATGTAGGCCAGCATCAGATGTGGGTGGCGCAGGCCTATCCGTTGAGCCGTCCACGCCAGTGGCTGACCTCCGGCGGCCTGGGCACCATGGGCTTCGGCTTGCCGGCAGCGATCGGCGCAGCCCTGGCCGAACCGCAGCGCAAGGTATTGTGCTTCTCCGGTGACGGCAGCCTGATGATGAACATTCAGGAAATGGCCACCGCCGTCGAGCAGGATCTGGACGTGAAAATTATCCTGATGAACAACCAGGCGCTGGGGCTGGTGCATCAGCAGCAAACGTTGTTCTACCAGCAGCGCATTTTTGCCGCCGCCTATCCCAAGCGTACCGACTTTATCAAGATTGCCGCCGGTTTCGGGCTGGATACCTGCGATTTGAACGCCGCAGAAGATCCGCAGGCCGCGCTGGCCGAGGCGATCCAACGGCCCGGCCCTTGCCTGATCCACGCGCTGAT
This sequence comes from Serratia sp. BW106, assembly GCF_002607755.1. Lineage (NCBI taxonomy): Bacteria > Pseudomonadati > Pseudomonadota > Gammaproteobacteria > Enterobacterales > Yersiniaceae > Serratia > Serratia sp. BW106. Next base: position 82,112 of record NZ_MCGS01000011.1, read on the forward strand.
TGATATCAATGAAAAAGTCTTCCCGATGGTGCCGCCGGGTGCCGCCAACATCGACATGATTGGAGAATAAGCCATGTCAGAACAACACAATAACCCACAGGTGATCCTGGAGCTGACGGTACGTAACCATCCCGGCGTGATGTCGCACGTGTGCGGCCTGTTTGCCCGCCGCGCCTTCAACGTAGAGGGCATTCTGTGTCTGCCGCTGAAAGACGGCAAGCAGAGCCGTATCTGGCTATTGGTGGCGGACGACCAGCGGCTGATGCAGATGATCAGCCAGGTGGAAAAACTCGAAGATGTGCTGCAGGTAAAACGCCACAGCGAAGACGTGCGGGTGTTCGAACAGTTAGAGGCTTTCTTCCAGTAATGCACCGAGGGGCATTACGCCCCCGAGTTTGATGACAAAGTTGTCTTTGAANNCCCGGGCCTAGCGCACCGAGGGCCATTATGGGACACGTCCATGTGTCCCACCCTACGGGCCGACTGGAAGTCGTTCCAATTTGCTCCCGGAAAATTGGTCGGCGGACAAGCCGCTACGACCCCTTCGGCACGCTCTCCCTAATAACGGGCTTTGTCACAATCTGAGGCGAATAACCCCCTGGTTACTGCCCGGCCAGCACCTTCCACAGCAAATGCCGGTAAACCGGCATCAACGGCTGCTGGTGCAGATAATAAAAGGTGGTGAGCGCGAGGATCCAGCTCAGTACGCAGGCCATCCGCAGCCGTACCGGTGACAGCCAGTTGCTTAGTCGATCGGCGCTGCGCTTGCCTTCACGCCACCAGCGCCAGCTCAGCCAGGCGGCCAGCCAGATCAACACCACCACCGCAAACAGCAGCCATTTGAATAAAGCGCTGTTGGCGCTGGCGGGAATGTCGATCGCCACCCCGGCCAGAATCCCCGGGAAGAAGTAGACCGGCGGCCAGGTGATACAGCCGATAATGTTTGGCAGTGCGAATTTGTACGGCGGTAAGTCCAGCATCCCCGCCACCATCGGTACCAGCGGGCGGGTCGGGCCGACAAAGCGGCCAATCAGAACGGTCGCCATACTGTGTTGATGCAGCGCATGTTCGGTCTTGTCGAGCATCGCCTTGTTCTTTTTCAGGAATGACCAGCGGTGCAACGGCCCTTTGAAGGCGCGGCCGATAAAATAAGAGATCCAGTCCCCCAGCAGGCAACCGACGATCCCGGCAGCCCAGGCATAATAGAAGTCCACCTGACCACTGCCGATCAGCGCACCGATGCTGGCCATCATCACCGTACCGGGCAACAGCAGCCCGACCAGCGCCAGCGACTCCAAAAACGCGACAAACATGACGACCATCAGAGTGAAAGCCAAAGACTGGGTGATCAAATGCTGTAAATAGGCTTCCATTAAACCTCTGTTGGTTATCCAAAGCGCGTGGGCGTGGGATTGTCAGGTGCCGCCGGAAACGAGTCAACCGGTGAATTGTATGCGTTTTTGGCAGAACTGTGCGGTAATGGACAATTACTGTATAAAAACCCATACTATAACTTATCTATTCCCCCCTTTAGCTTAGCTTGTCAGGAACAGCGTGATGTCACTCCAACAGGGTTTCTTGCTCACCCGCCACTGGCGTGATACGCCCGCCGGCACCGAGGTGGAGTTTTGGTTGGCGACCGATCACGGCCCGCAGCAACTTCGCCTGTCGCCGCAGACCTCAGTCGCCTTTATCCCAGCCGAACAGCGCCAACGCGCTGAGCAATTGCTGCGTGAAGAACGCCAATGGGAGCTAAAACCGCTGCCATTGACCGATTTTCATCATCGCCCGGTATTGGGGCTCTATTGCCGTCAGCACCGTCAGTTGATCAAACTGGAAAGGCTGCTGAAAGACGGCGGCGTCAATCTCTACGAGGCCGATATCCGTCCGCCGGAACGCTACCTGATGGAACGCTTTATCACCGCACCGGTGTGGTTCAGCGGCCAGGCCAACGGCAATGGCCCGCTGATCAACGGCCAGATGAAGCCGGCCCCGGAATATCGCCCCACGTTGAAACTGGTCTCGCTGGACATTGAAACCACCGCCCATGGCGAGCTCTACTCGATCGCGCTGGAAGGCTGCGGTCAGCGTCAGGTGTACATGCTCGGGCCGGCTAACGGTGGCAATGAGGCGCTGGATTTTGACCTGGAGTACTGTGTCAGCCGCCCACAAATGTTGGAAAGGCTGAATCAGTGGCTGGAACAACACGATCCCGACGCCATCATTGGCTGGAATCTGGTGCAGTTCGATTTACGGGTCCTGCAAAAACACGCAGAGCGTTACCAAATCCCGTTACGATTTGGTCGTGGCGGCAACCTGCTGGAGTGGCGTGAACACGGTTTCAAGCAGAATCATTTTTTTGCCTCCGCCGCCGGGCGGCTGATTATTGACGGCATCGAGGCACTGAAGTCCGCCACCTGGAACTTCCCTTCCTTCAGCCTCGAGCATGTGTCGCAGACACTGCTGGGAGAAGGCAAGTCGATCGACAATCCTTACCAGCGAATGGCGGAAATCGACCGGCGCTTTGCCGAAGACAAACCGGCGCTGGCACGCTACAACCTGAAGGACTGCGAACTGGTGACGCGAGTCTTCGCCAAGACCGATCTGCTGACCTTCCTGCTGGAGCGCGCCACGGTGACCGGACTGGCCGCCGACCGCAGCGGCGGTTCGGTGGCCGCGTTCAGCAATCTGTATATGCCGCGCATGCACCGGCTGGGCTTTGTTGCCCCCAACCTCGGCGAGCAACCGGAAGAACACAGCCCTGGTGGCTTTGTGATGGATTCACAGCCCGGCCTGTATGACTCGGTGCTGGTGCTGGATTACAAGAGCCTGTACCCGTCGATCATCCGCACCTTCCTGATCGACCCCGTCGGGTTGGTGGAAGGCATGCAGCACCCCGGCGATGCCGATTCGGTACCCGGTTTCCGCCATGCACGCTTCTCGCGCAGCAAACACTGTCTACCGGCGATCGTCGAACAGATCTGGCAGGGGCGTGAGGCAGCCAAGCGTCAACAGAACAAAGCCTTGTCCCAGGCATTAAAGATCATTATGAACGCGCTGTACGGCGTACTGGGATCGAGCGGCTGCCGCTTTTTCGATCCGCGGTTGGCCTCGTCGATCACCCTGCGTGGCCATGAGATCATGCGCCAGACGCGCGAGCTGATCGAGGCTCAGGGTTATCAGGTGATCTACGGGGATACCGATTCCACCTTCGTGTGGCTCAAGCAGCCGCATGACGAGCAACAGGCGGCGCAAATAGGCCGGACCCTGGTGCAACAGGTGAACCAATGGTGGCAACAACATTTACAGCAACAGTACGGGCTGGAAAATGCGCTGGAGCTGGAGTTCGAAACCCATTATTCGCGCTTCCTGATGCCCACCATTCGCGGTGCCGAACAGGGCAGTAAAAAACGCTATGCCGGGCTGATCGCCAAACCGGACGGCAGCGAAGAGATGGTGTACAAAGGGCTGGAAACGGTGCGTACCGACTGGACACCGCTGGCACAGCAGTTCCAACAGCTGCTTTACCAACGTATTTTCAAGCGGCAGCCGTATCAGGATTTTGTGCGTGAATACGTTAGCCAAACGCTTAACGGCGACTTCGACGATCGGCTGGTCTACCGCAAGCGGCTGCGCAGAAAGCTGGACGAATATCAACGTAACGTCCCGCCACATGTTCGCGCAGCCCGCATCGCTGACGACTATAATCGTCAGCAGGGGCGACCGCTGCAATACCAGAACGGCGGCTGGATCAGCTATGTGATGACCATGGCCGGGCCAGAGCCGCTGGAAACCCAGCAGTCGGCAATTGATTACCCCCATTATCTCGAGCGCCAGTTGGAACCGGTGGCTGACGCCATACTGCCATTTTTACATGACGATTTTACCACTCTGGTGACCGGACAGATGGGCCTGTTTTAACATCCCGCCCGCCCTGCGGGCGTTGGCGAAGGGTTAAGAAAAATCATCGGGTTTTGCAGGTGACGAACGCGCCGCCTTCCATTACCATAGCGCCCTTCCCAAATTCTGGACCACACTCCACCCATGCCATCGATGATGTATGCATGGGATGAATAGCTATTGCCCGCCATATTAAAATAAATCGGGATTAGCAGACGTTTGATACGGGTGCCGCGGCCTTCTCGCCCGGTAACAAGACTTACTTAAAGAATCGAGCCGACAATATATGCCTTTTACACTTGGTCAACGCTGGATCAGCGACACGGAAAGCGAATTAGGACTGGGTACCGTCGTGGCGCTGGATACGCGCATGATTACCCTGCTTTTCCCCGCAACCGGCGAAAACCGCCTCTATGCCAGAAATGACTCGCCAATCACCCGCGTGATGTTCAACCCGGGCGACACCATCAGCAACCACGAAGGCTGGGAGCTGCAGGTGGAAGAGGTCAAAGAGGATAACGGCCTGCTGACCTATATCGGCACCCGCCTGGATACCCAGGAGAGCGGTGTGGCAATGCGCGAAGTGCTGCTGGACAGCAAGCTGACCTTCAGCAAGCCGCAGGACCGTCTGTTTGCCGGCCAGATCGACCGTATGGACCGCTTCGCCCTGCGCTTCCGTGCGCGTAAATACCAGAGCGAGCAGTATCGTCTGCCGTTTGCCGGCCTGCGCGGCATGCGCGCCAGCCTGATCCCGCACCAGTTGCATATCGCCTATGAAGTCGGTCAGCGTCACGCACCGCGCGTGCTGTTGGCGGATGAAGTCGGCCTGGGTAAAACCATCGAAGCCGGGATGATCATTCACCAGCAATTGCTGGCAGGCCGCGCCGAGCGCGTACTGATCGTGGTGCCGGAAACCCTGCAGCACCAGTGGCTGGTCGAAATGATGCGCCGCTTCAACCTGTATTTCTCACTGTTCGACGACAGCCGTTACTCAGAGGCCAAACTCGACAGCAGCAACCCGTTTGAAACCGAACAACTGGTGATCTGCTCGCTGGACTTCGTGCGCCGCAACAAGCAGCGTCTGGAAGAGCTGGCCGACGCCCAGTGGGACCTGCTGGTGGTCGATGAAGCTCACCACCTGGCCTGGAGCGAAGACGCGCCAAGTCGCGAGTATCAGGTGATTGAGCAACTGGCTGAGCACATTCCCGGCGTGTTGCTGCTGACCGCAACCCCGGAACAGCTTGGCCAGCAGAGCCACTTCGCCCGTCTGCGTCTGCTGGATCCGAACCGTTTCCACGACTATCACGACTTTGTCGCCGAACAGCAGAAATATCGCCCGGTGGCCGACGCCGTCACCCTGCTGCTGAGCGGCGAACGTCTGACCGATGACAAGCTGAACCTGTTGGGTGAACTGATTGACGAGCAGGACATCGAACCGCTGCTGAAAGCGGCCAACAGCGACAGCGACAACAGTGAGCAGGCGCGTCAGGAACTGGTCACCATGCTGATGGACCGCCACGGCACCAGCCGCGTGCTGTTCCGTAACACCCGTAACGGCGTCAAAGGCTTCCCACACCGTAACCTGCACCAGATCAAGCTGCCGCTGCCGAGCCAGTATCAGACCGCGATTAAAGTGTCCGGCATCATGGGCGCGAAGAAAACCGTCGATGCCCGCGCGCGCGACATGCTGTACCCGGAGCAAATTTATCAGGAGTTCGAGGGCGAAAACGCCACCTGGTGGAACTTCGATCCACGCGTTGAGTGGCTGCTGAATTACCTGGTGGCCAACCGTCACGAGAAAGTACTGGTGATCTGCGCCCACGCCGCCACCGCGCTGCAACTGGAGCAGGTGCTGCGTGAACGTGAAGCGATCCGCGCTGCCGTATTCCACGAAGGCTTGTCAATTATCGAACGCGACCGTGCCGCCGCCTACTTCGCCTCAGAAGAAGACGGCGCTCAGGTGTTGCTGTGCTCGGAAATCGGTTCTGAAGGCCGTAACTTCCAGTTCGCCAGCCACCTGGTGATGTTCGATCTGCCGTTCAACCCGGATCTGCTGGAACAGCGTATCGGCCGTCTGGACCGTATCGGCCAGATGCATGACATTCAAATCATGGTGCCTTACCTGGAAAACACCGCTCAGGCGGTACTGGGCCGTTGGTTCCACGAAGGGCTGGATGCCTTCGAGCATACCTGCCCGACCGGCCGCACCATTTATGACAGCGGCTACGAGCAACTGATCGGTTTCCTGGCGTCGCCGACCGAGCAGGAAGGGCTGGATGAATTCATTCATGCCTGCCGTCAGCAGCACGACCACCTGAAAGTGCAACTGGAGCAGGGCCGTGACCGCCTGCTGGAAATGCACTCCAACGGCGGTGAGAAAGCGCAAGCACTGGCAGAAGCCATCGCCAATCAGGACAACGACGTCAATCTGGTGGGCTTTGCGCTTAACCTGTTCGATATCGTCGGTATCAACCAGGACGATCGCAGCGACAACCTGATTGTCCTTACGCCGTCCGACCATATGCTGGTGCCGGACTTCCCGGGCCTGCCGCAGGACGGCTGCACCGTCACCTTCGATCGCGAACAGGCCCTGTCGCGTGAAGATGCGCAGTTCGTCAGTTGGGAGCACCCGATTATCCGCAACGGTCTGGATCTGATCCTGTCCGGCGATACCGGCAGCTGTGCGGTCTCCCTGTTGAAAAACAAGGCGCTGCCGGTCGGTACCCTGCTGGTCGAACTGGTGTACGTGGTTGAGGCACAGGCGCCGAAGCACCTGCAACTGACCCGCTTCCTGCCCCCGACACCAATCCGCATGCTGATGGACCGCAAAGGCACCAATCTGGCGGCACAGGTTGAATTCGAAAGCTTCAACCGCCAGTTGAACGCGGTTAATCGCCACACCTCCAGCAAGCTGGTCAACGCGGTGCAGCAGGATGTGCATGCCATGCTGCAACAGGCGGAAAGCCTGGTTGAAGAGCAGGCCCGTGCGCTGATTGAACTGGCTAAACAGGAAGCGGATGACAAGCTGAGCACCGAATTGGCGCGTCTGGAAGCCCTGAAGGCAGTCAACCCGAACATCCGTGATGACGAAGTCGAAACGCTGGAGTTCAACCGCAAGCAGGTGCTGGTTAACCTGAATGAAGCGGGATGGCGTCTGGATGCGATCCGTCTGGTGGTCGTGACTCACCAGTAATTTGTGCGACGGGGAACTGCGGTTCCCCGTACCGTCACTTTCAGCGGAGTCAACAAGATGGAACCTTACAATCCCCCGCAGGGCCCGATGCATATTCTGTATCAGGATGAGCACATTATCGTGGTCAACAAACCGAGCGGCCTGCTGTCGGTACCTGGCCGTGCGCCGGAAAACAAAGACAGCCTGATGACACGCATTCAGGCGGACTTTCCGGCGGCAGAATCGGTACATCGCCTGGATATGGCAACCAGCGGCGTGATTGTAGTGGCGCTGAACAAGCCTGCCGAGCGCGAGCTTAAGCGCCAGTTCCGCGAGCGTGAGCCGAAGAAGTCTTATATCGCCCGCGTATGGGGCCATCTGGAGCAGGACGAAGGTTTGGTAGATTTGCCACTGATTTGTGACTGGCCGAACCGGCCGTTGCAGAAAGTGTGTTTCGAGACCGGCAAAGCGGCGCAAACCGAATATCTGGTGCTGTCACGCGATGCCGATGGCAGCACGCGGGTAAAACTCATGCCGATTACCGGCCGCTCACATCAGTTACGCGTGCATATGCTGGCGTTGGGCCACCCGATCCTCGGCGACGGTTTCTATGCCCCTCCAGAAGCCAAAGCCATGGCGCCCAGATTACAGCTGCATGCACAGGAACTGCGAATTACCCACCCGGCATTCCAGACGCCAATGCACTTTCGCGTCGAACCGGATTTCTGAGTGGCATTATAAAGACGGGCCCAGCATGCTGGGCCCCTGTCAGGCATTCAGAGCCCGCTATTATTTGAAACCTTTCTCACGCTTGATCAGGTCGTACGCTGCCTGAATTTCCTGCGCTTTCTGCTTGGCCATTTCCATCATTTGCGGCGGCAAACCTTTCGCCACCAGCTTATCCGGATGGTGCTCGCTCATCAGCTTGCGATAAGCACGCTTGATGGTGGTGGCATCGTCGCTGCTGCTGACACCCAGCACTTTGCAGGCATCCTCCAGCGTAGGCCCACGTTGCGCCTGCTGGTAGCCGCCGTGCGAATAACCGCCCTGCTGACCACCGCCAAACTGACGCCCGCCTTCCATCATGCTGAGGAACTGATCGAACTGCGCACGCGAAATGCCAAGCTCTTCAGCAATCACATACAGCACCTGACGCTCGTTCGGGTGCAGCGAGCCATCGGCAAATGCCGCCTGGATTTGAATTTCCAGAAACATCCGAATCAGGTCAAAACGGCCGAAACAAATGCTGCGGAACTGCTGCAGCGTTTCTCTCAGCGGAAACTGGCTCTGTTTACCTTCACGAAAAGCCTGCTGCGCTGCCGTACGGGCTTCCCCGTGCAGTTGCAAACGATCCATAAACAGGCTGGCGATCTGAATATCCGCCTCGGTAACGCGTCCTTTTGATTTGGTCAGGTGACCCATCACCTGAAAAGTGGTGCGGAAAAACAGCGTTTGCCGCGTTTGCTGGCCGGCGAAAAAGCCCCGGCTGCGCTTATTGCTGCGCGCAGTGTCGATCATATGACCGACAATCAGCCCCAAAACTACACCCCAGAATCCCGCGCCAGCCCAAATGGCCACGATGACCCCGAGCAGTTTTCCCCAATACTGCATATACTCCTCAATTATCATGCCGAAAGCCGACTGCTCCCTCCCGTCTTAGGTGAGGGTTAAGGCGATTTTTCTCAGGATTTGGATTATCATACCTGTCATTTATCTTTGCGCCTATCGACGACGCAAGTAAACGGCCGGATTTAACACTAGCGCAACGCAGATGAGTAATATAGTCTCTGACCGTTTGCCGGACATGACGCCTCTGATGACGGAACACCAAAACCGCGTATGAAAAAAAGTTTCCCAACACTGCTGGCCACACTGATTTGGACGGCACTCTACAGCCAGCATGCCCTGGCTGATCTGGCCGAGCAATGTATGCTTGGCGTTCCTGTTTATGACAAACCGCTGGTCAGTGGCGACCCCAACAGCCTGCCTGTCACTATCAACGCTGATGACTCTCGCACGGATTATCCGAAAAGCGCGCTGTTCACCGGTAACGTAAATATTGAACAAGGCAACAGCACTCTGACCGCCAAGCAGGTGGAACTGACCCAGACGCAAAATCCGGGGCAGACCGATCCGGTGCGCACCGTGACCGCTACCGGTGATGTGCACTACAGCGACAATCAGATCAAGCTGAAAGGTCCGAAGGCTTGGTCAAACCTGAACAACAAAGATACCGACGTCTATGAGGGTGACTACCAAATGGTAGGCCGTCAGGGGCGTGGCGACGCCGACAAGATGAAGATGCGCGGCGCCAACCGTTACACCATTCTGGAAAACGGCACCTTTACCTCCTGTTTGCCGGGTGACGACAGCTGGAGCGTGGTCGGTTCCGAAGTGATCCACGACCGTGAAGAACAGGTAGCGGAAATCTGGAACGCCCGCTTTAAGATTGGCGGTGTGCCGGTGTTTTACAGCCCGTACCTGCAATTGCCGGTCGGTGATAAACGTCGCTCCGGTTTCCTGATCCCGAATGCAAAATATGGCAGCAGCAATGGCTTTGAATTTATGCTGCCGTATTACTGGAACATTGCGCCGAACTTCGACGCCACCATCACGCCGCACTACATGTCCCGACGCGGCCTGCAGTTGCAGAACGAATTCCGCTATCTGGTGCAGCCTGGCCTGGGTCTGATGGAATTCGACTGGTTGCCGGACGACAAGGAATACAGCAAGAATAACCCTGACGACAGCAAACGCTGGTTATTCTACTGGAACCACAATGGCGTGATGGACCAGGTGTGGCGCTTCAACGTCGACTACACCAAGGTCAGTGATTCCAAATACTTTACCGATCTGGACTCAACCTACGGTTCCACCACCGACGGTTATGCCACGCAGAAATTCAGCCTCGGCTATGCCATTGATAACTGGGACGCCACCTTAAGTTCCAAACAGTTCCAGATCTACGACGATACCGATCGCAGCCGGTCAGACTCGTACAAAGTTCAGCCACAGCTGGACCTGAACTACTATAAAGACGATCTCGGCCCGTTTGATTTCCGCATCTACGGCCAGGCGGCCAAGTTTATCAGCGTCAACCCTTACAGTCCGGACGCCACTCGTCTGCATATGGAACCGACGCTGAGCCTGCCGCTGACCAACGGCTGGGGCAGTCTGAACACCGAAGCCAAACTGCTGGCGACCCACTATCAGCAGGATATTCCTGACGGTTTCGCCGCCAACTACAAGACCCGTACCGGCAACAACGCGCCAGGTCTTGAAGACTCGGTTAACCGCGTCTTGCCGCAGTTCAAGGTCGACGGCAAAATGGTGTTCGATCGCCCAATGGATTGGTCGGAAGGCTATACCCAGACCCTTGAGCCGCGCATGCAGTACCTGTATGTGCCGTATCGCGATCAGAGCAATATCTACACCTACGACACCACACTGCTGCAAACCGACTACTCCGGCCTGTTCCGTGACCGTACCTACAGCGGCCTGGATCGCATCGCTTCACAGAACCGCGTGTCTACCGGTTTGACCACGCGAATTTATGATGACGCGCTGGTTGAACGTTTTAATGCTTCCGTGGGTCAAATCTACTACTTCAGCCGTTCACGTACCGGTGACCAAACCACAGGTTACGATAACAATGATGACACCGGCAGCCTGGCCTGGGCCGGCGACACCTATTGGAAGATCGACGATCGTTGGGGCCTGCGCGGCGGCCTGCAGTATGATACGCGCCTGAATAGCGTCTCGCTGGGCAACGGCGTACTGGAATACCGTCAGGATTCTGAACGTGTATTGCAGTTGAACTACCGTTACGCCACGCCGGAGTATATTGAGACGGCACTGAACACCACGCAGGTTCCGGCCTATCAGGACGGTATTTCGCAGGTGGGTGTCACCGGCAGTTGGCCAATCGCCGATCGTTGGGCCGTCGTAGGTGCTTATTACTACGACACCCGTGCCAAACAGTCCGCCGATCAGTTGCTCGGCGTGAAGTACAACACGTGCTGCTGGGCAGTGACCTTGGGCTATGAGCGTAAGATCACCGACTGGAATGGCAGCAACAATACCAGTGTTTATGACAACAAAGTTTCGTTCAACGTCGAACTGCGTGGCCTGAGCAGCGATCACAGTCTGGGCTCCGCGGAAATGCTGCGTTCCGGCATTCTGCCTTACCAGCGTGCATTTTGATGCTTTGTAACACTTTGAAAACGAGAACTTTAACCCGCATTTGCGGATTACATAATGGGAAATGTATGAAGAACTGGAGAACGCTTATTCTCGGATTGGTGGTTTGTGCCAATACCGCGTTCGCAGCACCCCAAGAAGTGGATAAAGTCGCCGCCGTCGTGGATAACGGCGTGGTCCTTGAGAGCGACGTAAACACCCTGTTGCAGTCGGTGAAGCTCAATGCGCAGCAGGCCGGCCAACAATTGCCGGATGACAAAACGCTTCGTCACCAGATCCTTGAACGTCTGATTATGGATAACATCCAGCTGCAGATGGCCAAGAAAATGGGCATCAACGTTTCTGACGCCGATCTGGACAAAGCCATCGGCAACATCGCCGCACAGAACAAAATGAGCATCGATCAGATGCGCAGCCGTCTGGCGTATGAAGGCCTGAACTACAACACCTATCGTTCGCAGATCCGCAAGGAAATGCTGATTACGGAAGTGCGTAACAATGAAGTGCGCCGCCGCGTCACTATCCTGCCTCAGGAAGTTGACTCCCTGGCCACTCAGGTCGGCGCTCAGAACGGTAGCGATACCGAAATGAACATCAGCCACATCCTGATCCCACTGCCGGAAAACCCGTCGCAGGCACAGGTGGACGACGCGGAAGCCCTGGCTAAAAAACTGATGGGCGAAATCAACGGCGGTGCCGACTTCGGCAAGCTGGCGATCTCCTACTCTGCTGACTCCCAGGCGCTGAAAGGCGGCAACATGGGCTGGGGCAAGCTGCAGGAAATCCCTACCCTGTTCGCCGAAAGACTGGTTAACGCCAAAAAAGGCGACGTGGTTGGGCCGATCCGTTCCGGCGTAGGCTTCCACATCCTGAAAGTGAATGACATCCGTGGCTCCAGCCAGTCGGTGTCCGTTACCGAGGTTCATGCTCGTCACATTCTGCTGAAACCTTCTGTGGTGCTGACCGACGATCAAGCACGCGCCAAGCTGCAAGCGGTAGCCGAAGAAATCAAGAGCGGCCGCGCCAAGTTTGCTGACGAAGCCAAACAGCTTTCTCAGGATCCGGGTTCTGCACTGCAGGGCGGCGATCTGGGCTGGGCTTCTCCAGACATCTACGATCCGGCCTTCCGCGACGCGTTGATGAAGCTGAGCAAAGGCGAAGTCAGCCAACCGGTGCATTCTTCCTTCGGCTGGCACCTGATTCAGTTGCTGGATACGCGTCAGGTCGACAAAACCGATGCAGCGCAGAAAGATCGCGCTTACCGCATGCTGTTCAACCGCAAGTTTGCTGAAGAAGCGCAAACCTGGATGCAGGAACAACGTGCTCAGGCTTACGTGAAGATCCTTGACGGTAATGCACAACAATAATCGCATCGTAATCACCCCCGGCGAGCCTGCCGGGGTTGGGCCGGATTTAGTGGCAGCGCTGGCGCAACAGGATTGGCCTGTTGAACTGGTGGTGTGCGCGGATCCGGCCTTGTTGCTTGAACGCGCCCGACAGTTAAACCTGCCGTTGCAACTGCGCACCTATCAGCCACAGCAGCCTGCTCAGCCACAGCGCGCCGGTACGCTGACGGTGTTGCCGGTCGCTACTGCTCATCCGGTGGTGGCAGGCGAGTTGAACGTGGGCAACAGCGCCTACGTGGTGGAAACTCTGGCGCGCGCCTGTGACGGCTGTCTGAACGGTGAATTCGCCGCGCTGATCACCGGCCCGGTGAACAAGGCGGTGATCAACGACGCCGGCGTGCCGTTCATTGGCCATACCGAATTCTTTGCCGATCGCAGCGGTTGCGATCGCGTGGTGATGATGTTGGCGACTGAAGAGCTGCGCGTGGCGCTGGCGACCACCCACCTGCCTTTACTGGCGGTGCCTGGCGCTATCACCCAGCAAAGCCTGCATGAAGTCATCCGCATTCTCGACCATGACCTGAAAACCAAATTTGGCCTCGCTCAACCGCAGATCTATGTCTGTGGCCTGAACCCGCATGCCGGGGAAGGTGGCCATATGGGGCATGAAGAGATAGATACCATCATCCCGGCGCTCGACGCGCTGCGTGCTGAAGGTATTCATCTGATCGGCCCACTGCCGGCGGACACCCTGTTCCAGCCCAAGTATCTGCAACATGCCGATGCGGTGCTGGCGATGTATCACGATCAGGGTCTACCGGTGCTAAAATACCAAGGGTTCGGCCGGGCGGTAAATATTACCCTCGGTTTGCCTTTTATCCGTACCTCGGTCGACCACGGTACCGCTTTGGAACTGGCCGGCACCGGCACCGCCGATGCAGGCAGTTTTAAAACGGCCTTGAATCTCGCCATTAAAATGATAATTAATTGTAATGAATAATAAAGTCCACCAAGGGCACTTTGCCCGCAAACGCTTTGGACAGAACTTTTTAACCGATCAGTTTGTCATCGATAGCATTGTCTCCGCCATTCACCCGATGCCGGGCGAAGCGGTAGTTGAAATCGGCCCCGGCCTGGGCGCACTGACCGAGCCGGTCGGCGCACGTATGGATCGCATGACGGTGATTGAGCTGGACCGCGATTTGGCGGCCCGCCTGGCGAACCACCCGCAGCTGAAAGACAAACTGACCATTCACCAGCAAGATGCCATGACGGTGAACTTTGCCGAAATGGCCGAGCAGGCTGGCCAACCGCTGCGCGTGTTTGGTAACCTGCCGTATAACATTTCGACGCCGCTGATGTTCCACCTTTTCAGCTATACTCAGGCCATTCGCGACATGCACTTTATGTTGCAGAAAGAAGTGGTTAACCGCCTGGTTGCCGGCCCGAACAGCAAGGCCTACGGGCGTTTGACCGTGATGGCGCAGTACTACTGCAACGTAATCCCGGTGCTGGAAGTGCCACCGACCTCCTTCACCCCGGCGCCGAAAGTGGATTCCGCCGTGGTGCGTCTGGTGCCACACCTGGTGAACCCGAACCCGGTGGGCGACGTGCGCATGCTGAGCCGTATTACCACTCAGGCGTTCAACCAACGCCGGAAGACCGTCCGTAACAGCCTGGGCGACCTGTTCACCCCGGAGCAACTGACGGAGTTGGGTATCGATCCGATACTGAGAGCAGAGAATATTTCTGTGGCGCAATACTGTAAGCTGGCCAACTGGCTTTCAGCCAATCCCACGCCGCAGCAATAAGGAGTAGTGGTCATGATTGATTCACCCCGCGTATGTATTCAGGTACAAAGTGTCTATGTGGAATCACAGTCGATACCTGAGGAAGAACGTTACGTCTTCGCTTATACCATCACCATCCGCAACCTGGGGCGTTTCAATGTGCAACTGCTGGGCCGTTACTGGCTGATCACCAACAGTAATGGCCGTCAGACTGAAGTTCAGGGCGAAGGTGTCGTCGGCGAACAGCCACTCATCCCGCCCGGCGGCGAATTCCAATATACCAGCGGTGCGATCCTTGAAACGCCGCTGGGTACCATGGAAGGCCATTACGAAATGGTTGATCATCAGGGTCAGCCATTCCAGACCGCTATTCCGGTGTTCCGCTTAGCTATTCCAACGCTGATCCACTAATTATGTCGACATACCTTATCGGCGACGTTCATGGCTGTTTCGATGAACTGAAATCGCTATTGGCCCAGGTGGCTTTCGATCCTCAGCATGACCAGCTGTGGCTGACCGGCGATCTGGTCGCCCGCGGCCCCGGCTCGCTGGACGTCTTGCGCTACGTACGTTCATTGGGTCCGGCGGTACGTATGGTGCTGGGCAACCACGACCTGCATCTGCTGGCGGTCTACGCCGGTATCAGCCGCAACAAGCCCAAAGACCGCATCACCCCGCTGCTGGAGGCCCCGGACGCCGATGAATTGATCAACTGGCTGCGCCGCCAACCGGTACTGCAGGTAGATGAACAACTTAAACTGGTGATGGCACATGCCGGCATTACGCCGCAGTGGGATATTGAAACCGCACAGCTCTGCGCCCGCGAAGTGGAAGCGGTACTGAGCAGCGACAGCTACCCGCTGTTCCTCGACGCCATGTACGGCGATATGCCGAACAACTGGAGTCCGGAACTGAGTGGCCTGGCACGCCTGCGTTTCAGCACCAATGCCCTGACGCGCATGCGTTACTGCTTCCCGAACGGCCAGCTCGACATGATTTGCAAAGATGCACCAGGCACCGCGCCTGCGCCGCTGAAACCCTGGTTTGAATTGCCACGATTGGTCGATGCCGATTACACCATTATCTTTGGTCATTGGGCATCACTGGAAGGCAAAGGCACACCGGCAGGCATTATTGGCCTCGATACCGGCTGTTGCTGGGGAGGCGATCTGACCATGTTGCGCTGGGAAGACCAGCAGTACTTTACCCAACCGGCCCACCGCCGCGATCTGCTGGATGGCGTGCACCAACAGGTCGCGTCATAATCAAGTCGGGGCGGTCAACGCCGCCCCACTGTTTTCGTCTTAAGCGCCAATCACCCCACCGTCTTCACGCGTAATCATCAATACTGACGAGCGTGGACGTGGACTGTTGTTCGGAAAATGAGAATCGCCCTCTTCGCCCGGGTGCTGGACGTTGACGAACATGGTCTTGTAATCCGGGGTGAACGTAATACCGGTCAGTTCACAGGATTTTGGCCCGACCATAAAGCGGCGGATCTCCCCGCTCTGCGGATCGCCCACCAGCATCTGGTTGTTCCCCTGTCCTTCATAGTCGCCCTTGTTACTGTATTTGCCGTCGGTGAGGATCCACAGGCGACCGGCCTTATCAAAGCCCAAGCCGTCAGGGCTGTTAAAAGTATTGTCAGCCGTGATATTTGGCGTGCCGCGATTGACCCCTTCCGGGTGCGCAATCGGGTTGCCGCACAGGGCATAAATATCCCAGGAGAATGACGCTGCCGTCGCATCACCGCCCTCATCCCAACGAATAATCTGGCCATAGACATTGTTCGGGCGTGGGTTCGCCGCGTTCAATGGCATGCCTTCTTCGCCACGTTTGCTGTTGTTGGTCAATGTGCAGTAGGCGCGGCCATCATGCGGGTTGACCGCGATCCATTCCGGACGGTCCATCTTGGTGGCACCCACCTGTGCCGCGGCCTTGCGAGCGAAGATCAGCACCTCAGCCTCATCACGGAAGCCGTTTTCCGGCGTCAGGCCATTTTTACCGAACTCCAGCGCAATCCAGCGCCCGGTCCCTTTCAGTGGCGTACCGGCGGCATCACCGTCAAACTGCGCCACGTACAGCGTGCCTTCGTCCAGCAGGCTGCGATTGTTGGCCGGATTAGCCACGTCCACCACGCCTTTGGAAACGTACTTGTAGATGTGCTCACCGCGCTCATCGTCACCCATGTAAACCACCAGGCGACCGTCCTTGGCGACGGTCACGGCGGCATTTTCATGTTTGAAGCGGCCCAGTGCCGTATGTTTGATTGGCGTCGAGGTTGGATTCATCGGGTCGATTTCGACGATCCAGCCGTGACGGTTGAACTCATTCGGGTTCTTCGCCACGTCAAAACGTTCGTCGTAATCCGGCCAGTTGCGTTCCGGCTCGCTGACTTTCAGCGTGTAGCGCTTTTGATCCGCCGTGGTCTTATAGTCGGCCTGATGGGTGCCGAAATAGGTATCGTAATTCTCTTCGCAGGTCAGGTAAGTGCCCCAGGGGGTTTTACCGTTAGCGCAGTTTCCGAAGGTGCCCAGAACCTTGCGGCCAGTAGGATCGGCCGCAGTTTGCAGCAATGCATGACCGGCAGCCGGGCCGCTGAACTGCATCTCGGTGTTGGCCGTAATGCGGCGGTTATAGCGCGACGGGCGCTCCACTTCCCAGCGCTGGCTGTCACCGGTGCGGCGTACCGCCACGATGGAAACCCCGTGCGCGGCCTGAGATTTACGCACGTCTTCCAGACTGGTGGCTTTGCTGCCACCGTGGGCAAACAGATACTGCTCGTTAACGTATTCATTGTTGATGGCCATCACGCCGTGATTGTCATCAATCGGGAAGAAGCTCATGCCATCGTTGTTGTCACCGAACTGCTTTTCCTGATCGGCGGCGCTATTGTTGCCCTGTGGGTCAAAAGCGGCAGCCCCCTCCACCAGCGGCTCCCCCCAGGAAATCAACACCTCGGCGCGGTAGCCTGGCGCAATCACCACCTCATCGGCGGTTGAGGCCGCAATGCCTTTGAAACCCAGCAGCTTGTTCGGCGGTAAGTCTTCGGCCAGCGCCTGGGCGGAAACGGTCCAGATGCCACCGCCGAGGAAGCCGGCCAGGCCAACGGCACCGGCGCTGCCCAGCAGCAGTTTACGACGGGTGGGATCGGTCAGGCGGTCGGCGTCTAATTGCTCAATTTTGCTCGTCATTGCTTTGCTTCCTTTTTAAATGGCGCCGCGATCGAGATTCACCAGAGTTGCCGGGCGCTCAGAGTTGGGCTTCATACTAATCAGGAAGTGTGACGAAAATGTTACAATCAAAAGTCGGCGGAAATTTTGCCGCAGAAACGACAAAGGACGCAATCTCTTGCGCCCTCAGGAAGGTCGGACTCACACCCGGCAATCAGCGGTGTTCTAAAATCTCGAAGCAATAGCTGTGAGAATTCAGTTCGTCAGCATCGTGGAACTCACTGAACGAGGTTTCCCATTCGTCCGGCTCATAGTCCGGGAAGTGAGCATCGCCACCGACTTCGGCATCGATATGCGTCAGGTACATGCGGTTGGCGCGAGCCAGGAACTGGCTGTAAATACGCCCGCCACCTATCACCATCACTTCTTCCACATCACCGGCAGCGGCCAGCGCTTCGTCAATCGACGTGGCCCAGGTCACCCCGGTATCCGTGCCGGGACGGCTGCTTAAAACGATGTTATGACGGCCCGGTAATGGGCGACCAATGGATTCGAAAGTTTTACGGCCCATAATAACCGGTTTATTCAGCGTGTTACGTTTAAACCACGCTAAGTCCGCCGGCAGGTGCCACGGCATGGCGTTTTCCATGCCAATAACGCGATCCGCCGCCAAGGCAGCGATCAGGCTGATAATCATTGTTAAACCCTGTGTAGGCAGCAAAATTGCTCACACTATACGTAAAGCCCCAACTGCCGTCGATAGGCTAATCAAGCAATATGAATATATAAGATAGCTCTTATTAGAATATCTAATACCCGTTTTTCCACCCCTTGATTCTCAGACGCCGGGGCGTTTACGGTACAGCCACAGCCCGGGCAGTGACAGCCCAATCGATAACGCACCAACGATAAAACAGGCCTTGAGGAAATTGCTCATCAGGGTGGCCATCAGCGCCTCGCTGTACCCCAAATGCGAGATTTCCACCACCGAGATCATCGCGGTATAGGCCGAGATACCCGGGAACATCGGGATCACCGCCGCCACGGTAAACACCTTCGGGTGCGCCAGCAGCCAGCGCGACCAGTAAATGCCGATCATGCCGATCAAAATCGCCGCCAAGAACGTGGCCCATTCGATGTTCATGCCTGCGTGCATCATCAGCATCCGCGAACCATGACCCACCGCCCCCAACAGTGCACAATAACGCAGTGCGCGCACCGGTACGTTGAAGACCATGGCGAAGCCCAGCGCCGGTACCGCCGCCAGCAGCATGTCCTGCAGCAAAGCCCAAAGCAGGTTCATGACCACCCCCGCAGATCCCACAACGACATCGCCATCACCACGCCAATGCAGGTGGCCAGCGTCAGCAAACTGGCCATCGCCCAGCGCGCCAGCCCGGTATTGATATGGCCTTTGAACATGTCGGCCACCGCGTTAATCAGCGGAAACCCCGGCACCAGCAACAGTACGCTGGCGGCCATCGCCACCGTAGAGGTTTGGCTGAACACCGGCAGCCGCAGCAACAGGCCGGAAACCGAGGTGGCGACAAATGCCGTCAGGCAAAAGTTGATCAGTGGATTCATGTGGCGGGCGGTCAGCATTTGGCGCACCGACATGGCCAGGCCGCTGGCGATAAAGGTCACGGCAAAGGCTTTCTGATCGCCGCCGTTCAGCATGCTGAAGCAACCGCAGGACAGCGCTACCATTAGCACCACCAACCAACGCGGATAGCGCAGCGGACGAATTTTCTCGAAGCGCCGGGCCACATCATGCGCATCCGCCAGCCGGTGCTCCGCCAAAATAACGATGTGCTGCACCTCGGTCACCATCTGCATATTGATGCCGCGATCGACGTTCTTGCGCGTGGTGGTCAGGCATTCACCGTTACTGAGGGTGGTCAGCACCACCGCATTGGCCGAGATCGAACTTTCCACGCTGTCCATGCCCAACGCCAGCCCCAGCCGGGTGGATAATTGCTCCACCACCATGCTTTCGGCGCCGTGCTGTAACAACAGCAAAGCACATTGAATGCACAGACGGGTGATTTCACGCTGTTGCCGCTGCGGTGGCGGTAGGTCGGTGGTTGTCAGTTGCTGCATAGGGCCCCGGGGTTTGTTCAGACTGAGGATCCATCATAGGGTTAAACATTACCTCATTTGGTTGATGCGCATCAGGGGAAGCGGCGTTATTATCAGCGCAATTAGGCCTTTTGTGCAGAGAGTCAAATCATGCTTGAAACTTCGCTGTTCGTTGCTGGTATTGCCGCCCTGGGGATGCTGTCGCCCGGCCCGGATTTTTTTCTGGTGATCAAGAATGCTGCCCGCTACCCGCGCCTGGCCGCCATGATGACCGCCTTCGGTGTGATCTGCGGCGTCGCGACCCATATGTCTTACTGCGTGGCCGGACTGGCAGTGGTGATCACCACCACACCATGGCTGTTCAACGTGCTGAAGTACGCCGGGGCGGTCTATCTGATCTGGGTAGGTATTCAGGCATTGCTGTCACGCAGTGGCAGCAAGATGAACGTCAGCAATCTGCCGCAGCAACAGGTGAGTCTGAAGAGTGCCTTTGTGCAGGGCTATCTGTGTAATCTGCTCAACCCGAAAGCCACACTGTTCTTCCTGGCGGTGTTTACTCAGGTATTGCAGATCAACTCCGGGCTGGGTGAAAAACTGTGGTATGCGGGGATTATCCTTGGCCTGTCCGCCCTGTGGTGGCCGGTGCTGGTGTTCCTGATCCAAAGCGGACCGGTGCGTCGCGGGCTGGAGAAAACCCAGAAGGTAGTGGATAAATTGCTGGGCGGCATGCTGATTGCCCTGGGTATCAAGGTAGCGCTGAGCTAACCCATCTCTTGTGGGGCGCAGCCTGACGCTGCGCCCACCGGGTTTACCCCTTGGCTTCTACCACCTCATCCTCCGGTGCTTTGCCATCGATACTACCGCGCCAGCCACTCTGCTGTACCCTCGCCAACCGATTCTGATCCTGCTCGATAGCCGCACTGAGCATCTCTTTGGCCCGTTGCAGACCGGCAAGACGGAATTCGGTATCCTGATAATTCTCCAGCGTTTCCTCGAGCATTTTCAGGTTGTAGCGTCGGAAGGTATCCGCTTTTTCACGTGCCTCGTAAGCATCCAGCCCCAACAGTTCCAGCGTTTCGCGGCCAATGCGCAATGAGCTTTCAAAGGTTTCACGCTCCGGGCTTTCCACCCCTAACTGACGCAACTGATACCAGTGGTCAACATCGCGTGCGCGCGCCACCACCTTCAGGTGTGGGAAGTGCCGCTTGGCCAACTCGGTCAATTGTAAATTGGCCTCCACGTCGTCGATGGCGTTAATCAGCACCTTGGCGTACTCGGCACCCGCGGCCTCCAGCAGATCGGCGCGCGTGGCATCACCATAAAACACCTTAGTGTCGAACTTGCGCAGCGTTTCAATATGATCCGGGTCGTGATCCAACACCACGGTATGCACGCCGTTAGCCAGCAGCAAACGGCCGGCAATCTGACCAAAACGCCCAAACCCGGCAATGATTACGCTGGCGTTTTCATCATCAATTTCATCCGCCGGACGCTCGTCCTTCGGCGCGTTTTTCTCAATGCGAGCCGCTACCACCAACAGCAACGGCGTCACCGCCATTGATAAGGCTACCGCCAGCGTCAGCGATTTAGCCCATTCCGGCGGCAACACCCCGGCCAACTGTGCGGCCCCGAAAATCACGAAGGCAAACTCACTGCCCTGCCCTAACAAAATGGCAAACATGCCGCGCTGACGCTTCGGTACGCCAAGCCAGGGCCCAATCACCCACAGCAGCGCCGCCTTGATCAACATAAAGCCCAACAGCAGCGAGGCAATCAACAACGGATGGTGGAACAGGGTGCCGAAGTCGATCGACATGCCAACACCGATAAAGAACAGCCCGAGCAGCAGGCCCTTGAACGGCTGAATATCGCTTTCCAACGCATGACGGTATTCGGAACTCGCCAGCATCACCCCGGCAAGGAAGGCCCCCATCGCCATCGACAGCCCGGCCATTTCCAGCAGAATGCCAAAACCAAATACCAGAAACAGCGCCACGGCACTAAAGACTTCGCGCATGCCGGAGCGGGCGACAAAGTGCAGCAACGGCCGGGTCACATAACGACCGAGCAGTACCACCACCACCAGCGCACCCACCACCTTGGCCGCCGACAGGGCAAAGGTCGCCAGGGTAGTGACGGCACCGCTGCTGGCCAGCAAGGGGATCATCGCCACCAGCGGGATCGCCGCGATATCCTGGAACAGCAATGCAGCAAATGCGCTACGGCCAATCGGCGACGGCGTCAGGTTACGTTCACTCATCGCCTGCATGGCAATGGCGGTGGAGGATAGAGCCAGCGTCAGGCCGATCAGCAGCGCCACCTTCCAGTCCAGCCCGAGGAAATAGCAAAAGGCACTCAGCGCCAGCCCGCAAGCCGCCATCTGGATAATGCCGCCGCCAAATACCGAGGCGCGCAACGTCCACAGTCGTTTCGGATCCAGCTCCAGGCCGATGATAAACAGCATCAGCACCACGCCGATCTCGGCAAAGGTGAGGATCGACTCCGCGTCAGAGACCAGTTTCAGCCCCCAGGGGCCAATAATACAGCCGGCGATCAGGTAGCCCAGTACCGAGCCCAGCCCCAATCGCACCGCTATCGGCACGAACAACGCGGCCGATCCCAGATAGATCAGCCCCTCAATCATCATATGGTGATTATCCATGCTCGACTCCCTGATCCGCCGGTTCACTGTGTTCCATCAGATACGCCACCAGCCGCTGGCGGTAGGCCTCTCCGGCGGCAATCAGCGCCGGTTCATTGCAGGTAAAGGTATTGTGCACGGCAAAGTAGGGCTGCCAGTTCATACCGCAATACAGCGCCGTGGCCTGCAGCGGCTGCCCCAGTGCGGCAAAATTGGGGTAATCGCCCAGTTCGAAATGGTGCTCATCCCCCCCACTGGTCACCGCCCACAGGACATCTTTACCTACCAACGCCTCGCCTTCATGGCCATAGGCCCAACCGTGCTCCAGCACTTTGTCGATCCACAGTTTCAGCAACGGCGGTTGGCTATACCACTGCATCGGATGCTGCAACACCACCAGATCGGCACGCTCCAGCGCTTGCTGCTCGGCGTTGATATCAATATTGAAATCGGGATACAGCTCGTACAGCGAACGGACTTCCACCTCGGGAAGGTCCTTCACCGCCTGTAGCAGCCGATGGTTGGCATGAGAATGCCGGGGATAAGGATGGGCGTAAATTATCAGGATCATGGTTGTCGTCGTTCCTTCGTTCCTTGCCAATATATCAAGCATATACCAATCACACAGAGTGACAGTTTGCTGAATGATTGATAGCGGAAATTTTTAACGCGAGACAACAAATTGGCTGATGGAGATAAAAAAAGGGCACTGCATTCAACTGCAGCGCCCTGATGTTACGGCATAGAGAGATTACTTACCGATGCGGGCGTGCATCTCCTGCACCGAGGTCACCTGTTCGGTCGGATCGGCCTTCAGCGCCATCGCGGTGGCAAAGCCGCCGTTCAGGGTGGTGTCGTAATGCACCTTGTACTGCAGCGCACTGCGGCGAATCAACTTGGAATCCTCAATCGCCTGGCGGCCAGCCGTGGTGTTAACGATGTAGGTGTACTCGCCATTCTTGATACGGTCCTGAATGTGCGGACGACCTTCATGCACCTTGTTGACCAGGCGTGGGTTAATCCCTGCCTCGCCCAGCACCACGGCGGTACCGTGGGTGGCATCCAGCTCAAAGCCCTGTTTCAGCAGGCTTGCCGCCAGATCCACCACACGGGCTTTATCGCCTTCACGCACCGACAGCAGCGCACGACCCTGTTTCTTCATGCCTGACTGGCTGCCGAGCATCGCCTTGGAGAAGGCTTCCGCGAAGGTGCGGCCTACGCCCATCACTTCCCCGGTAGAGCGCATTTCCGGCCCTAAAATCGGGTCGACACCTGGGAACTTGTTAAACGGCAGCACCACTTCTTTCACCGAGTAGTAAGGCGGAATAACTTCTTCCGTTACGCCCTGCTCGGCCAGCGTTTTGCCCGCCATCACGCGTGCCGCTACCTTGGCCAACTGGACGCCGGTCGCCTTGGAGACGAAAGGTACGGTACGCGCAGCACGTGGGTTGACTTCAATCAGGTAGACTTCGTTGTTCTTCACCGCAAACTGCACGTTCATCAGGCCGCGAACCTGCAGCTCGAACGCCAGTTTCTCAACCTGCTGGCGCATCACATCCTGAATTTCCTTGCTCAGGGTGTAGGCCGGCAGTGAGCAAGCGGAGTCACCGGAGTGCACGCCCGCCTGTTCGATGTGTTCCATGATGCCGCCAATCAGCACCCGCTCGCCGTCGCAAATGGCATCGACGTCGACTTCTACCGCATCATCCAGGAAGCGATCCAGCAGCACTGGCGCGTCGTTGGAAACGCTGACTGCATTCTGGAAGTAACGGCGCAGGTCGATATCGTCATAAACGATTTCCATCGCGCGGCCGCCCAGCACGTAGGAAGGACGTACCACCAGTGGGTAGCCGAGGCCGGCCGCTTTCTCTACGGCCTGTTCGATGGTGGAAACGGTGGCGTTGGCCGGCTGTTTCAGGCCCAGACGGTGCACCGCCTGTTGGAAACGCTCACGGTCTTCGGCGCGGTCAATCGCATCAGGGCTGGTGCCGATGATCGGCACGCCCGCGGCTTCCAGCTCACGCGCCAGCTTCAGCGGGGTCTGACCGCCGTACTGGACGATCACGCCTTTCGGCTTCTCGATACGCACGATTTCCAGCACGTCTTCCAGCGTCACCGGCTCGAAGTACAGACGGTCGGAAGTGTCGTAGTCGGTAGACACGGTTTCCGGGTTACAGTTGACCATAATGGTTTCGTAACCGTCTTCGCGCAGCGCCAGCGAGGCGTGTACGCAGCAGTAGTCGAACTCAATGCCCTGGCCGATACGGTTCGGACCGCCGCCCAGCACCATGATTTTCGGACGGTCATTGGTCGGATTGGACTCGCACTCTTCTTCATAAGTGGAGTACATATAAGCGGTGTCGGTGGCGAATTCTGCCGCGCAGGTATCCACACGCTTATAAACCGGGTGCAGACCATAACCGTGGCGCAGTTTGCGGATTTCGCTCTCTGCAACGCCGGCCAGGATAGCCAGGCGCGCATCGGCGAAGCCTTTACGCTTCAGGGTACGCAGGAATTCCGACGTCAAACCGTTGATGCCGGTTTCGGCAACCTGCTCTTCCAGGCGCACCAGCTCTTCAATTTGCACCAGGAACCAGCGGTCCACATTGGTCAGATTGAAGACACCGTCAACCGACAGACCGGCACGGAAGGCGTCAGCGATGTACCAGATGCGGTCAGAACCGGCATCTTTCAGCTCACGACGGATTTTGGTCAGCGCTTCCGGGTCGTCCAGGCTCACTTTCGGGTCAAAGCCGGTAGCACCCACTTCCAGGCCACGCAGCGCTTTCTGCAGTGACTCTTGCTGAGTGCGGCCAATCGCCATCACTTCGCCGACGGATTTCATTTGGGTGGTCAGACGGTCGTTGGCACCGGCAAATTTCTCGAAGTTGAAGCGAGGAATTTTGGTCACGACGTAGTCGATGGACGGTTCGAACGAGGCTGGCGTGCGGCCACCGGTGATGTCGTTCATCAGTTCGTCGAGGGTGTAACCCACCGCCAGCTTGGCGGCAATTTTGGCAATCGGGAAGCCGGTGGCTTTCGACGCCAGCGCCGAAGAGCGGGATACACGCGGGTTCATTTCGATGACGATCAGACGGCCGGTTTTCGGGTTAACCGAGAACTGCACGTTGGAGCCACCGGTTTCCACGCCGATTTCACGCAGCACCGCCATCGAGGCGTTACGCATGATTTGGTATTCTTTGTCGGTCAGCGTCTGCGCCGGCGCTACGGTGATCGAGTCACCGGTATGGATACCCATGGCGTCGAAGTTTTCGATCGAGCAGACGATGATGCAATTATCATTCTTATCGCGCACCACCTCCATCTCGTACTCTTTCCAGCCGATCAGCGACTCGTCAATCAACAGCTCTTTGGTTGGTGACAAATCCAGGCCGCGTTCGCAGATCTCTTCGAACTCTTCGCGGTTATAGGCGATACCGCCGCCGCTGCCGCCCATGGTAAAGGAAGGACGGATGATGCACGGGAAGCCGACGTCAGCGGCAACCGCCAGCGCTTCTTCCATATTGTGCGCAATGCCGGAGCGTGCGGTGTCCAGACCGATTTTCTTCATCGCCACGTCGAAACGGCGACGGTCTTCAGCTTTATCGATCGCGTCAGCGGTAGCGCCAATCATGGTCACGCCAAACTCGGCCAGCACGCCCTGACGTTCCAGTTCCAGCGCACAGTTCAGTGCGGTCTGGCCGCCCATGGTCGGCAGCACGGCATCCGGACGCTCTTTTTCGATGATTTTGCGCACCACTTTCCAGTGAATCGGCTCGATGTAGGTCGCATCCGCCATTTCCGGGTCAGTCATGATGGTGGCCGGGTTGGAGTTCACCAAAATAACGCGGTAACCCTCTTCGCGCAGCGCTTTACACGCCTGAGCACCCGAGTAGTCGAACTCACACGCCTGGCCGATAACAATCGGGCCAGCGCCGAGGATCAGGATGCTTTTTATGTCTGTACGTTTTGGCATTTTTACTGCTCCTGATTATTTGGCGTTAGAACGGTAAGTCTCGATCAGTTCGATAAAGTGATCGAACAACGGCGCGGCATCGTGTGGGCCCGGGCTGGCTTCAGGGTGCCCCTGGAAGCTGAACGCAGCCTTGTCGGTGCGGTGAATGCCCTGCACCGTGTGGTCAAACAAGGATTTGTGCGTTACGCGCAGTTCTGCCGGCAGGTTGTTTTCATCCACGGCAAAACCGTGGTTCTGCGCGGTGATCATGACGCAGTCTTTATCCAGGTCTTTTACCGGGTGGTTACCGCCGTGGTGGCCGAGCTTCATCTTCACGGTTTTCGCGCCGCTGGCCAGTGCCAGCAACTGGTGGCCGAGGCAGATGCCAAATACCGGAATGTCGGTTTCCAGGAACTGTTTGATGGCGGTAATGGCGTAATCACAAGGCTCCGGGTCACCCGGGCCGTTGGACAGGAAAATGCCGTCCGGACTCATCTTCAATACTTCATCTGCCGGGGTCTGCGCCGGCACTACCGTCAGGCGGCAGCCGCGATCCACCAGCATGCGCAGGATGTTGCGCTTGGCGCCAAAGTCGTAGGCCACCACGTGGAACGGCAGCTCGGAGGCCGCTTTGGCTTCCGGCAGTTCGCCTTCAAGCGTCCAGCTACCTTGCTGCCAGCTGTAAGCTTCCTGAGTGGTCACTTCTTTCGCCAGGTCCATGCCTTTCAGGCCCGGGAAACCTTTGGCCTTCGCCAAGGCCAGGGCAGCATCCGGTGTGTCAGCGGCGATGATGCAGCCGTTCTGTGCACCCTTTTCACGCAGCAGACGGGTCAGCTTGCGGGTATCTATATCGGCAATCGCCACGATGTTGTGACGCTTCAGGTAGTCAGACAGGCCTTCTTCGTTGCGGTAGTTGCTGGCAATCAGTGGGAGGTCGCGAATGACGAGGCCTTGGGCGTGTACAGCGGAGGATTCTTCGTCAGCAGCATTGGTGCCGACATTGCCGATATGAGGATAAGTAAGAGTAACGATCTGGCGGGAGTAGGAAGGATCAGTGAGGATTTCTTGATAACCGGTCATCGACGTATTGAAGACCACTTCCCCCACTGCCGTACCCTCTGCCCCGATGGCCCGACCGTGGAATTGGGTTCCGTCTTCGAGAACCAATAGCGCTGACTTAATCAAAACACCCTCCAAGGAATAATCAATCACAATATTTGCATATTAATTCAGATATCGCGATCTAAATCAATGCAAAAACCGCCTTCAAGGTCAATTTTTGGCAAATTGGGCGCATTTTAATGATGAGAGCTCCGCTTGTCTACCCAAAGCGCCATTTTTTCTCTTATTTTTGCACTTCTCAACGTTTAATAGGGTTAGCAGCCACAAAAACACCGCTAAACTCGGGTTGGTAAACGGTTGCGGGGAGGAATGACAAAAAAGCGCAATGATAAAGGCAAAATCCCGGGCTAAAAACATCATTGCTTGAGATTAACGGCAAAAAAATCAAATTAAACACATAAAAACAAGCATTACACCATTAAATCAATGCATCACCATCATTTTAATCGTTAAAAAAAGGACAATAAAATTATTGTCCGTTAATCATAGTATTATGATCAATACAACCACATCACGATGGTATATAAATCAATTATAACTGGTCAAGATTGAGCACATCCCGCATATCAAACAGCCCTTTATCACGCTTATACAGCCATGATGCCGCGCGCACCGCTCCACTGGCGAAAGTCATGCGGCTGGAGGCTTTATGGGTAATCTCTACCCGCTCGCCGATGTCGGCAAACATGGCGGTGTGCTCCCCGACGATATCGCCGGCACGAATAGTGGCAAAGCCAATACTCTTCGGATCGCGCTCACCGGTATAACCTTCGCGCGCATACACCGCACACTCTTTAAGATCGCGTCCCAGTGCACCGGCAATCGCCTCGCCCATCGCCAACGCCGTGCCCGAAGGGGCATCCACTTTATGGCGGTGATGCGCTTCAATAATCTCGATATCGGTATAGTCGCCCATCACCTGAGCGGCTTTTTCCAACAGTTTCAGCACCAGATTGACGCCGACGCTGAAGTTGGCGGCGAAGACGATACCAATCTGCTGCCCGGCGGCACGGATGGCCTCTTTGCCGGCATCATCAAAGCCGGTAGTGCCAATCACCATGGCTTTTTTATGCTCGACGCAGAAAGCCAGGTAGCCCAGGGTGCTTTCCGGACGGGTGAAGTCGATCAGAATATCGAAATCGCCAACCACCTTTTCCAGACTGTCGCTAACGGTCACGCCCAGCGTGCCAACGCCCGCCAGTTCACCGGCATCGGTACCAATCAGGCTTGAGCCTGGCCGTGAAATCGCGGCTCCCAGCACCACACCCGGTGCCTGCTGTACCGCCTGGATCAATTGACGGCCCATACGGCCGCCGGAACCCGCAACCGCAATGCGGATTTGTGAATCAGTCATGCTTGCTCTCTTGTTGATTTGACGCCTATCCCATTAGGCTATCGGTTCAGGGTAACTGCCCCACCTTATCACCGCCAGAGGATTCATTTCATAATTAGAAAATTATGATATCCCACGCATTTCATCAGCAATGCTGTCAATGGGTTAACATTTAACCTAAAAAGTGTCGACGGTTTGATTTACATAATCATGCAGTTTTAACCGGCATAATCTGCATGAAAAACCGCTTATTCGCTTCACTAAAATCGGCATAGGTACCACCAACCTGTCGCTTAGCTTAGTATATGCAGTAACTGCCGCTTTATTGCCTGAGAGCCACGGATGAAAACCGCACCCACCACCCTATCGGAAACCCTGACGCAAGATCTGGCCCGCCGTATCATCAAGGGCGATCTGCCGCCCGGGCTGTCACTGCCGGGGGAAAATGAACTGGCGCTGCAATATGAGGTTTCACGCACCTCGGTGCGCAATGCCTTGCAAGTGCTGGCGGCAAAAGGGCTGATTTCCATCCAGGCGAAGAAACGCAGCACGGTCAATGCGCGCGAGCAATGGAGTTTTCTGGATACCGATGTTCTGGCCTGGCTGGCAGAAGGCAGCCTCGACCCGTTGTTGGTTGAGCAATTGATGGTCACTCGCCTTATCTTTGAGCCTAATATCGCCGCACTGGCGGCCGTTAACGCAACCGGACATGATTTGGCCGCACTTGAAGATGCCTGCAAACTGATGGCACAAGGGCAACAACAAGCCAGCCGCGAACTCTTCGAACAGGGCGATATGGCGTTCCACCTGGCCTTGTTGAGCGCCAGCCATAACCCCTTTTTGCATTCATTAGGCAGCGCACTTTCCGCCGCCATGGCCCTCTCTTTCCAGCAAACGCTGGAAGAGGACGTCCGTCTGGCCAAAAATGCCGTAGAAGAACATCAGCAACTGCTGGAGGCGATTCGCTTCAAGCAGGTGGAAAATGCGCGCCAGCGTATGCGGGTGATTCTGCTCAACGCGGCCAAAAAGAATAACTGGCATCAACAACCGGAAATGTTCGCCCATATCCTCTAAAAACCCTCCTTTGCTGTAATTTCGATCAATCTCACAGTTCCAGAGTGCTTTTGGCTCTAGCATTCTTGTATTACAAGATCATCATTTTTGTATTACCTGAATGAATAATAACTGAACGGCTTACGTCTGGGGCGGGCTTCACCGACAGTTCGGTGCCAGCGCTTTCCGCATAAAAAAATAACGCATTGAATAAAAGGGTGTTGTTATGGAAAAAATCGCTGTTCCCGCCAAAGCTAACCGACAAACCCTGCAGGTTTGCTTTCTCGCCGCCTTAGCAGGGCTGCTGTTTGGCCTGGATATGGGGGTAATCGCCGGTGCGTTGCCGTTCCTGGCCCACGAATTCAGCCTGTCCAGCCAACAGCAGGAAATCGTGGTCAGCATTATGATGCTCGGTGCCGCACTCGGGGCACTGGGCAGCGGGCCGATGTCTTCCCGCCTTGGCCGTAAAAAAAGCCTGTTGTTGAGCGCCGTGTTGTTTGTCGTCGGCTCTGTCGGTTGCGCCATTGCCCTTAATCTCGAAGTGTTGGTTATTTCGCGCTTTATTCTGGGTTTAGCCGTCGGCGTAGCGTCGTTCACTGCACCACTGTACCTGTCGGAAATCGCCCCGGAGCGTATTCGCGGCAGCATGATCTCGCTTTATCAATTGATGATTACTATCGGCATTCTGGCGGCCTTCCTGTCTGACACCGCCTTCAGCGCCGGAGGTCACTGGCGCTGGATGTTGGGTATTATCACATTTCCCGCCATCATCCTGTTTATTGGCGTGGTGACGCTGCCGGAAAGTCCGCGCTGGTTAGCCATGAAAGGCCGCAGCGAGCTGGCCTCAAAGGTACTCATGCTGCTACGTAACTCGGATGATGAAGCCCGCGTGGAGCTGGACCAAATCCGTGAAAGTCTGCAAATGAAGCAACGCGGCTGGCAACTGTTTCGCCACAATGCCAACTTCCGCCGTTCCACCTGTCTTGGCATCTTGCTGCAATTTATGCAGCAGTTCACCGGCATGACGATAATCATGTACTACGCACCGAAGATCTTTGAAATCGCCGGCTTCTCCACCACCAGCGAACAAATGTGGTGCACCGTGATCGCCGGGTTGACCAACGTGCTGGCCACCTTTATCGCTATCGCGCTGGTCGATCGTTGGGGACGCAAGCCAATGCTCAAGCTGGGTTTCGGTGTGATGGCCATTTGCATGGGCACCCTGGGTTATATGTTCCACACCGGCATCAGCAATCCAGCAGAACAATACGCAGCGGTTATGGTGCTGCTGATTTTCATCACCGGCTTTGCCATGAGTGCAGGCCCCTTGATTTGGGTATTGTGCTCCGAGATCCAGCCGCTGGCCGGACGCGATTTTGGCGTTACCTGCTCCACCATGGCCAACTGGATGGCCAATATGATCATCGGCGCTACCTTCCTGACGCTGATCGACACCGTCGGCAGTGCCGGTACTTTCTGGCTTTACGCTGGGCTCAACCTGTTCTGTATCTTGCTGACGTTATGGCTGGTGCCAGAAACCAAGAATATCTCGCTTGAACACATCGAAAAAAACCTGATGAACGGTGTTGCCCTGCGCCACATCGGCAAATCACCGCAGCCGAAGGCTGATGTTCGCTCCTTGAATACGCCGGTATAACCCGACTAATAAATCTGAGGAACCGCTCATGAAGTTGACGACGGAAAACCAGACGGTGAAGCAAGCCGCTGAAACACAGGTCTACGGTAAGATCACACGCCGCCTGATCCCTTTTTTGATCCTGTGTTATTTCTTCGCTTACCTGGACCGCGTTAACGTCGGGTTCGCCAAGCTGCACATGCAGGATGCCCTGAATTTCAGCGATACTGTTTATGGCCTGGGTGCCGGTATCTTCTTCATTGGTTATTTTATTTTTGAGTTGCCCAGCAACCTGCTTATGCAACGTTTTGGGCCGCGATTCTGGATAGCCCGCATCATGGCAACCTGGGCACTATTGTCAGCCGCCATGATGTTCGTCACCACCCCCACCAGCTTTTATGTATTGCGCTTTCTGCTCGGCGTGGCCGAAGCCGGTTTCTTCCCCGGCATCGTATTCTATTTAACCCTGTGGTTTCCTTCATGGCGCTCCGCCCGCACGCTGGGGCTGTTTATTCTGGTCACCCCGCTGTCGGTGATCATCGGCAGCCCGCTTTCAGGCCTGATCCTCAAGCTGTTTGAAGATGTGGGGGGGTTGCATAACTGGCAGTGGCTGTTCTTGATTGAAGCGGTCCCATCTTTGGTTCTGGCCTTTGTGGTACTGCGTTATCTGGATAACAACGTGGCCGAAGCCAAGTGGCTAACCGCCGAAGAGAAAAACCTCGTACAGGCCGATCTGGCCAAAGATCGCGCCAATCGTGACCGGGCTGCCAACGGCAAAGCGGCCCACAGCCTGAAAGAGATGCTGGCTAACCGCTATGTCTGGCTGCTGGCACTGATTTTCTTCAGCTTCAACGTCGGCTATTACGGCATCAGCTTTTGGTTGCCTTCCATCATCAAAACCTCAGGTATCAGCGACGACTTCCAAATCGGCCTGCTGGCGGCCTTGCCCTACGTATTTGGCGCGTTGTTTATGATATGGAACAGCCGTCATTCCGATCTGAAACAGGAGCGCCGTTGGCATATTGCCATTCCGGCGGTGATTGGCTGTATCGGGCTGACACTCAGCGCTTACTGCAGCGGCTCGACCTTCTGGATGATGACGTGGATCTGCGTTGCCATGTCCGGCACCCTGGCGCTGATCCCCACCTATATCAGCTTGCCGGGCGCATTGCTTTCCGGCACTGCGGCGGCGGCCGGTATCGCACTGGTGAATTCAGTCGGCAATCTCGCGGGGTTCTTCGGCCCCACGGTGCTCGGCTGGCTGAAAGACCAAACCGGCCAGACTGACAGTGGACTGTATATTTTGGCGGGCTTCCTGCTGCTCTGCGCCCCGTTGATCTTCATGCTTCCGGCCAGATTGATAAACCCAAAGATAAAACCGCATCAGGCGACTCAGCCTGATACCGACGGCCCTTTAAATATCACTGAGAGATTTTGATTATGAGCGGATGTGGAACCTGTGGCGGCGGCAGTTGCGGCTCGCATTTTAACCCAATCCTCGAGGGTGACGACGGTGCGCTGAAACGTGCGCTGTATAAATCGATGGGCCACAGCGACGAACAACTGCGACGCCCGGTGATCGCCGTGGTCAACAGTTATACCAATGCCACCGCCGGCCACGTCAACCTGAATGAACTGACGGCCAAGGTATTGCAGGGCATTGAAGAAGCCGGCGGTGTCGGCATGGTGTTCGGCACTATCGCCCCCTGCGACGGTATTGCCGAAGGGCATCTTGGCATGCGCTATATCCTGGCCGCTCGTGAAGTGATCACGGCCTCAATTGAAGTGATGATGCGCGCCCATCGCTTCGATGGCATGGTGCTACTCGGCTCTTGCGACAAGATTGTGCCCGCCATGCTGATGGCGGCTGCACGGCTGGACGTTCCGGCGATCATGGTCAACGGTGGCCCGATGTACCCGGCAGAATATAAGGGCAAACACTGGGACGGCAACATCGTCACCGAAGCCATCGGCTGGAAAAAACGCGGTGAAATCGATGAGGCCGAATTCGCTTACATCGAAAATATCGCTGAACCCGGACCGGGCTCCTGCACCATGTACGGCACCGCCAACACCATGTGCTGTATCGGCGAGGTGCTCGGCATGAGCCTGCCGGGCAGCAGTACGCTACCGGCGGTTTCAGCCGCACGGCGCGAGTGCGCTATCGAAACCGGCCGTCAGGCGGTGGCGCTGGTGCTCAATGGCATCAACGCGCGACAGATCATCACCGCGGCGTCGATCCGCAATGCGATGGTTTATCTACTGGCCACCGGCGGTTCCACCAATGCCATTCTGCATCTGCAAGCCATTCACTACGAAGCGGAATTGGGGCATCTGCCGCTGTCCGCCTTTGATGAACTGAGCCATCAGGTGCCACTGGTCGCCTCACTCTACCCGGCCAGTGAACATGACATGATTGACTTCTGGGAGGCAGGCGGCGTACCGGCGGTCGAAGTTGAGATTGCCCAACTGCTCGATCTTAACGCCTTAACCGTTACCGGCAAAACCAAAGCTGAACTGCTGGCGAAGACCCCGCCAAGCCGACGTCCGGAGGTCATCCACACCCTCGCCATTCCGGTGCGTAATGAAGCCGGTGTCGCCGTGCTGCACGGTAATTTGTCGCCGCTCGGCTGCGTCGTGAAGCCTGCGGCCGTGCCGGAAAATTTGATGCGTTTCCGTGGTCCCGCTGTGGTGTTCAACAGCGAACAGGAGTCTGTCGAGGCGATTATGTCCGGTCAAATTAAGCCGGGTAGCGCACTGGTGTTGCGTTATGAAGGGCCCAAAGGCGGCCCAGGCATGCCGGAAATGTATAAGCCGATGAAATCGCTGGAGGGGATGGGGTTGGCCGACAGCTGCGCCCTGATCACCGACGGCCGTTTCTCCGGTTCCAACCGCGGGCTGTTTGTCGGCCATATCTCGCCTGAGGCAGTGGACGGCGGCGAACTGGCATTGGTGCAGGATGGCGATGAAATTTCGATAGATATCCCGGCGCGTACCCTGACGCTACACGTCAGCGAGACCGAACTGATCCAGCGACGTAAAACCTGGCAGCCGCTGGATAAAGAAGTACCGCGAGGTTTCCTGCGACTTTATCGTCGCTGGGCAATGCCGGCCGCACAGGGTGCCGTGCTGGCTGACCGGGAGGAAGAATAATGAGCCGTTATCAAGCCGCTGATATTTGCGGGGTCAACCCTATTGTCGCTATGCCGTTCAGTCCTGACGGCGAGATCGATGAAAAAAGCTTTGTGCGATTGCTGGAACATTTGGCCGCAACCGGCATTCAGGGAACGACGCTGTTTGGTATCGCCAGTGAATTTCCCAAATTGGACGACCACGAGCGCGGCCGCCTGGCAGAAATCTTTATCACCACGCTGGCAGGCGCCCCGCTGTACCGTGCTATCTCGGTCACCGATCACAGCAGCGAAGTCGCCGTTAAGCGCGCCCGCCATTATCAACAACTGGGCGCGGATGCGTTGATGCTGCTGCCGCCATTTTTCCTGCAGCCCAGTCCACAGGAGATCCAACAGCACATTTTTGCCGTACTGGATGCCGTGGACATCCCGGTGATGGTGCAATACGCGCCGGGTGAAACCGGATTGCCGATCACGCCTCAACAATTGGCTGACGTGGCAGCACGCTACCCCCATGCGGTGTTTAAGATAGAGTGCAATCCGCCGGTGGATTACACCAAAGAATTTCTGCAACTGGCGCCGCAAGCCAGCGTGTTAAACGGCTATGCCGGACTTTATATGTTGCCAATGCTGGCGGCGGGGGGCAAAGGCGTGATGCCCGGCTGTTCATTCAGTGAGGTTTACCTGCGCATTTATCACCACTGGCAAGTCGGTGAAGCTGAACAGGCGCAGAGGCTGCATCAGGCACTCTTGCCTTACATTCAGCGCTGGATGAGCCACTGCGAATACATTATTCAGGTTGAGAAGACGATTCTGCAGCGGCGCAATATCATTGCCACCGATTACTGCCGTCACCCCGGCTGGCAACTCACCGCAGACGATCACCGGATGATCGACCGGTTTTTAGGCCAGTTTTCTCTGTAGCAAAACAGCCCTTGCCGAGGTTTATATGCTTATCGACAAATCCGGACGAGTGGTGATCGTCACCGGTGCCAGCCAGGGCATAGGTCTGGCTATTACCAAGGCCTTTCTCGCTAACGGCGATAGCGTTATGGGTTGCGCCGAACCTGCCCTGGAGAAAGCCCCCCATGCCCAGCAATTGCGGCGCGAGTACCCGCAACATTTTTTCTACGACTCGGTGGATGTCACGCAGACCACCGAGATAAAACGTTTTGTCGCCAATGCTGAGCAACGGTTCCATCGTATCGATATTGTGGTTTCCAACGCCGGTAAAAACGTTTTCAAAGGCATTGATTGCGAAGAAGAAGACTGGACGCATAACTTCAATCTCAATCTGCGCTCGCATTGGTATCTGGCCAAATGTGCCCGTGCGGCCCTGACCCAAAGCCGTGGCGTGATCCTGGTGATCACCTCCAACCACGCATTTTCCACCCTGCCGGGCTGTGCGCCGTATAACATCAGCAAGCGGGCACTACTCTCCCTGGTACAAAGCCTGACTATCGAGTGGGGCCCGGCGATCCGCACTCTGGGGATTGCTCCTGGTTTTATCGATACTGAAGGCAACCAAACCTGGTTCGATAGCCACCCAGATGCCAAACTGGCACGGGAAAGAACCGTTAACAAGCACCCGGTCGGCCGCCTCGGAGCACCTGAAGAAGTCGGTGATTTGTGTTTGTTTCTCGCCAGTGAACAAGCGGGATTTATCGCAGGCACCACGATTGTGATGGACGGAGGACGCAGTGCCATCATGCAGGATGAAGACCCCGACTAACTGAAAGAAAAACGGGGAGCCGAAGCCCCCCGTTTGACAGACCATTCAACCGGCTAGGTTAACACCGCCACCTCGTCGGCGATTGCCGTCAGTGCATCATGGCGAGCGTAATCGGCCTGGACCAGCGCAGCACGCTGCCGATACATCGGCTGCGTCAAAATTTGCTGCACAGCTTGCCGCAACTGCGCCTGATCCGGGTTGCTGGTATGCAGGTTAATTCCGCATCCCGCAGCCACCACCCGCGTGGCGGCCTCGAGTTTATCTTCACCGGTACCGGCGACAATCAATGGCACCCCCTGATCCAGAGCGTAGTTGATTGAACCGTAACCGCCGTTGGTGATCAACAGCGCGGCCTGCGGCAGCCAGTGCTCGAAAGAGATGAACTCCTGCCCCCTGGCATTAGCGGGCAACAGCGCCAACAACTCGTCAATCGGGCGGCCCCCCGTGGTCGCTAACACCCGAACCGGCAATTCAGCCAGCGCCTTCAGCGTCGGGACAATCAGCTGATGCAGATCGACATTCGCCAGCGTACCCTGCGTGACAATCACCAGCGGCCGCCGGTCGACTTCATCCCACTCATCGGCAGTTTCAACCACCGCGGCCGTGCTGCGCAGCGGACCAATAAAGCGCACGCTGGCCGGCAAATCTTCACGCAGATACTCCAGTGCCGGGGTTGCCAGTTGCAAAAAGCGATCGCAGCCGCCAATTAACGCATCGGTAAACGGCTGTTGCAGTGGCTGACCGCCGGATTGTGCCATCGCAGCATCAAAACTCTGTTGTACCTCCTCGATTAACGCGCGGGTGCCTTCATCCACCAACTGCTCGCGCCGCAGCTCAGAAGGCAATAATGCCGGAGGGATCCGCGGCCCATAGAAGATCGAATCCGTAGAGGAGAACGATAACGGCGTCACGCCAATACCGATCACCGGCGGGCGATCCCGGCTCTGCAACAGCGGTAATACTCCGTAGAAACAGTTCTCCACGATCAGCAGGTCGGTGCTCTCGGCGGCCATCACGCTTCGCAACTGCTGATCCAGCAAGGGGATCGGGGCAGCGAAGAAGTCTTTCAGCGCCAGCGCCATCTGTGCATTGCCCGGCGGCAGCGCAGCCCGCTCTGGAAAGTGCTGCTCAAGATAGCGGTAGTCAAAATCGACCCGCTGATCAAAAGCAATGAATTGCGCGCCGACGGCCTCAGCACGTTGGCGAAACAGCGCACCGGTCATCACCCGAACCTGGTGCCCTTGCGCAATCAGGTGCCGGGCAATGCTCAGCATCGGATAAACGTGGCCGGGCGTGGCCACCGCGGCCATCAGAATACGTGCCATAACGGCTTAAGCCTCTGTGTTTGCCGGCTTCAACGCCAGATTGGCGCACACCGGGTTGCTCTGAATATGGACCCGCTGCAAATGGCGAGCAGAGCGTGCAGTGAAGCCCTCACGCCCGTGCAGCAGCGAGAAGTTGTCCGCTACCACTACGTCGCCCTGCTGCCACTGGTGGGCGTAGTAATGGCGCGGATCGTAGAGATGCTGTTGCAGGGTCTGGTGGAATGCCTCTTGCTTGTCTTGCGGCACACCGTGATATTCCAGCGCGTGCTGGTTAAGGAACTTTTTGCCTTCGGTCGGCGGTTCGTTGTAGCGCATGATCTGCCCACGGCCGCTCGGATGCGTCACCACCAGCGGCGAACAAACCTCACCGCCGTAGTGCACGACCTGCTTAATGCGATAAGAAATCGACACCTTCAGCCACTGGGCCAACAACGCCTCATCGGCATTGGCCAGCAGGCGCGTGGTATCGACAAAGGTGGTACGCCCGCCCTCATCCTGCGAAGGCGCGGCCACACAGTGGAATAGCTGGAATTCCGGGATGGTCGGTTTGTACATGCCGTCCCAGTGCAACGGCACATAGCTGCTGTCGAAAATATGGTCCTTGGCATCCGGATGTTCTTTCACATCCAATACTGCACCAAATGGCCACATCATGATCTCGCCCCAGCCTTCGGCATAGCCCGTCAGCACCTGAGGATCGGTAAAGCCAGAGTCGAAGCCACGCAGCACCAGCAGGTGATGCTGTTGAGCCAACGCCCGCAGCGTCGCTACCGGCAGTTCGCTGATCGGTTGCCCAGGATATTGCGGGGTCAGTACCGCGCCAAAAGGAGTATTCAGTTCAATACGGCAGTTCAGTGTTTGGTGGTCCATAGGTCACTCTCCTTGAATCGAATTTTCTGCTCACACGGCAACCGGGCCGTTAAAAGACGCCCACCAAAGTGACGGGCGTAAGGTGATGCATCAGGCCATCTGTGGCTGTTCGATCAGGTAATGGCTGGGCGTGCCGCGGATCGCCACCAGTTCGCCCGCCAACTGCTGAGCGTCTTTGCGTTTCATCAGCACAAACTGTCCGTTGACGTTGGCCGCTACGCCATGCCACGGCGTTAGCCAGTCGTCTTTGGTTGGCATCATATGAATGCCCATTTTCAGGCTGTCGGCGGGCTGCGGGTGGATCGACAGACGTATCGCCAGCGGGAAATGCTGGGCCAGCAGGTTACCCCAGGCCCAGCTGCGCTGGATCACACCACAGGCGCGCTGTTTGGCGTCTTTTTGCAATGCGGCGTTGGAGCCGCTGTAGCCCGGCAGTTGGCTGTCTTCATACAGGAACCGGGTGATGGCGCGATACAACTGTAGCCCCTGCTCGTCCTGCATCAGTTGCTGTTTGATTGTCGCCTCCGGCTCGGCATAACCGTCGACCAACAACTGCCGCAGCAGGTCATAGTCGCCGGTATGCTCGGCCAGCCCTTCCACGTCCCCCAGGTTGAACACGCTCAGGTGCGTCGCCCCAACCTCATGCAACAGGTTTTCGATTTCATGCTGATAGTGGTTGATAGCCTCGTCGCTGACACGGATCAAATCACCGAAGACATGGCCATCCGAGCAGATGACGATATGGGCACCCGGCGGGTAATAAAGCTGAATACGTTGGCAGAGAGAATTAAGAAATATCAACGACAGTCGCTCTGCCATATCGGGTACCGAACCAATCACCTTATTCGTATTGGGTGATTTTGTCGGGAAGGCGGGCAGGACAAATTCAATGCGCTGCTCATTTTCAATGAATGCCCGGATACGCGGTAATTGCACCTGTGAAACGGCCTGTTCTTCTTCAGCATTTGAGGCTTCCAATCCCGGGAATCGGCGCCGATATTGCAATAGCTCATGAAGGATTTTTAACGATATTTGTTCAGTACGGGCACTATCCACAATTAACTCCTGTTCAGATGTGGCGCAGGCAACTTATTCGCAAATGCAATAAGACTTATCAAAAAGAGAGGTATCGCGTGGGAAATAAGCCTCGCCTCGCGATTTATCTGCTTCAGGCAATATAGAAGAGTTAATGCTATATTATTAGCCCGTATAATTAACAATCTTGGTTAAGTTGAACTTAACAAACTATGAGTAATATTCTAAAACGCATGGCCATTTTTTCTAAAGTTGTCGATTGCGGCGCATTCAGCATGGCAGCCAAAGAATTAGGCATTACGACCTCCGCCGTCAGCCAGCATATCCGCCAGCTGGAAAACGAGCTGGGCATTCAATTACTTCTGCGTTCTACTCGCTCACTGAGCCTGACCGAAGCCGGGCTGTGTTTTTATGAGGACTGTGTTCTGATGATCCATGCTGCCGAGCGGGGTCAACAGCGTATTGCCGCGCTACGCGGTGAACTGGCCGGTGAGTTGCGCGTCGCCACCTCGACGGAATTCGCCACCCATTATCTGGTGCCGGCGCTACAGAGCTTCCTTGATGAACACCCACGCATCACGCTGAGGCTGGAAATTCATGATGAAAAGATCGACCTGATAGGACAGCGTATCGATTTGGCGATCCGCGGTGGCGTAATGGCAGATTCCAGCTACGTCTCTACCCGTCTGGCGCGCTTTCGTGAAGTGTTGTGCGCCTCACCGGCCTATCTTGCCGGCCATGGCATACCGGATACCCCACAGGCATTAACACACCATCAATGGGTCACTTTTACCCCGTTGGGAAACCCGCAGTTTGTTCGCCTGCTCCACCCTAACGGCGACGAGCATCGGTTGCGCATGACCGGACGTTTATTTACCAATAACGGTATGGCGATGAAAGAATTGGCGCTGGCCGGCAAGGGGATCATCCGTAATTTCTTCGTTAACGTTGAAAATGAATTGTGCCGGGGCGACCTGGTCGAGGTGTTACCGGGTTGGCGATTACCGGATATTAATTGCTACGCGATTATGCCGCGGCGGGACAGCCAGCCATTAAAGGTTCGCCGTTTACTCGAGCATATGAAAATCCATTTACAGAAAAAAGAGCAGAATTCCGTAGGCCAGTTACGGACTTAATAAAATAAGAAACATCTGTAACGACACTTTATTTAGTTATTTAACTTTTCAGCCGATTGCTGACCAGCACCAAAGTTTATTTAGATCGCAGCCTAATGATATTAACCTTAATAACTTCCTCGTTGTCTATATAAGCATTTACTCCGTCATTAATTCAAATTGTCAGAACGAATTTGACTTTAAGTAACAGAAAATTTGAATCAGTTCTCTCTCCCACGCCTTTTTAATACTTTCACTGTCTGATACCGATCCCAAAAAAAAACGGGAAGCCAAAGCTCCCCGTTATTTTATTTATGCCCGATGCTTAATCGACCTGTTTGATATCAACCCGCAGCTCTTTCGGCACTTCGAACACGATGTTCTCTTCACGGCCACTGACTTCCTGCACATTGACACCGCCCAGCGCTTTCAGGCGACTGATCACGTCCTGCACCAATACGTCTGGTGCCGATGCCCCGGCGGTAACCCCGATATTACTAGCATCCTTCAGCCAGGCTTCCTGAATGTCAGCCGCAGAGTCGATCAGGTACGCCGGCTTACCCACGCGTTGAGCCAGCTCCGCCAGACGGTTGGAGTTAGAGGAATTCTTCGACCCCACCACCAGAACCACATCTGCATCCCCGGCCAGGTTACGCACCGCTTCCTGACGGTTGGTGGTGGCGTAACAGATGTCGTCCTTACGCGGCCCGATAATGCTCGGGAAGCGCTTGCGCAGGGCATCAATCACGTCAGAAGTGTCGTCCACCGACAGCGTGGTTTGTGTCATAAAGCACAGGTTGCTTTCATCTTTCACCTGTAGCTTACCCACGTCGTCCGGTGACTCCACCAGATACATGCCGCCCTTCGGGTTGCTGTACTGGCCCATGGTGCCTTCCACTTCCGGGTGGCCCGCATGGCCGATCAGGATCGCTTCGGTGCCACGGCGGCTGGCTCGCGCCACCTCCATATGCACCTTGGTGACCAGCGGGCAGGTGGCGTCAAACAGCATGGTCAAATCACGCGCTTTGGCTTCGGCCCGAACGGCCTGGGAAACCCCGTGCGCCGAGAAGATCAGAATCGACCCGTCCGGCACTTCGGTAATTTCCTCGATAAATACCGCCCCACGCTCACGCAGGCTGTCCACCACGTAGCGGTTATGCACCACTTCGTGACGCACGTAGATAGGCGCGCCGTAAATTTCCAGCGCGCGTTCAACGATACTGATCGCACGATCAACCCCGGCGCAAAAGCCACGTGGGTTAGCCAGCAATATTTGCATGCGTCTCCTCCTGCTGCGGGTCAATCTCCAGCACTTCAATATCGAAGGTCACCGGATGGCCCGCCAGCGGATGGTTGAAATCAACGGTAATCGAATCTTCCGCCACTTCACGCACCACACCCGGCATTTCGCTGCCGTTGACGGCGGTAAACAGCATGATGGTGCCCGCGTCCGGTACCCCGGTTTCCGCGAAGTCACGGCGTGAGAAGAACTGGACCAGGTCCGGGTTCTCTTCGCCGAACGCCGCTTCCGGTTGCAGGGTAAACGCGCACTTGTCGCCCGCACTCAGACCAAGCAACTGTGCTTCCAGCGGCTCGGACAGGCTGCCGTCACCCAGACGGAACAGCGCCGGTTTACCGTTGCTGCGAGTGGATTCTGCGGTTGAACCGTCTTCCAGTTTCAACGTGAAGTGAACCAGCACTTCACTATCGCCCTTAATCTGAGCCGTCATATTACTCACCTTTGCTCTTTGCACTTTTGTTCGCCGGCGATAAAAAGCCTTCCAGTACGATCATCGCCGCCCCCACGCAGATAAAGCTATCCGCCAGGTTAAAGGTCGGGTAGTGCCAGCCGCCCACGTAGAAGTCGATAAAATCGACCACGAAGCCGTGCCACAAACGATCGAACAGGTTGCCGAGCGCACCGCCAATAATAAAGGCATAGGCGATATTGTTCAGCTTTTGCTGCGCCGAACTGCGGTACATCATCAC
This sequence comes from Serratia sp. BW106, assembly GCF_002607755.1. NCBI lineage: Bacteria > Pseudomonadati > Pseudomonadota > Gammaproteobacteria > Enterobacterales > Yersiniaceae > Serratia > Serratia sp. BW106. Next base: position 124,709 of record NZ_MCGS01000011.1, read on the forward strand.
CAGCAGCACCGCCACGATAGCGACGGCGATACCGGCGAAGAACCAGCGCTGCCAGCCGCCGTGATCGGCCAGGAAGCTGAACGCGGCACCGTAGTTGCGCGCATAGAACAGATTGAACGACGGGATCAGCGGCTGGGACTGGCCCAGCACGAAGTTACCGAGGATCCACTGTTTGCTGGCAAAATCCAGCACCAGCACCACCACTACCAACCACAGCCAGCGCAAGCCGGTCGAACAAATAGGTTTACTCATTAGGCAAACTTACGCTTTTCGCCGTCACCGGCTACGTTGATCACACAGCGGCCGCAGAGATCTGCATGTTCCGCCACCAGGCCGATATCGGTGGTGTAATGCCAGCAGCGCGGGCACTTCTCACCTTCTGCGGTGCTGAAGGCGATTTTCAGACCTTTCACCTGTTCTGACGCTTGGGCATCCGCCGGCGCATCGGCCAGAGGTGCAACGCGCGCCGCCGAAGTCAGCAGCACAAAGCGCAGCTCATCCTGCAAGCTGTTGAGACGCTCAGCCAGTTCGCTATCGGCATACAGCGTTACCGCGGCTTCCAGCGAACCACCGAGGCGTTTGTCGGCACGCGCCTGCTCCAGTACCTTGTTTACTTCGCCGCGCACTTTCAGCAGCTCGGCCCAGAAGCTATCGTTCATGCCTTCGCCTTCCGCCAGACCGAACAGGCCGTCGTACCACTCTTCAGTGAACACGTACTGCGCGCGTTTGCCCGGCAGGAAAGCCCAGATTTCATCGGCAGTGAACGACATGATAGGTGCCATCCAGCGCACCAGCGCTTCTGCGATATGGAACAAGGCAGTCTGGCAGCTGCGGCGGGCGACGCTGTCGCTCTTCGCGGTGTACTGACGGTCCTTGATGATATCCAGATAGAAGGAGCCCATCTCGACCGAACAGAACTGCATCAGGCGCTGTACCACTTCATGGAAATCATAGTTGGCGTAAGCCTGTTCGATATCCTGCTGCGCCGCCAGTGCACGGCCCACAGCCCAGCGATCCAGTACGACCATCTCTTCCGGTGCCACGCAGTCGGTGCTCGGCTCAAACCCGTTCAGGTTGGCCAGCAGGAAGCGCGCGGTGTTACGGATGCGACGATAAGAATCGGCAGAGCGTTTCAGGATCTCGTCCGACACCGCGATCTCGCCGGTGTAGTCGGTAGAGGCTACCCACAGACGCAGGATGTCGCCGCCCAGCTTGTTCATCACGTCTTGTGGACTGATGGTGTTGCCGATCGACTTGGACATCTTGCGGCCCTGACCGTCCACGGTGAAACCATGGGTCAGAACTTCTTTATACGGCGCCTTGCCTTTCATCGCGGTGGAGATCATCAGTGATGACATAAACCAGCCGCGGTGTTGGTCAGAGCCTTCCAGATACATGTCGGCGCCATGACCATTGAACTCAGGGCGCACGTCGACCACGGAAGAGTGGGTCGAACCGGAGTCGAACCATACGTCCAGGGTGTCTGGCACTTTCACGTAGTCGGCAGCATCCGCACCGAGAATATCGGCCGCGTCCAGATCCCACCAGGCCTGAATACCGTCCTGCTCAACGCGCTTGGCCACTTCTTCCATCAGCTCGACGCTGCGTGGGTGCAGTTGCTCAGTGTCTTTGTGCACGAACAGTGACATCGGCACGCCCCAGGTACGCTGACGCGAAATACACCAGTCCGGACGGTTGGCGACCATGGTTTCGATACGTGCCTGGCCCCATTCAGGGATCCACTGCACGCCTTTGATCTCTTCCAGCGACTGCTTGCGCAGGCCTTTTTGATCCATGCTGATGAACCACTGAGGCGTAGCGCGGAAGATGATCGGCGTTTTGTGGCGCCAGCAGCATGGGTAGCTGTGAACCAGTTTTTCCACGTGCAGCAGTGCGCCTTTCTCACGCAGCAGCTCAACGATCAGATCGTTGGCCTTGAAAACAAACTTGCCATCCAGCAGCGGATGGGTGCCGGTCAGGTAGCAGCCGTTCGGCCCCACTGGGTTGGCGATTTCCAAACCGTATTTCTGGCTGATGACAAAGTCATCCGGACCGTGACCGCCTGCGGTGTGTACCGCACCGGTACCGGCATCCAGCGTCACGTGCTCACCCATGATCGCCGGCACGTCGAAGCCCATGAACGGGTGTTCGAAACGCATCAGTTCCAGATCGGCACCTTTGCAGCCGCCCAACACTTCCCAATGGGTAATGCCGGCGCGCTTCATCACGCTTTCCACCAGTTCGGCCGCCAGGATCAGGCATTGGCCTTCAACCTGAACCAACTGATACGCAAATTCAGGGTGCAGCGAGATGGCGCGGTTAGCCGGCAGCGTCCACGGGGTGGTGGTCCAGATAACCAAAGAAACCGGACCGTTAAAGCTGGCCACATCAAACTTGGCCGCCACGGCAGCTGCGTCAACCGCGTGGAAAGCCACATCGATAGACGGCGAAGTTTTGTCGTAATACTCAACTTCCGCTTCCGCCAGTGAAGAGCGGCAATCGGTACACCAGTGCACCGGCTTGGCACCTTTCAACAGGTGGCCATTGCTGATGATTTTACCCAGCGCGCGGATGATATTGGCTTCGGTTTTGAAGTCCATGGTCAGGTACGGGTGATCCCAGTCACCCAGCACGCCCAGACGGATGAAGTCTTTCTTCTGACCTTCAACCTGTTCTGCGGCGTACTCACGGCACTTGATACGGAATTCTGCCGCGGTGAGTTTTTCACCCGGCTTGCCGTACAGTTGCTCGACCTTCAGTTCGATCGGCAGGCCGTGGCAGTCCCAACCCGGAATGTAAGGCGAGTCGAAACCGGACATCCCTTTCGACTTGATAATAATGTCTTTGAGAATCTTGTTAACCGAGTGACCAATGTGAATGCTGCCATTCGCATACGGAGGGCCGTCATGCAGAATGAAGGATTTTTTGCCCTTTTTGGCAGTACGAATAATCCCGTACAGATCCTGTTCATACCAACGTTGCAGCATGCCAGGTTCACGCTTGGCCAGATCGCCACGCATCGGGAACCCTGTTTCCGGCAAGTTCAGGGTATTCTTGTAGTCACTCATTAGATTCTCGGTTCCGTTTTCGGCTATAGAGATTAAACCGGTGTCTGTAGCCCGAAGAACTTCCGGGCCGTCACCACATCATTGGCGATTTGCTGCTTCAGCGCATCGAGCGAAGCAAAACGCTGTTCATTGCGCAATTTCGCGCGGAGCACCACGTCAATATGGCGCCCGTAAAGATCCATTGTGACATCCAGCAGATGGACTTCCAGCTGCTGTCGCACGCCGGCAACGGTTGGGCGTGTACCAATATTGGCCACGCCGGGGAGCGGTTCAGGCCCCAGGCCATAAACTTCTACCGCATAGACCCCTTTCACCGGGGCAACCAGGCGTTTCAGCGGCAGGTTGGCGGTGGGAAAACCGATGGTACGGCCCAGTTCATCGCCGTGCACCACCCGACCAGAAATACTGTACGGGTGGCCCAGCAGCGTTTCGGCCAGTGCCAGGTCGTCATCGCGCAGCGCATTGCGAATCGCCGTGCTGCTGATACGTTGATCGCCCTCGCGGAAGGTCGGCGTGCTGATCACTTCAAAACCGTATTCTTTACCGGCTTTTTGCAATAGCGGAAAATCGCCCTGGCGGGTAGCGCCAAAGCGAAAATCATCCCCGACCATCAGGAATTTCACCCCCAGTTTCTCGACCAACAGTTCGGCAACGAAAGCCTGCGCCGTGTTGGCAGCGAAACGCGGGTCGAACTTGACGCACAACAGGTAGTCAACACCCGCCTGCGCCAGGTATTTGGCCTTGTCACGCAAACGCGTGAGACGGGCCGGTGCCTTGTCCGCTGCAAACATTTCCAGCGGCTGCGGCTCAAAGATCATGACCATCACTGGCAGCCCGAGGCGGTGCCCCTCTTGTTTCAGCTGCTCCAGCAACGCTTGGTGACCGCGGTGTACGCCGTCAAAGTTGCCGATGGTGAGCACGCAACCATGGTGGCGTGCCCGGATATTGTGAATGCCGCGAATTAGCTCCATAGCTGGCTCAAAACAGTGGAAATCGCCGGATTATACCTTGTACAGCGGTTAAGGTTAACCCGCGATTGGTGCCTTTATGTAATAGACATACCATACCGGAGATAATCTGCAGGTGAAACGCCCTAACCGCAGTTTATCCGGCGACACAAAGCTGATTATCGACCGCGGCCAACAGCTTGCGGCCAATACGGCAACTCATTGGCGAATTTTCTCGCGAAACACTGTATTCCCATGACCGAAGCTGGTAAAATCCTGCCCCATCACAACGTAGCAAGTGCCGCCAGTACAAACGGCGCTTATTTGCACAAATCCGTTGACAAACGAAGACTAAAAGGGGATATTCCTCGGCCTTCGAATTGTCCTCAATAGAATATATTTGGGAGTTGGACCTTGGCTAATATCAAATCAGCTAAGAAACGCGCCGTACAGTCTGAGAAACGTCGTAAGCACAACGCTAGCGGCCGCTCAATGATGCGTACCTACATCAAGAAAGTAGAAGTTGCTATCGCAACTGGCGACAAAGAAGCTGCAAAAAATGCATTCCTCGTGATGCAACCAGTCGTGGACCGCAAGGCAGCTAAAGGCCTGATCCACAAAAACAAAGCTGCACGCCATAAGTCAAATCTGACTGCGCGTATCAACGCAATGCAATAAGCATTACGTTGTCAGCTTGATAAAAAAACCGGCTTAGGCCGGTTTTTTTACGTCTGCAATACCCGCTCTAGTAAGCAAACAGCGCAGAGAAGTCCTTATTACACACCCGCTGTACCGCCGGATGCTGGATCATGCGCTCGGCAAAGATGATGTAGTACTCTTCCTGCACGCTATCAATACGCCCAATCTCCACCACGTCATCATCGTTATAGGTATCCTGCGCATACAGCGTCGGTGCAACGAAGATCGCGTTGTGGTACATGCCAAAGGTCTTCATCAGGGCCGCATCATCAAACTCGCCCAGGATCTCGACCTGAATGCCCTGGGTGTTAAACCAGTTCAGTAATTTACGGCCCAGCATCGAACGCCGACCGGGGATCAGCAATTTTCGCTGTTCCAGGCAGGCGGGGAACGGCAGATCCGGCGCCGGCTGGCGGCAAAAGAAGCTGATGCCGCATTCACCCAGCTTGAGCGAGAACAACCCTTCCTGCTGGCTGGAGTCCACCGGGCAGTCTGACAGGATCATGTCGAGCTTATGCTGGCTGAGCTGTTCCAGCAGCATCTCGTGCGTCGACTCGAAACAACGCAGGTGAATTTGCTCATTATCCACCACTACCGCCGTCTCCAGCACCTGGCTCACCAAACGTTTGGACAGCGCATCCGCAACCCCGACGTCGAACAACAGGTTAGATTCCTTGCGGTAATTAACGATATCCAGCATTTCCTGGCTGAGCATAAACATCTTGTCGGCATAGCGGAAAACCAGTTGCCCCAATTCGGATGGCACCAGCCCACGCCCCTGACGCTTGAACAGCTTGCCGTCCAAACGTTCTTCCAGCGCTTTGATCTGGCCGGTGATGGTCTGCGGTGTCAGAAATAAGGCTTCGGCGGCGCCGACCACCGAACCTTCCTTGCAGACCTGCCAGAAGTAGTAAAGGTGATTAAAGTTGATATGCGACATCCTCACGAGGTGCTCTCCTTAACATTTCGTCATGGCGGCGATCGGCCGTGACGAGCGACTAATGTCCTTTCCCTGTTTCAGACAACCTGTTGCTGCATTCGTCCCAAACAGAACGGCCGAAGCTGTGCATATTTTATCCTGCACAGCTCCGACCAGCTATTGTAGAGTGTCCCCACGAACAGGGGATCCCCTAAAAGGGTTATCTGACACGCGGTAACGACATACGCAACAGACCGTACCCGACCACCGCCGCCGTGGTTGATCCAATCAGGATGCCCAGCCGCGAATAGGTGCTTAGTACAACATCCGCATCGCCAAAGGCCAGCGAAGCGATGAAGATCGACATGGTAAAACCAATACCACAGAGCACGGAAACGGCAAACACCTGTTTGAAACCAATTCCTTCAGGCAGCTTGGCAATACCCAGTTTCACCGCCAACAGGCTGAAAGTGAAGATACCCAACGGCTTACCGATAAACAGGCCCGCTGCGATGCCCACCGGTAACAGTGAGGTCAGCCCGCTCACTGACACGCCCTGTAATGAAACCCCAGCGTTGGCAAAAGCAAACAGCGGCAGTATCAGGAACGCCACCCACGGATGCAGCTCATGCTCCAGTGTTTCTGACGGTGATGGCCCCTTCTTCACGTTTAGCGGGATCATAAAGCCGATGATGACCCCAGCCAGCGTCGCATGTACCCCGGACTTGAGGATAGCCACCCACAATACCAGGCCGACAATCATATAAAGCGAGGTTTTGCCCACGCCGCGCCAGTTCATAAACGCCAGCACGGCGATAGATGCCGCCGCCACGCCCAACGCCGCCATCGAGACTTCGTGGGTATAGAACAGTGCGATAATCACGATCACACCCAGGTCGTCGATGATCGCCAGCGCCAACAGGAACACCTTCAGGCTGGTTGGCACGCGGTTACCCAGCAGCGCCATCACCCCGAGGGCAAAGGCAATATCGGTCGCAGCCGGGATCGCCCATCCCTGACGGGTTACCTCGTCCGCCCCGTTGAACATCAGATAAATCAACGCCGGTGCCAGCATGCCGCCCAATGCGGCAATCGCCGGGAACACCGCCTTGTCACGCCCGGCCAATGACCCCTGCATCAACTCACGCTTGACCTCCAGCCCGACCACCAGGAAAAAGATCGCCATCAGGCCATCGTTAATCCACAACAGCAACGGCTTGGCAATCTCCAGTGAGGACACCTTTACCATCACCGGTAAATTGAGGAAGGCGTGATAAATCCCCTGGGCTGGGGTATTGGCCATGATCAGCGCGATAATCGCGGCTACGATCAGGATAATGCCGCCCGCGGCTTCCTGACGTAAAAATTGACGAATGATGTTGGTCACAATACGTCTCTCCAGAGCAGCGCAAGGCACAGACGGCCCTGCAGACAAAGTAATGGAATGAGTATAGACGGCGAATCACTTCGATAAAATACGTTTATAAATGCTTAAAACATCGTAAAAACCGATCAATAAGAGATATATGTCACGCTTTTATTAGGGTTATTAGACGAATCAGATCCAATAAAAAACCCCGGTTTTGACGCCGGGGTTATGCAGTACGCTAACGGAAACAGCAGCTTAACGCGTCAGGTCATCAAAAAACTTTTTTACCCCGTCGAAGAAGCTCTTCGAACGCGGGCTGTTTTTGTCACCAGAAGGGCCACCCAGGCTCTCCTCCAGTTCCTTCAGCAATTGCTTCTGCTTGTCGTTCAGGTTAACCGGGGTTTCGACCACCACACGGCACAGCAGGTCACCCTGGCTGCCACCACGTACCGATTTAACACCCTTGCCGCGCATGCGGAACAGTTTACCCGTCTGCGTCTCTGCCGGTACTTTCAGCTTCACGCGGCCATCCAGCGTCGGGACTTCAATCTCGCCGCCCAATGCCGCCATCGCGAAGTTAATCGGCACTTCACAGTACAGGTTATTGCCTTCACGCTCGAAGATCGGGTGCGCTTTCACCTGAACCTGAACGTACAGATCGCCTGCTGGCGCGCCGTGCTCACCCGCTTCACCCTCACCCGCCAGACGGATGCGGTCACCGGTATCAACGCCGGCCGGGATTTTCACCGACAGCGTTTTGGCTTTCTCTACCCGGCCGTGGCCGTGGCAGCTATTGCAAGGGTCTTTGATAATCTGACCGCGACCATGACAGTGCGGACAAGCCTGCTGCACGGTAAAGAAGCCCTGGCGCATCTGCACCTGGCCCTGCCCGTGACAGGTTGGACAGGTCACCGGCGAGCTGCCCGGCTTCGCGCCGCTGCCGTGGCAAACGTCACACTCTTCCAGCGTCGGGATGCGGATCTCTTTGGTCACGCCACGAACCGCTTCCTCGAGGGAGAGCTCCATGTTGTAGCGCAGATCGGAACCGCGGCTGGCGCGCTGACGGCGGCCACCACCGAAGATGTCGCCAAATACGTCGCCAAAGATATCGCTGAACTCAGCACCGCCGCCACCAAACCCGCCGCCGCCGCCCATACCGCCCTGTTCAAAGGCTGCATGGCCGTATTGATCGTAGGCCGCACGCTTTTGACTGTCGGTCAGGATTTCGTACGCTTCCTTGATCTCTTTAAACTTGGCTTCGGCGTCTTGCTCCTGATTGCGGTCAGGATGGTATTTCATCGCCAGGCGTTTATACGCCTTTTTGATCTCACGTTCTTCCGCCGTCTTGGAGACGCCGAGAATCTCGTAATAGTCTTTCTTCGCCATTATTTCTGTAACCCTTAACATGCGTGCACGGGCGTAGAGTTGCCTCGACGCCCGTGCTGGTTTGCGGTAACGGCCTCTCGGCCGTTCCGTGCCCGCTTAAGGGCGATTATTTTTTGTCTTTAACTTCTTCGAACTCAGCGTCAACCACGTCGTCGTCTTTCTGCGCCGCGTTGTCAGCACCGGCATCAGCACCTTGCTGAGCCTGCTGCGCCTGAGCCATTTCCAGCAGCTTGCCGGAAACCTGCACCAGAGCCTGGGTCTTCGCTTCGATCTCGGCTTTATCTTCGCCTTTAACCGCCACTTCCAGATCTTTCAGCGCCGCTTCGATAGCCGTTTTGTCTTCTGCCGGCAGTTTGTCGCCCGCTTCTTCCAACTGCTTACGGGTGCCGTGGATCAGGTGGTCAGCCTGGTTACGGGTCTGCACCAGCTCTTCGAACTTACGGTCCGCTTCGGCGTTCAGTTCAGCATCACGCACCATTTTCTGGATTTCTTCTTCGTTCAGACCAGAAGAAGCCTTGATGGTGATTTTCTGCTCACGGCCAGTATTCTTGTCTTTGGCAGACACGTGCAGAATACCGTCGGCGTCGATGTCGAAGGTCACTTCGATTTGCGCCATACCGCGTGCAGCAGCCTGGATGCCGTCCAGGTTGAACTGGCCCAGTGACTTGTTATCGTTAGCGCGTTTACGCTCACCCTGCAGCACGTGGATGGTTACCGCAGACTGGTTGTCTTCAGCGGTAGAGAACACCTGGCTGTGCTTGGTCGGGATAGTGGTGTTTTTAGTGATCAGCGGAGTCATCACGCTGCCCATGGTTTCGATACCCAGCGACAGCGGGGTAACGTCCAGCAGCAGAACGTCCTTCACATCACCGGCCAACACGCCGCCCTGTACCGCAGCACCCACCGCAACGGCTTCGTCCGGGTTAACGTCTTTACGCGGTTCTTTACCGAAGAAGTCAGCAACTTTCTTCTGAACCATTGGCATACGGGTCTGGCCGCCCACCAGGATCACGTCCTGAATGTCGGAAACCGACAGTCCTGCGTCTGTCAGAGCCACTTTCAGCGGCTCGATAGAACGCGCAACCAGATCTTCTACCAGCGACTCGAGTTTTGCACGGGTCACTTTGATGTTCATGTGTTTTGGACCGCTCGCATCTGCAGTGATGTAAGGCAGGTTAACGTCGGTCTGCTGAGCGGAAGACAGTTCAATCTTCGCTTTCTCAGCGGCTTCTTTCAGACGCTGCATCGCCAACGGATCTTTGCGCAGATCGAAACCTTGTTCTTTCTTGAATTCGTCCACCAGGTAGTTGATCAGGCGGCTGTCGAAGTCTTCACCACCCAGGTGGGTATCACCGTTGGTTGCCAGAACTTCGAAGGTTTTTTCGCCGTCAACTTCGTCGATTTCGATAATAGAGATATCGAAAGTACCGCCACCCAGGTCATAAACCGCGATGGTACGGTTACCGACTTCTTTGTCCAGGCCGTAAGCCAGGGCTGCAGCAGTCGGTTCGTTGATGATACGTTTTACTTCCAGACCTGCGATACGGCCGGCGTCTTTGGTCGCCTGACGCTGAGCATCGTTGAAGTAAGCAGGTACGGTGATAACCGCTTCAGTTACCGGTTCGCCCAGGTAATCTTCAGCCGTTTTCTTCATTTTCTTCAACACTTCAGCAGAGATCTGCGGAGGTGCTACACGCTGGCCTTTCACTTCGACCCATGCGTCGCCGTTATCAGCAGCCACAATTTTGTACGGCATGATGTCTTTATCACGCTGTGCTTCTTCATCCTGGAAGCGACGGCCAATCAGGCGCTTGATCGCAAACAGGGTGTTTTGTGGGTTAGTCACAGCCTGACGCTTAGCAGGCTGGCCAACCAGAATTTCACCATCCTGGGTATATGCGATGATCGAAGGTGTAGTACGGTCGCCTTCGCTGTTCTCCAGCACGCGCGCTTTACCACCATCCATAATTGCTACACAAGAGTTGGTAGTACCCAGGTCGATACCAATAATTTTGCCCATCTAAACGTCTCCACTAATAAATTCATATTCGGTCAGGTTGCTAACCTATATGTGGGCAATTTTTTGTTTTTCAACTGCCCGACATTTCAGTCTTAGCCGCGGTCAGCAACTGCGGTTGCAAATAAGATGGGGCCATACCATCCAGCATCAAGGGGCAGGGCAAAAAAAAATTCGTTTTTATCGTCACTCAGATCATTGTTTCCTGTTCTGGGGATCATTATGATGCCGCGCGCTCTGATGGAAGTTAGGGTTTTTTCGGCCATTCAGACCATTTATGAATTTACCTATCCATTTTCGTTAAAATTCTGTTATCGCAGAGGACATATGCACACCAACAAGTTGGCAAATCCCGGCCCTCTCGGCCTGATGGGCTTCGGGATGACCACCGTCTTGCTGAACCTGCACAACGCGGGCTTTTTCCCATTGAACTCCGCCATCATCAGCATGGGGATTTTCTTCGGTGGACTGGCCCAGATTATGGCTGGCCTGCTGGAATACAAGAAAGGCAACACCTTCGGCATGACGGCCTTTATCTCTTACGGCAGCTTCTGGCTGAGCCTGGTCGGGCTGCTGCTGCTGCCACGCCTGGGGTTGGCTGAACCGACCGATGCCGGCGTACTGGGCATCTACCTGGCACTGTGGGGTGTCTTCACGCTGTTTATGTTCTTCGGCACCTTGCGCGCCAACCGCATGCTGCAGTTCGTGTTCGGCAGCCTGACGCTGCTGTTCGCCCTGCTGGCCATCGGCAACATCACCGGCAACCATGCGCTGCTGAACTTTGCCGGTTACGAAGGCATTATCTGCGGAGCCAGCGCCATTTATTTGGCCATGGCGGAAGTGCTCAACGAGCAGTTTGGCCGCACGGTGCTGCCGATTGGCGAGCCAAAGGTCAACAATGTTGAACCTATTCGGGCCGTGGCATAATTGCCGTTAGCCTGAAACAAGAAGCCCTGCGATTGCAGGGCTTTTTTTTAGCTGTAGGAACCGGCTCGCTGCGCCTTGGTTTCGCTGTTCAGATCGCGATGCAGGTAAATTCCCAGCAGCAGTCCGATACCTGACAGCGCCAACACATAGTAAGCGGGCGCTAACGGGGTTAACTTCATGATCAACGTCACAAATATTGGGGTTAAACCACCAAAAATAGCGTATGCAACATTATATGAGAACGAAATCCCGGTAAACCGAACTTCCGCTGGAAAAGCCCGTACCATCACGTAGGGTACCGCACCCACGATGCCTACGCTGAAGCCCACCAGCGCATAGCAGGCGAACAACATTTCCGGGTGTTCGCCCACCGTCCGATAAAATAACCAACTGCAACCGGCCAGCAGCAGGCTACCGACGATAAAGGTTTTGCTGGCACCAAAACGATCCGCCGACAACCCGGCGATGATGCAACCGGCAATCAGCATGATGGTAGCAATGCTATTAGCCTGCAGCGACAGCGCCGGGGCGATACCAAACTGTTTTTGCAGATAGGTCGGGGTCATCAGGATCACCACCACGATACCGGCGGACAGTAGCCAGGTGAGCAGCATCGACACCACCACTTCCTTGCGATGATTGAGCACCACCGATTTCAGCGGCAACTCCTCAGCCAGGGCTTTACGCGCCTGCATTTCGATGAAGATTGGCGTTTCCTGTAGCCAGCGACGCAGGTACATCGCCACCAGACCGAAAATGCCGCCAAGCAGGAACGGAATACGCCAGCCCCCGTCAATAATGGTCTGTTGGCTGAGCGTGGTGTTGATCACGGTCGCCACCAGCGAGCCCAACAGGATGCCGACGGTCAGGCCGGCAGTCAGCGTGCCGCAGGCAAAACCGATGCGGCGGCGCGGCACGTGTTCAGCAACAAATACCCAGGCCCCTGGCACTTCACCGCCGATCGCCGCCCCTTGCAGCACCCGCATCAGCAACAGCAACAGCGGTGCAGCAATGCCGATGCTGGCATAGGTCGGTAACAGACCCATCGCCAGCGTCGGCAGCGCCATCAGTAAAATACTCAGGCTGAACATTTTCTTGCGACCGACCAGATCGCCGAAGTGCGCCATCACGATGCCGCCCAGCGGTCGAGCCAGATAACCGGCGGCAAAAATGCCGAAGGTTTGCACCTGACGTAGCCATTCCGGCATATCCGCCGGGAAGAACAGCTCGCCCATCACCGCCGCAAAGAAGACAAAAATGATGAAATCATAGAACTCCAGTGCACCACCCAGGGCAGCTAACGTCAGAGTTTTGTAGTCTTGCCGGTTTAACCGGCGATTATTATCGTGAGGCATAGGGTACCGTCGGAGGAAACTGTGAAAATAAAAGCCATCGGCTGAAGTTAGATGACAAAGTTGTCTTTGAANNCGGGCCTAGCGCACCGAGGGGCGCTCCGGCGGGCAAGCCGCTACGACCCCTTCGGCACGCTCTCCCTAATAATGGGCTTTGTCAGCAGTCTGAGCCATCGGCTTTCTGTAAACGAATCCTTACTATAACGGCAAATTATTTTCACACCAGATCGGCTAGCGCTTATCTCACAAAAGGCTGAAATTTAGAGGTTTATCTCGCGACGCGCATTCTTCGGGCGAAATGCTGCTACCACTGCGGCCTCGGTTTCCACATACGGCCCCTCAAGCAACTGAATGCAGTACGGCACGCTGGCAAAGATGCCATGCACCACCACCTTGCCCTGCTCGTCCTTAACCCCTTCCAGCGTCTCCTTGATCGACTTGGGTTGCCCCGGCAGGTTGATGATCAACGCCTGCTTGCGGACTGCCCCTACCTGACGTGAAAGAATTGCCGTTGGCACATAGTGTAGGCTGATCTGACGCATTTGCTCGCCGAAGCCAGGCATCACGCGATCGGCGATCGCCAGCGTGGCGTCAGGGGTCACGTCGCGGCGCGCCGGGCCGGTTCCCCCGGTGGTCAGCACCAGATGGCAGCCCATTTCATCCACCAGTTCACACAGGGTTTGTTCGATCAACGTCTGCTCATCGGGGATCAGGCGGGTTTCCAGTTTGAACGGGGTGGTCAGCGCGCCGCTCAGCCACTCTTCCAGCGCCGGGATACCTTTGTCCTGATAAACGCCGCCGGAAGCGCGGTCAGAAACAGAAACCAAACCAATACGTAATATGTCCATGCGTAACCTCTACAGCCTGATGGGGTTCGGACGGGTTCGCTTCCCGCCCTATTTTGAATCTTGAGAGTATAAAGTGTCTGCCTGCCGCCGGGATCTGCGGGCATAAAAAAAGGCGGCCTAAGCCACCTTTTTCTGCACTGATTGCCGCAATTACAGCAGATCGGCGATCATTTTTTCCAGCTTGCCCTGGTCTACGGCAAACTTGCGGATACCGTCGGTCAGTTTCTCAACGGCCATTGGATCCTGGTTGTGCTGCCAGTAGAACTCAGGTTCAGTCAAGGCTGCAGGACGCGCTTGCACTTCGCCGGTGTAGGCCAGTTTGCGCTCCAGGGTCCCTTCGCTCTCTGCCAGCTCTTTCAGCAGCGCAGGGGCGATGGTCAGACGGTCACAACCGGCCAGCTCGATGATTTCGCCGACGTTACGGAAGCTGGCGCCCATCACCACGGTTTTGAAACCGTGCTGTTTGTAATACTGATAGATTTCGGTAACGGAAACCACACCCGGGTCTTCGTTTGGCGCGAACTCTTTCTTGTCGCCATTGGCTTTGTACCAGTCGAGGATACGGCCAACAAACGGAGAAATCAGGAATACGCCGGCTTCGGCACAGGCACGAGCCTGAGCGAAGGAGAACAGCAGCGTCAGGTTACAGTTGATACCTTCTTTTTCCAGCTGCTCCGCAGCGCGGATACCCTGCCAGGTAGAAGCCAGTTTGATCAGAATGCGATCGTTGCTGATGCCGGCATCGTTGTACAGTTTGATCAGGCGCTTGGCCTTGGCAACGCTGGCCACGGTGTCGTAGGACAGGCGTGCGTCCACTTCGGTGGAGATACGGCCCGGAACCAGCTTCAGGATTTCCAGACCAATGTTAACGGCCAGCTTGTCGGCGGCATCGGCGATCTGCTGTTCGCGATCGCTGCTCTGCTCGCGCGCCCAGGCAATGGCTTCGTCAATCAGTTTGCGGTATTCAGGAATTTGGGCTGCATTGAGGATCAGCGAAGGGTTGGTCGTAGCATCTTGCGGTTGATACAGCTTCATAGCCGCGATATCGCCCGTATCTGCAACCACGGTGGTCAGTTGGCGCAGGGAAGTTAATTTATCGGTCATGTTGGCATTATCTCATCGTTTGTGCATGAACTTTTGGCATCGTTCAACCATGCCCTGCCCTGATAATAACATGCGCAAGGCCCGGTGCAAGGCTGGAAAATCGCGGCCCGGCGGCGCTGGTTTTATCCTTGAGCGAGCAACCGTTTACGCTGGTATCTTTCGTCATTCCCGAGCGGATGAAAAGGCAATAACGTGCTATCGATTGAATAAATTATGTTAAATTCGCGAAAATTAATGCAATGAGCCTCAGAATCTGAGAAAAATCTCAATTGCTTTGAACCGGGCGAATTTCAGCTAAGCTCTTGTAAAAATTCAATCAATCTATTTTCACCCGCGGTGGATGCGGCGCGGTGCGCAACAAATTTCAACAAGGAGGGATCCGTGACGGACCTGATGAATTTTATTAATAATATTTTGTGGGGTTCAGTACTGATTTATTTGCTGCTCGGTACCGGCATTTATTTCACCCTGCGCACCCGTTTTATCCAGGTCCGCCATTTCAGCCATATGTTCTCGGTGCTTAAGCACAGTAACAAGAGCGACAGCGCGGGGATCTCCTCCTTTCAAGCTTTGTGTACCACGCTGGCCGCACGGGTCGGCACCGGCAACCTGACCGGCGTGGCAATTGCCCTTACCGCCGGTGGCCCGGGTGCCATCTTCTGGATGTGGGTAGTGGCGTTTATCGGCATGGCCACCTCCTTTGTTGAAAGTACCCTGGCGCAGCTCTATAAAACCAAAGACCAACAAGGTAACTACCGTGGCGGCCCGGCTTACTATATGGAGAAAGGGTTGGGCATGCGCTGGATGGGCGTGATGTTCTCCATCTTCCTGATCATCGCCTTCGGCCTGGTGTTCAACGCCGTTCAGGCCAACTCCATCGCCCAGGCCTCCGCCGTCGCCTTCCACGCGAAACCACTGTATGTCGGTCTCGGTCTGGTGGTCCTGAGCGGTATTGTGATCTTCGGCGGCATTCGCTCCGTGGCCCGCGTGGCAGAACTGGTGGTGCCCGTGATGGCCGCAGTTTATTTACTGCTGGCCCTCTGGGTGATTGGCCATAACATTGAGCATATGCCGGCGATCCTCTCGCTGGTGGTCAAAAGCGCCTTCGGGCTGCAGGAAGCGGCAGCCGGTGCCGTCGGTTACGGTATTTCACAAGCGATGACCCAGGGTGTTCAGCGTGGCCTGTTTTCCAACGAGGCAGGTATGGGCTCGGCACCTAATGCGGCGGCTTCCGCCTCACCTTACCCACCGCATCCGGCCTCGCAGGGCTATGTGCAGATGCTCGGGGTATTTATCGATACCATCGTGATTTGCAGTGCAACCGCTGCGATCATTCTTTCTTCCGGCGTATTGGATCAACCGGTGGCCAACATCAGCGGTATCGATATGACCCAGCGTGCACTGTCCACCGCCGTCGGCAGTTGGGGCTCGCCGTTTGTCGCTATCGCCATTTTCTTCTTCGCCTTTACCTCGATTATCGCCAACTATGCCTATGCCGAGAGCAATCTGCTGTTCCTGGAGCGCAACCACCCGGTCGGCCTGCTGATTTTCCGTTGCGCCGCACTGGGTATGGTGATGTTTGGTGCACTGGCCGAACTGCCGGTGGTGTGGAAAATGGCCGATACCTCAATGGCTTTGATGGCCATCACCAACCTGACGGCGATCCTGCTGTTGTCACGCGTGGCGCTAAAGTTGGCTAACGATTATCATCGTCAGAGAACGCTGGGAAGACTGCCCACTTTCGACGCCAACCGCTTCCCCGAGTTGAAATCCCAGCTTGAACCGGGCGTGTGGGACAAAAATTAACTTTTGCGGGCGCGGCTGGCACGCGCCCTGCCTATCAGACCCATTGACCCTTTTTCCCGCGCTTTTTGCTACAGTATCCGCTCTTGGATAAACAGGATCTGGCCATGCTCGTTATTATTTCACCTGCAAAAACTCTTGATTACGAAAGCCCGCTGGCAACCGAACGCTTCACCCAGCCGGAGCTACTGGACAAATCGAAGCAGTTGATCAAAATCTGCCGCGACCTGACGCCGGTGCAAATCGCCAGCCTGATGGGCATCAGCGATAAACTGGCTGGCCTGAACGCCGCGCGCTTTGGCGACTGGAAACCGAAATTCACCCCGGACAATGCCCGCCAGGCACTGTTGGCGTTTAAAGGCGACGTTTATACCGGCCTGCACGCGCAGGATTTCAGCGAAGATGACTTTGATTTCGCCCAACAGCATCTGCGCATGCTGTCCGGACTGTACGGCGTGCTGCGTCCGCTTGATCTGATGATGCCTTACCGTCTGGAGATGGGTATCAAGCTGGAGAATGCCAAGGGCAAGGATTTGTACAGTTTCTGGGACGAGCAGATCACCAAGAAGCTCAACGAGGCGCTGGTACAACAGGGGGACGACGTGGTGGTCAACCTGGCTTCCGACGAATACTTCAAATCGGTGAAGCCGGCCAAACTGCATGGCACGCTGATTAAACCGGTGTTCCTCGACGAGAAGAACGGCAAATACAAAGTGATCAGCTTCTACGCCAAGAAAGCGCGCGGACTGATGAGCCGTTTTATCATCAAGAATCGCCTGACCCAGCGCGAACAACTGCTTGATTTTAACCTGGAAGGCTACGCTTTCGACCCGGCTAATTCCAAAGGCAACGAATTGGTGTTCAAACGCCCCGAGCAGTGAAACACCCGCCCATAAAAAAGCCGTCGCAATGACGGCTTTTCGCTTTTATATCAGGGCAGAGCCCCACCCAAGTCAGGCAGGCAGAGCCATCAGGAACTTACGCAGTTCGCCAAAACCGGCCGGCAGGCTGTGGGACAGCAGCGGCAAATCGGCACGCAGCGCCAATGCCTTCGGCAGCGGCAGTTCCTGACCAAGGATCTCCTCAACGCTCTCTTTGAACTTGGCCGGATGTGCCGTGCCGAGGAACAAACCAAACTCCCCTTCCTGCAACTGGTCACGCAGCGCGCGATAAGCGATTGCCGCGTGCGGTTCGGAGAGGTAACCCAGCTTCGCCAGCTCACGCATGCTGTCCTTGGTGGTTTCGTCACTGACCGTGGCATGACCCAGCTCTTTCAACTGCCAGATCTTACGACGGAACAGCTCCTCGACCCGCGGCCAGTTGTTCGGCTGACTAACATCCATGGCATTGGACAACGTAGCTACCGTGGCATGCGGCTGCCACTGACCGTTAGTCAGGAAGCGCGGCACGGTGTCGTTGGCATTGGTCGCGGCGATAAAACGCTTCACCGGCAGGCCCAATGATTTGGCCAGCAGACCGGCGGTCAGATCGCCGAAGTTGCCGCTGGGTACCGAGATCACCAGTTGATTACGGGCTTCCTGCGGCAGTTGCGCCACCGCTTCAAAGTAGTAGCAAATTTGCGCCAGCAGACGGCTGATGTTGATCGAGTTGGCCGAGTTCAGGTGCAGCGCTTCTTTCAGCTCCTGATCGTCAAATGCCTGTTTCACCAACGCCTGGCAGGCGTCAAAGTCACCGTCGATCGCCACGGTGTGGATGTTGCCACCCAGGGTGCAAAACAGCTTTTCCTGCAGCGGGCTGATTTTGCCCTGTGGATACAGGATCACCACACGCACATTCTTCAGGCCGTAGAAAGCATGGGCCACTGCCGCACCGGTATCCCCGGAGGTCGCGGTCAGGATAGTCACCGGCTCATCGCCCGCTACTTCTGCCAGCATTTGCGCCATAAAGCGGCCACCGAAGTCTTTGAACGCCAGCGTTGGACCGTGGAACAGTTCCAGGCAGGCAATGTCATCTTCCACTTGCGCTACCGGTGCCGGGAACTCAAAGGCTGCCGCAACACGCTTACGCAATGCCTCCTCAGAGACTTCATCACCAATAAACGCCGACAGGATGCGGCTACTGCGAGTGACAAAATCCTGTTCCAGCAGATGGTCGATTTCAGTCAGCTCAAACTCAGGCAAATCCAGCGGGAAAAACAGCCCTTGCTGCTTGCCCAGGCCCTGTTTGATCGCCTGTGTAAAGCTGACCTGCTCGTTATGATCCTTAAGGTTGTACAGTTTCATGCGTTATCCCAGTAGTCGTGCGCCTGCGGTATCCAGGCGGCAAATATGAACAAAACCTTCGTCGTTTTGCAGATAGTGATTAGTCAGCCAGTCGGCCATACGTTGTGCGGTCGCGCCGTCATCACAGACGGCGAACAGCGTCGGGCCGGAACCGGAAATACCACAAGCCAGCGCACCGATATCCTGGGCAGCCTTGCGTGCGTCGGCAAAGCCCGGCAACAGGCGGGTGCGGTAGGGCTCGGCAATCACGTCCTGCATCAGTTTGGCGGCCAGCTGCGGCTGTTGGGTATGGCAGGCGTGGATAAAGCCCGCCAGATAGCGACCGTGGCTGATACAGTCCTGACGACGATACTGCGCGGGCAGAATCGCACGCGCTTCGGCGGTGGATACCTTGATGCCCGGGTAAGCCATCACCCACAGCCAGTCTTTAAAGCATGGCACTTCCTGGCTGATGAAGCCTTCTTCTTCCAGCATCAGTTGCAGGCCGCCGAGATAGCAAGGCGCCACGTTATCGTAATGCACGCTGCCGGAAATGCGGCCTTCCAACTCGCCCATCAGGCCCAACAGCGTCATTTTGTCCAGCGGGCGGTTGCAGAACTCATTCATCGCCATCAACCCGGCGACCACCGAACAGGCGCTGGAACCCAGCCCTGAACCGATTGGCATGTTTTTCTCGAGCCGCATCGCCACCGGGATCTGCTGACCGATTTCCTGGCAGAAACGCTCCCAGCACTGGTAGACAATATTCTCTTTCGGGTCATCCGGCAGTTTGCTGACGAAGCGCCCGGCATTCTGCAGACTGAACGTTTCGGCGGCCTCTACACTGACGCAGTCGCCCAGTAAGGTCCCGTCGATCGGCGACACTGCTGCACCCAGAACGTCGAAACCGACGCTGACGTTACCAATTGAGGCCGGCGCATACACCTTAACCATATTAAACTCCCAACTTCCATGACAGTGTGCGCAACAGGTCGGCAAACACCCCCGCTGCGGTCACATCGTTACCGGCGCCGTAGCCGCGCAGCACCAGAGGCAATGGCTGATAGTAGCGGCTGTAGAAAGCCAAAGCGTTCTCGCCGTTCTTCACTTTATACAACGGATCGTTACCGTCTACCGCATCTATACGTACCTGGCAGCGGCCATTTTCGATCACCCCGACATAGCGCAATACCTTGCCTTGCTCGGCGGCGTTGGCCACGTTGCGGGCATACTCTTTGTCGAGCTCCGGCAGGCGCGCCATAAAGGTTTCCACGTCACCGGTGGCATCAAAGGAAGGCGGCAGCACCGACTCAACCTCAATATCCGCCAATTCCAGTTTGTAACCCGCCTCACGGGCCAGGATCAACAGCTTGCGGGCAACGTCCATACCGGAAAGATCGTCACGTGGATCCGGCTCGGTATACCCTTTGGCTTTAGCCTCCAGAGTCGCGGCCGACAACGACATACCTTCGTCCAGCTTGCCGAAAATAAATGACAGCGAACCGGACAGGATACCGGAGAAGCGCGTCAGTTCATCACCGGCGTTCAACAGGTTTTGCAGGTTCTCGATCACCGGCAAGCCCGCACCGACGTTAGTGTCGTACAGGAACTTGCGACGTGAACCGGCAGCGGCGGTGCGCAGCTGTTGGTAATAGTTCATCGATGAGGTATTGGCTTTTTTGTTCGGTGTCACCACGTGGAAACCATCGGCCAGGAAATCGGCGTATTGATCGGCCACCGCCTGGCTGGAGGTACAGTCGACAATCACCGGATTCAGCAGGTGGTACTCCTTCACCAGGCGGATCAGGCGACCGAGGTTGAACGGCTCCTGCGCACCGGCCAGCTCATCCCGCCAGCTTTCCAGTGCGATGCCGTGTACGTTGGTCAGCATGGCGCGTGAATTGGCGATACCGCACACCCGCAGATCGATATGTTTTTGTTTCAGCCACGGCTGCTGACGGTAGATCTGTTCGATCAACGCGCCACCCACGCCGCCGACGCCGATGACAAACACTTCAATCACCTGATCGGTGTTAAACAGCATCTGGTGACAGACGCGAACGCCGGTAGTGGCGGAGTCATTGCTGACCACTACAGAGATGGAACGCTCGGAAGACCCCTGGGCAATAGCGACAATGTTGATATTGGCGCGCGCCAGTGCGGAGAAGAAGCTGGCCGAAATGCCGCGCAGGGTGCGCATGCCATCGCCAACGACCGAGATGATCGCCAACTGTTCCATCACGTCCAGCGGCTCCAGCAGGCCGTCTTTCAATTCAAGATAGAACTCGTCCTCCAGCGCTTTACGCGCACGTTGCAGCTCACTCTGCGGTACGCAGAAGCTGATGCTGTATTCAGAGGAAGACTGAGTGATCAGTACCACCGAGATACCGGCACGCGACATCACGGCGAACACTCGCGCAGCCATGCCGACCATGCCCTTCATTCCCGGTCCGGATACGTTGATCATCGCCATGTTATTCAGGTTGGTGATGCCCTTCACCGGAGTTTCGGTATCCAAATTTTCGCCGCCGATCAGCGTGCCCGGGGCCTGCGGATTGGCGGTATTTTTGATCAGGCAAGGGATTTGGAACTGGGCGATGGGAGCGATAGTGCGGGGGTGAAGCACGCTGGCGCCGAAATAGGAAAGCTCCATAGCTTCCTGGTACGACATCGATTTCAGCAACCGGGCGTCCGGGACAGTGCGTGGATCGCAGGTATAAACACCGTCAACGTCGGTCCAGATTTCACAACAGTCGGCGCGCAAGCAGGCTGCCAGTACCGCCGCAGAGTAGTCAGAGCCGTTACGGCCCAGCACCACCAGTTCCCCTTTGTCATTACCGGCGGTGAAACCGGCCATCAGCACGATGTTATCCGCCGGGATTGCCGCAGCGGCGATACGCAGTGTGGATTCGGCGATATCTACCGTGGACTCCAGATAGTGCCCCTGTGCCAGCAGCTTCTCCACCGGGTTGATCACCGTAACCGGGAAACCCTTGGCACGAAACACCCCTTCCATGATGGCAATCGAGAGCTTCTCACCGCGGCAGATGATGGCCGCATTCACACTGTCCGGGCATTGCCCCAGCAGCGCAACGCCGTGCAATACCTGCTTGAGTTGTGAAAACTCTTGGTCGACCAGGGTTTTGAGGCGATCGTACTCAAAGCCTGGCAGCGCCTGCGTCAGGCCGCTCAGCAGGTCGGCAAAGATGCGTTCTGCATCGCTCATATTTGGCAGAATGTCCTGCCCCGCTACCGTTTTTTCAATCATCGCCACCAAATGGTTGGTGATTTTAGCCGGAGCGGACAAGACCGTGGCCACCTGTCCCTGACGTGCGTTACTTTCCATGATGTCGGCAACGCGCAGAAAACGTTCTGCATTCGCTACCGAGGTTCCGCCAAATTTCAGCACTCGCATTTCTTATCTCTCCCGAATTTAAGCCGAAAAAAAAGCCCGCACTGGTTAGGTGCGGGCTTTTTTCTTTTGTTTCCTGTACGCGTCAGCCCGCCCCGTTACCTGTGGTATCGGTGGTGGTAATAATTGTTGTGTTCAGGCTGATATTTCGCATTTTGTCTGTCTGTCTCATTAATTACTCTGTCCCCTCTATTGGTTAAAGCAATCACTATCCCAAGTCAAATTATTTCTTGTTTTTGCTTGTTTATCACCCAGCAGCGCAACTGGGCAATGCGATAGTCAAAAAGCCAAATGACAGAATAAAAAGACAGACAGGTAACAGTTTGATAGTGGATCACACTGCCTAACTAGCCCAGTTTGCGGGTATCACTTTGTCAGTTTTTTTTCGATGTCATGCAGCAAAGTATGCAACATCGCGGTATCGCGCTGCTGTAACGCGCCAAGCCGCTGATGCAACCAATCGCGTAATTTTTGATCGTCACTGACCTCCAGTGCCGTCAATAATCCCTCGGCTCGCTGACGCAACGCCTTGAGCTGGCCCTCATTGGCCGCCGGCTCCTGCGGTGCGCTAACATTCATCAGCTCCGACAATTGATAGCAATACACCATCACTGCCTGGCCGAGATTCAACGAAGGGTAATCCGCCTGCATCGGCACGCCGGTCAACAGATCCGCCAGTTCCAGCTCTTCATTGGTCAGGCCTGAATCTTCACGGCCAAACACCAACGCCGCCTGACCTACCCATTGGCTGCGCTCATTCAACTGACCCAGCAGTTGCTGCGGCGTACAGTAATAATGGAAACGTGCGCGGCTGCGGGCAGTGGTGGCAACGGTGAAATCCACGTCCGCCAGCGCCTGCTCAAGAGTGGCAAAAGTTTGCACGCCGTCGAGGATATCCCCCGCCCCATGAGCAACCCAGCGAGCCGCCGGTTGCAGGTGCGCTTCGCTGTCGACAATGCGCAACGAAGTGAAACCCATGGTTTTCATTGCCCGCGCCGCAGCGCCGACGTTTTCCGGCCGCGCCGGAGCCACTAAAACAATATGAAGCTGCATCAATACTCCACTGAATGAGGGATCGCGTATTTTTGACTGTTTGGGATAGTCTGCTTATATTTACATCTGTGCAACAATAATCCCGGAGAGCACGATAGACGGAGTTAAATGGGTTATTGACCTGATAAATTGCGCGTAATACATATTATTGCTACTTATGTTTTACTACGCTTATTAATCAAAGCGTTAAAAGAAGCCATTTATCAATAAGCCAATAATTCTACCTCATTAGGTGCCACAATGCTGAATCGAACACAGAATTTAGAGTTCTGTGACTTAAGCTGGCATTTCTGTAAGTGTTTTTCACAAAACTGTTAACGTGCTACAATTGAATTTGATATATGTCAACAAACCTTAGTTTTGTTGGGTGATGAATTCGGTGTGCACTGTTATATTGCTGTTAATACGGTTAGGATATGCACCGTTTTGGCACCTTTGGGGATGTAAGGAATAGCGCCCCAACCAAGCTAGCGATCTTGTTGACATGGGATGGAAAGTGCATCAAGAACGAGTTTACGTACTTTAGTCATTGGGTAGCAGGGAACGTGAGCGCTAATCTCTGCCCTCCGCTATGAAAACAAAGACTTCTGTACTTCCTATTTTCTATTTTGTTGGCAATTTTAGGTAGCATATATGCAGACCCCGCACATTCTGATTGTCGAAGACGAGCTAGTCACTCGTAACACCCTGAAGAGCATTTTCGAGGCGGAAGGCTACGTTGTTCATGAAGCCAATGATGGTGCAGAAATGCACAACATCCTGTCTGAAAATGATATCAATCTGGTTATCATGGACATCAATCTGCCAGGCAAAAATGGCCTGCTGTTGGCGCGTGAATTGCGCGAACAGGCCAGCGTTGCGCTGATGTTCCTGACCGGCCGTGATAACGAAGTTGATAAGATCCTCGGATTGGAAATCGGCGCTGATGATTACATCACCAAGCCATTCAATCCGCGTGAACTGACCATTCGCGCACGCAATCTGCTGTCACGCACCATGAACCTGGGCAGCGTCGGCGAAGAACGTCGTCTGGTTGAAAGCTACAAATTCAATGGTTGGGAGCTGGACATCAACAGCCGCTCACTGATCAGCCCAGCGGGTGAGCAGTATAAACTGCCACGCAGTGAATTCCGCGCCATGCTGCACTTCTGCGAAAATCCGGGCAAGATCCAATCCCGTGGCGATCTGCTGAAGAAGATGACTGGCCGCGAGCTGAAGCCACATGACCGCACCGTGGACGTGACCATCCGTCGCATCCGCAAGCACTTCGAATCGACACCGGACACGCCAGAAATCATCGCCACCATTCACGGTGAAGGTTACCGTTTCTGCGGTGATCTGGAAGAGTAAGTTTCCCGCGTTAAAATATTTGGGGTTCCGTCGAACCCCAAATCTTATTTTGCCTCACCCCAAGGGATGATCGGCACGGCGCTCAGCGCATTCTTCGGTGAACCATCCACCACACGATCTGAATAGCTCAGATAAATCAACGCATTGCGAGTTGCATCGTAGAAACGCACCACCTGCAGTTTCTTGAACACCAGCGACGTTCGTTTCTGGAACACCACGGTCCCTTCCGCCTTACCATTTTTGATTTTATCGTTCAGCGCAATCGGCCCGACCTGCTGGCAAGAAATGGCGGCATCCGCGGTATCTTCCGCTAATCCCAGCCCACCTTTGATGCCACCGGTTTTTGCCCGGCTGATATAACAAGTTACATTTTTAACATCAGGATCATCGAAGGCTTCCACCACAATTTTATGGTCCGGACCAAAGAGTTTGAATACCGTATCGACCGATCCAACCTGTTCTGCCTGCGCACTATTTACCGTTGCGCAAACTAAACCAAACAAAAATATCCATCCTTTTTTCATTCACTTAACTCCAATAGCCTGAATCCTGAAAATAGACGCAGGCAATCAATATTGTTTATGTTTTAGGTCACAGAATAGGGATCTTTCCAGTCCGCACCGATCTTTTTAGCACAGAGCGTGAAAAAAATCTTTGAGAGTCTCGGAGGAAAAAAATTGCTATTATGCGGCGTCGTTATATCTTTGCGCCCGTTTAGGTGTGCCCCTGTCCAACCCTTGCGCAACGCGCTGCAAGAGGCAAAGAGTGCTACGCAAAATGGCTCATGGATTGGTCTGATAGCGCAAGCACCAGCGTAATGAATAAACAGTTCGGGTCCCTACCCTAAAGCTCTACGAGGAAGATCTATGGATCAAGCCGGTATTATTCGTGATCTGCTTATCTGGCTGGAAAGCCATTTGGACCAGCCCCTGTCATTGGACAACGTGGCGGCCAAAGCGGGTTACTCTAAATGGCATTTACAACGGATGTTTAAAGATATTACCGGTAACGCCATCGGCGCTTATATCCGGGCAAGGAGATTATCCAAGGCTGCGGTGGCGCTGCGTTTAACCAGCCGACCAATTTTGGATATCGCCTTACAGTATCGCTTCGACTCGCAGCAGACATTTACACGCGCATTTAAGAAACAGTTTGCCCAAACGCCAGCGCTGTACCGCCGAGCCGAAGACTGGAGCGCATTCGGCATCTGTCCGCCGATCCGCCTGGGTGCCTTTACTCTGCCGCAGCCAGAATTTGTTACCTTGCCGGAACAGCAGTTGATTGGCCTGACGCAAAGCTATTCCTGTACGCTGGAGCAAATCTCTCACTGTCGTACCGAATTGCGTTCACAATTCTGGCGCCAGTATTTGGGCGAAGCTGAAACGCTACCGCCGGTACTGTACGGGCTGCACCATTCACGCCCGAGTCAGGAAAAAGACGACGAACAGGAAGTGCTATACACCACAGCGCTGGAGCCACATCACGTGCCGGCAAAGATCGTGGCCGGACAGCCACTGGTGCTGCAAGGTGGCGAGTACGCGATGTTCAGCTATGAAGGCCCGACCTCTGGCCTGCAAGACTTCATTCTGACCGTGTATGGCACCTGCCTGCCGGCGCTCAAACTCACGCGCCGTAAAGGGCACGATATTGAGCGCTTTTATCCCAAGGGTGACCGTCGGCCACCCCAACCGCCGACCGAGATCAACTGCGATTATTTGATCCCGATCCGCCGTTAACGCTGCAGTTCGTCCAGCGCGGGCGTGTCCAGATGCGTGACATCGCCCGCCGTTTCGACGATCCAGCCAGAAGCCAACCAGGGACTCTGCTGATGATCGACTCGCGACAATGAACAGTTGCGTAAACGCAGGCGGCGCTCGGCGTAGGCCGGTAACCCGAGCACGGTACTGATTAAACAGCCCAAAGCGATACCGTGGCTGACAATCAACGGTTTGCTGCCCTCAGGCAACATCAGGCAGCTTTCCAGTGCCTCGCGCATCCGGTCACCCAGCTCACTCATGGATTCACCTTGAGGGATCCGGCCGTCGGCAGTACCATCGACCATCTGCTTACGCCACTGTTCTTCCTGTGGCGTCAGGCTGTCGATCAGGCGTTCTTCCAGCACCCCCATATGCAACTCACGCAAACGTGGATCGGTTATCACCTCGCAGCCGCAAGCCTCTGCGATGATTTGCGCGGTGCGTCGGGTACGCCCCAGATCGCTGGTAATCACGTGCGTGATGCCTTGTTTGCTGACGCGCTGGGCAACCAGACGAGCCTGATGTTCACCGTTAGCGGTCAACGGGCTGTCGGACTGTCCCTGGATACGGCGAGCCGCATTCCATTCCGTTTCGCCGTGGCGAACGAGGTATACCTGTAACATTTTGCTTTTCCGTTATACTGCGTGAAACCTGAGTTTATCGTCGTCAGATGCCGCTTGCGCAAGCGTCTGACGTAGTGAATAGGCTCTTAGCTTAAGGATGCCAAACCCGTTATGTATCATGTTGTCGCTGCAACTACCAACCCAGCAAAGATCAAGGCTATTCAATTGGCCTTTGATGACACCTTTGGCACGGGCCAATGCCGTATTGAATCGGTCGACGTCGCCAGCGGTGTCTCACTGCAACCCATAGGTAATCACGAAACCCGCACCGGCGCACGTCAGCGCGTAATGGAAGCACGGCAGGTACGCCCGGAGGCCGACTTTTGGGTCGGCATAGAAGCAGGAATCGAAGAGAATATGACTTTCGCCTGGATGACGGTGGAAAACCCGCATACCCGTGGCGAATCGCGCTCAGCCAGTCTGATGCTACCGGAGACAATTTTACAGGGAATTCGCGCCGGCCGCGAATTGGGGAGTGAGATGGCGATCATCACCGGCAATGCCGAAGTGAAACGCCAGGGTGGCGCTATCGGTATCTTTACCGATGGGCGATTGAGCCGCACCAGCGTTTACCATCAGGCTCTGCTGTTGGCGCTGGTGCCTTTCCACAACCCGATCTACCAGAACCATAACAACGCAGCACAGAAATAACCTTTGCCGGGCGCGGCGCTACTGTGCATCGCCCAGCAACTGCTGTTCCAGCCACTGTTTCAGCGCTGGCGTCGCCGCCTTCAGGCTGTTCGAACCGCGAGTGATGGTGGCAATTCCCGCCCCCAGTTCGTTTTTCAGCTCACGCTGGCTCATTTCACCGCGCATCAGCTCCTGAATAATCCGTACCCGCGTACCTAAAGCCGTGCGTTCGTCCGGCGTCAACAGCAGTTGCATCAGTGGTTGGTGCAAATCCTGGGCAAACGAATTCTGCAGCAGCGCAACAAAGCGCAGCCAATCCTCATTACCTTGTTCTGAAAGAGCCGGGTCGTTAAGCGATAATTGCGTCATGGCAAGCCACCATACTATTTAACTAGTACAGCAGCATACCATAGCGACGTCAAAATCAATAACGCCTCTGCCACTCGGCATCGGTCAGCACTTTGGCCGGCCGGTGCATGAGATAGCGATAAAATGCGTCGTAAGCCAACACGTTCTTCACGTAGGAACGGGTTTCCGAGAACGGAATGCTTTCGACAAACGCCACCGCGTCAACCCGCCCTTCACTGTTACCCAGCCAGGTATTCACCCGCGATGGACCGGCATTGTAAGCCGCCGATGACAGGATACGGTTGCGACCAAACTGCTGGTATACGTACTCCAGATAGCTGGTACCGATGGTAATATTGACGCGCGGATCAAGCAGTTGGCTTGGGCTTGAGTAACCGGGAATATTGTACATCTGCACGGTATGCTGCGCGGTACGTGGCATCACCTGCATCAGGCCGCTGGCCCCGACCGGTGACTGCGCTTTCGGGTTCCAGGCGCTCTCCTGACGGGCAATGGCCATGGCATAGCTTGGCGTTATCCCCTTATCATCGGTCGCGGCACGGAATTCTTGCGGCCAGGCCACCGGGAAGCGTTCTTCAAGGTGATCCCACATTTTGCCGACGATGGTCGCCTGCACGCTGAGATCGGCCCATTTTTGCTCAAAAGCGTAACGCGCCAGCGCTTCCTGTTCCGGACGGCTGCGGCTGGCCACGAACGAAGTCCATTCACTGCGCGCCAGATTATCCATGTTCCAGTACATCAGTTCGCGCACCCTGGCGATTTCCGGTCCGTCCACCAGCGAAGCGCGGGGCTTCGCCGCCACTGCCACCATCACCGGATAAGGCGTATTCAGTTTCTGCGCCGCTACCATCGGATAGAAGCCACGTTCGCTCATCAGCCGACGCAGGATCTCTTCCCCTTCGCTACGTTTGCCTTCATCCAGTAAAATGCTCGCACGCCAGTAGCGCCATTCATCTTTATTACGTGATTCCGTAGGCAGACGCGCCAGCCAGGTTGCCACCCCCTGACGATCGCTGGCGCCCAGCGCCATACGCACGCGACGCTCCAGCAGTGCCGGTGACTGACTACGCAAGATCACCTTGTCGCGCCACTGGGTCTGTTCAAAGGTCGCGTCGCTGCCCATCAGACGCCATGCCACTGCCTCTTCCAGCCCCAGCCGTTCGCTGTCGCTCATTTTCTGCAGGCGGGCAAGAGTTGGGATCATCGCGCGGGCATTTTCCGCATCCTGACGCGCCAGACGCTCGAAAGCGATGCCGGTTGCCGCACGGGTAAAGTCAGTCGGGCCCACGCTGCGGGCAAAGGACTCGACCGTCGCAGGATCGTTTTGCAGGCGCACCAGGGCATCGCCCATGGTCTGATAATCTGACGGCAACTGACGGTAGAGGCTGTTCACCAGGCCACTGTTACCCTCTTTCAACGCCAGTTTCATGCGTTCCAAAATAGCCGATGGCGTTTGTTTACCAGCCCCCTGCCACACGTTGAACAACTTGTCACAGGCCCCCGGCAACGATTTACCGCTCATCCAGATGTCGTCGACGCCGCTCCAGGCCGCAGGCTTATCGCCGGTGGCCCATTTGGCATAGTAATAATTACAGCGTGCCGCGATAGGTTTCGGCGGCTGCGGGCTGAAGGTCAACAGGGTACGCCAGTCTTCACGTCGCGCCAGTTCATTCACAAAACGCGGAGCCAGTGACTTGGCCGGCGGCAGCGTCGTATGCTGCTTGATAAAGTCATTTACCTCAGAGAATCCGGCCTGGCTGAGATCTTGCGTCAGCTCACGGTATTCCAGATAAGGGTAAAGCGGGTAATCACGCAGCGTCGGCATCAGTTGCGCCACCACGTCCATCTGTTTACTGTCCCACGCCTGCTTAATCTGCAGGTAACGCTGACGCTGAGCGTCCAGCGAGTCCGCCAATGCGGCGCTTGAAAATGCCGTCAGGCACAGGCCCACAGCTAAAAACCGCCACTTGTCTACCTTGACCATACTGACTCTTTCCTCGCTAATGCTGATGGTGTTGCCAGAGCCGGTTCACCCCGTTGCCGCGCTACGCCAGCAGCCAACGGATCGGTAAACCCGGCTCTCCGAGTATTTCACGCCCTGTCGTGGGATAACGACTATCCGGCACGCCAGAACAAAAGAGGGGGCGCTGAGCAACCCGCTCAGCCATCTACCATAGACAGCGGGATCGCTTATCCATTCACTACTGTAGAAGAAGTTTATCGTCACGATGGGCCTCAGGTAAAAAAGGTTTACCCTCGCTGACAAATTAATTAAAGCTGGCGACAATTTTGCCGTATTAATCATTTCACTCCGGCGTTAACACTAACCGGCCGGATCCTCAATTATTAATCCCCGCTGCCAATATAAAATGAAGCCATTTGAAATTATTAGCCGTCGCAGGATTTCGCCATCAAAACGATAAGCAGAAACGTTGCGCAAACCGCCGGAATCCAGGCCTGCCGCACTAACTTTGCAGAAAACGCCTGGCAAACCCTGAGGGACGTTTTTATACTATTAAAAAAAGCTAGGATAATTCCGAGAAAACGGCACATAAAGCGCGCAACAGGGATATCTTATAATACAATCCGCGCCAATTATGGGTTAGATAGTGTTCACCAGGCAGTGCGATTGACAGTTTTCAGCAAGACAATTATCCCTTCAACCGGGTCAGGCTTCTCATTGTTATGTTGCCGCAACAGCACTGCGGACGTGGGCAGGAATGGCAGATGAAGATGGCAAAGTATGCCGCGTTGTTAGCGACCTGCGCAAAAAGCTCCCTCAGGAGCTTCATTTGCGCACGTCTGGACTGCAGCCGTCTGTTGTCGCTGGTTCTGCTCGCCCTGTTGGCATTTCCCGGTTTGGCACGTCCCGAGACTGGCGACCCACATAAAAGTCGCACCCACGCCGTCACTACCGTGGTAGTCGGCATTATCAGCTATGCCCGCTGGCCCAGTGAACCCAACCCCATCCGACTTTGCGTGACTGCGCCGACACAATATGCCGAAGGCCTGTTCGATCCCATCTTGCTGAGCGCCCCCAGGCCAATAAAAGCCGAGCGTATCGCTTTCGACAGCCCGTTGCTGAGCACCGGCTGTGACGTGATTTATTTGGGCAATATCAATGCCGGCCAGAAACAGAATTTTATGCAACGCATTAACGGCCACTCCATTCTCAGCATCAGCGAGAATGATGATGAATGCTCCGCCGGCAACGCGTTTTGCCTGCAGTTCGAAGGTGACACGGCCAGCTTTAAAGTGAACCTTGACGCACTGGCACGCAGCGGCGTGCGCGTTCACCCCAACGTGCTGCAACTGGCACGCAAACAGGTCCCCCCACTATGAAGTGGTTGCGCAAGAACCGATCGGGTCAGTCGCGACCTACGCTGGGGCGGGTGCTGCAACGGGTGCACCTTGGACTGGCGCTGATTGCCGTCGGCACCGCCGGAATTTTCCTGACGCTGGTCGCGTTGTTTGCGCTGCGCGCCTATGCCGACCATAACCTGCATCTGATTGCGCGCTCCATCAGCTACACCGTCGAAGCTGCCGTGGTATTTGAAGACCGCACTGCCGCACGTGAGGCACTGGTATTAATCGCCTCCAAAGAAGAAGTATCAGAGGCAAGAATTCTGAACAACAGCGGCAAAGTGCTCGCCAGTTGGCGTCATCCCAAAGATGGCCCGCTGCACGGTATGGAAGAAATCGTGGCCCACTGGGCGCTGCCCGAGCCGGTGATCCTGCCGATTACTCACGAAGGCAAAGAGGTCGGCAAAGTATGGCTGCTCGGCCACGGCGGCAGCCTGTTGCGTTTTCTGTTGCGCGGTATGGTCGGCATGATCGCCTGTCTGGTGCTCAGTACCCTGTGTGCGCTGGTGCTTTCCCGCCGCATGCTGCTGGGGATTGTCCGTTCGCTGGATGACATCGCCAATGTCGCACATGCGGTACGCCGCGATCGCGCCTTTGGCCTGCGGGTGCCATCAGCGCCGATTGCCGAACTGCATGAGCTGAGCGTCGACTTTAATGGCCTGCTCGATGAGCTGGAAGCCTGGCAGGCACACCTGAAACAGGAAAATGATTCACTGACTCACCGGGCAACGCACGACAGCCTGACCGGCTTGCCGAACCGCGCCTTCTTTGAAGGGCGACTGAGCCGTGCGTTGGGGGACATTAAACCGACCGAAAAGCTGGCGGTGCTGTTTATCGACGGTGACCGCTTCAAGGAGGTCAATGACAGCTACGGTCACGCCGCAGGCGACATGGTGCTGACCACCATTGCCGGGCGCATTCGCGCACAGCTGCGTGAAAGCGACCTGGTGGCACGTTTAGGAGGTGATGAGTTCGCCGTATTATTGGCTCCGGTCCACACTACGGAAGATGTCCTGCAGATTGCCGATAACATTATCGACTGCATGACCCAACCGGTCATTTTGCCGAACGACGAGGCGGTGATTTCCTCTCTGAGTATCGGTATTGCCCTTTACCCTGAGCATGCGGTAACGCCTCAAGGGCTCTTGCACGAAGCTGACGATGCAATGTACCAGGCAAAGCATCGTTATAACGGAGGCTGGCGGCTGGCAATACAGAAATAAAGCCCCGGCTAAAAAATAAAACTAGGGATTTGATTATGATACAGCAAACACTAAAAAACCGTTTCTCACTGCTGGCGATGATGTTTATCGCCCTGCTGGCGCTCGCCGGCTGCCAGAGCAAACCGCAGGGCCTGACGCCTGAGCAGATTGCCCTGTTGCAGTCACAAGGGTTCAAGCTGACGGACAACGGCTGGGAATTTGGCCTGTCCGACAAGGTGCTGTTTGGCAATAACGTCGGCAAACTGAACCCGGAAAGCACCGATACGGTACAAAAAATGGGTCGCGCGCTGATGAGCGTCGGCATCACCCAATTCCGTCTGGACGGTCATACGGATAATTACGGTGAAGACAGCTATAACGATCAGCTTTCGCTGCGCCGCGCCAATGCGGTGGCCGATCTGCTGGCCAGCGTCGGCATTCCTCGTTCCAACATCGAAACCCGCGGCATGGGTAAACGCGATCCGGTGGCCGATAACCGCACCTCCAGCGGCCGTGCGGAAAACCGCCGCGTCGCTATTGTTGTCACCCCTTAAGCGACCAATATGCGCCATCACGGGCGCATAAAGGGTTATACCCGTCATCTTTCAAGCCGCAGCGTTGTTACCTGCACTAGCTCACCCCAGTTACTTACTCAAGTAAGCGCCTGGGGATGAGCGAGCTGGCCGCCTAGCTGCAACTTGAAAGCTATAGGGTTATACTTAGCGATCGCTGTGTGATGTCTGGGATCCGCTTTCGAAACGGGCTACACTCCGCAGCCAGACATCCTATAAAAACTGATATAGAGAGGCAGAGGCACCGTGGCTCAATACGTCTATACCATGCATCGCGTCGGCAAAGTGGTTCCGCCGAAGCGTCACATCCTGAAAAACATCTCGCTGAGCTTCTTCCCGGGCGCCAAAATTGGCGTGCTGGGTCTGAACGGCTCAGGTAAATCCACTCTGTTGCGCATCATGGCCGGCATCGATACCGATATCGAAGGTGAAGCCCGCCCGCAGCAAGGGATTAAAATCGGTTACCTGCCACAGGAACCGCAGTTGAACCTGGAACACAGCGTTCGTGAGTCAGTCGAAGAAGCGCTGGCGGAAGTGGTCGGCGCGCTGAAACGTCTTGATGAGGTGTACGCGCTGTACGCTGAAGAAGGCGCCGACTTCGACAAGCTGGCCGCTGAACAGGGCCGCCTGGAAGAGATCATTCAGGCCCACGATGGTCACAACCTGAACACCCAGCTTGAGCGTGCCGCCGATGCGTTGCGCCTGCCGGAATGGGACGCGAAAATCGCCAACCTCTCCGGTGGTGAGCGTCGCCGCGTAGCGCTATGCCGCCTGCTGCTGGAAAAGCCGGACATGCTGCTGCTCGACGAACCGACCAACCACCTGGATGCTGAATCCGTGGCCTGGCTGGAACGCTTCCTGCACGACTTCGAAGGCACCGTGGTGGCCATTACCCACGACCGTTACTTCCTCGACAACGTGGCCGGCTG
The DNA here is from genome assembly GCF_002607755.1 of Serratia sp. BW106. Lineage (NCBI taxonomy): Bacteria > Pseudomonadati > Pseudomonadota > Gammaproteobacteria > Enterobacterales > Yersiniaceae > Serratia > Serratia sp. BW106. The sequence continues at coordinate 158,630 of NZ_MCGS01000011.1, forward strand.
GATCCTGGAGCTGGACCGTGGCGAAGGCATTCCATGGGAAGGTAACTACTCTTCCTGGCTGGAGCAGAAAGACGCTCGTCTGGCGCAGGAAGCCTCTTCCGAAGCCGCACGTCGCAAATCCATCGAGAAAGAGCTGGAGTGGGTTCGCCAGGGCGCTAAAGGCCGTCAGTCTAAAGGCAAGGCCCGTTTGGCCCGCTTTGAAGAGCTGAACAGCACTGATTACCAGAAGCGTAACGAGACCAACGAACTCTTTATCCCACCTGGCGCACGCCTGGGTGATAAGGTTCTAGAAATCAGTAACCTGCGCAAGTCCTACGGCGACCGTTTACTGATTGACGATCTCACCTTTGCGGTACCGAAAGGCGCGATTGTCGGCATTATCGGCCCGAACGGCGCGGGTAAATCCACGCTGTTCCGCATGATGTCCGGTCAGGAACAGCCTGATTCCGGCAGCATCGTGCTGGGTGACACCGTCAAGCTGGCCTCGGTCGATCAGTTCCGCGACAGCATGGATAACTCCAAAACCGTGTGGGAAGAAGTCTCAGGCGGTCAGGACATCATGCGTGTCGGCAACACCGAAATGCCAAGCCGCGCCTACGTCGGCCGCTTTAACTTCAAGGGTGTCGATCAGGGCAAACGCGTCGGCGAGTTGTCCGGGGGTGAACGTGGTCGTCTGCATCTGGCCAAGCTGCTGCAGGTTGGCGGCAACGTACTGCTGCTCGATGAACCGACCAACGACCTGGATATTGAAACCCTGCGCGCGCTGGAAAACGCCCTGCTGGAGTTCCCTGGCTGCGCGATGGTTATCTCGCACGATCGTTGGTTCCTTGACCGCATCGCCACCCACATTCTGGATTACCAGGATGAAGGCAAAGTGGAGTTCTTCGAAGGTAACTTCACCGAATACGAAGAGTACAAGAAACGGACGCTGGGTGCCGAAGCGCTTGAGCCACACCGTATCAAGTACAAGAGAATCACCAAGTAACCCGAAAGGCGCCGCATGCGGCGCCTTTTTTATTCCCGCGCCAGCTCGCGGGCATAGTCGTCAAATACCGGGTGCTGCAATACCACATCGATAAAACAGGCCAGCGCCGGTGAATTCAACTTGCGGCTCGGATAGACCAAATACAGTTCATTGCCTTCCGCCTGCCAGTCCGGCAACACCTCAACCAATTGCCTCTGTGCCACCACCTCACGGCTGAGAAAAGCCGGCAGCAAGGTAATGCCCGCACCGGCAATCGCACATTCACGCGCGTACAACAGATTATCGGTGATATGCCGCATCGGCAGTTGCCAACGAAAATAGTCGTCACCCCTGCGCAGGCTCCAGACCGGCCAGGAGCGGTGTGCAATACAACGGTGCTGCTGCAACTGCTGCGGATCGACAATCGGTGGGGACTCTGCCAAATAAGCCGGTGAAGCCAGCAAATAACGCGGCGCATGCCCCAAGCGACGGCCAATCAGTGAAGAGTCCTGTGGCTTGCCGGTGCGCAACGCCGCATCGAACCCTTCCTGCACCATGTCCACCATCGCATCAGACACCGACACCTCCAGTGAGACGTCCGGGTATTGGCGCTGGAAATCCGCCGCCAGCCGCGCCAGCAACGTCGCCCCCAGTCCGGCAGGCGTCGAGATGCGCAACCGCCCGCTGGGGTTATCACGCAGCCGTTGCAGCGCCAGATCGGCCCGTTCGGCGGCGGACAGCATCTCCTGGCAGTGCTCCAGATAACGCTCGCCGGCAAAGGTCAGATTGAGCTGACGGGTAGTACGGTTCAGCAACCGCAGGCCCAGCGTCTGTTCCAACTGGCTGATGCGTTGGCTAACGCTGGACTTCGGCAAAGCGGCACGTTTGGCGGCGGCGGTAAAACTGCCACACTCGGCCACCAGCGCAAACAACGCCATATCCTGTAGCTGCTTAAACCTCATTGTTCACCTCAAACGAACACTTAGTTAGTTATTGTCCATCTTATCACTCCCCTCCAACAGGTCTACACTGGGGCTATACATTCGAAAGGAGCAAAGTCATGCCGATTAAAGCCATTGCCGTAGACCCGAAAAACCCCGCCGGTTTCATTGAAATCAGCCCGGAAAAAACCACCCCAGGCCAGTACGATTTACTGGTGGAAGTCAAAGCGGTGTCGGTCAACCCGGTGGACACCAAGGTTCACGCCGGTCTGCAAAAAAGCGGCCTGCAGCAGCCACGTATTCTCGGTTGGGATGCCAGCGGCGTAGTGGTAGAAGTGGGCAGCAGCGTCAGCGGTTTCAAGCCCGGCGATGAAGTCTGGTATGCCGGTGACATCACCCGCCCAGGCAGCAACACCACCCATCAGTTGATTGATTCGCGCATTACCGCCCATAAGCCACGCAGCCTGAACTGGGCCGAGTCCGCGGCGATGCCATTGACCGCCCTGACCGCCTGGGAAGCGCTGTTCGAACACCTGAAAATTCAGGACGCTGCGCCTGGCAAAACCCTGTTGATTATCGGCGGTGCCGGTGGCGTAGGTTCGTTGGCAATCCCATTTGCTGCCCAGCGCAGCCAGGTAAAGGTAATTGCGACTGCATCACGCCCCGAATCAGCGGCCTGGTGTCGGGAGCGCGGTGCCGATCTGGTGGTCGACTACCACGATTTGAAAGCTAATCTGGCGCAGCAGGGTATTGAGAGCGTGGATTATATTCTTTGCCTGAACGATACCGACGGTCACTGGCAAGCCATTTCCGATCTGATCGCGCCAATGGGCCATATCTGCACCATCGTAGAAAACGCCCAGCCGTTGGACCAAAATGCATTGAAGTTGAAAAGTGCCGCGCTGCACTGGGAATTGATGTTTACTCGCAGCATGTTCACCACGCCGGACATCGCCCAACAGGGTGAGATCCTCAAGCAAGTGGCGCAACTACTGGATGAAGGAAAACTGAGCACCACCCTGAGCGAAACCTTGCAAGGGCTGACGGTAGAGACCCTGACCGCCGCGCATAAAAAACTGCTCGACGGGCATATGCAGGGCAAACTGGTGATTGTTTACTGATGACAGTTGGGGCGCAGCACTGAACTGCGCCCCAATGGCTTATACCGCTGCAACACCGACCAGCCGACTGGCATCAGCTGCCAGCAACTGCTTGACCAGCTCGACGCAGCGCAGGAAGCGTTCGTCGTAGTCGCTGGACTCCACGTGTACGTACTCGATGTTATTGGCACGCAGCATCTCTTCCAACAAATGCTGGAACACCTTGCGATCCTTGGGATTCCCCAGACTGCGCAGGCCATCCGCCACCCAGGGGGTGTTATTTTCCAGCAGGATCACCAGATCAAACCGATACTCGTCGATCAGCGCCTGCACAAAGGGGTGTTCGCGCCCTTCGTACTTTTTGCAAAACGCCTGAGTGGTGACAAAGTCGGTGTCGATAAATGCCACTTTGTTGGCGTACTTCACCGCAAAGTCGACGTACTGCGCCTGCCCGAGGGCGATTTTGTCGTAGTCGGAATACTGGAGCGCCATCTCATCCCCGCCGAGGTGCGAGAACACATAGTCGCGGCCATACTCCCAGGCACTGGTGGTGTTAAAGATGTTTGCCAGCTTGTTCACCAGGGTCGATTTACCGCTCGACTCCCCGCCGAGGATCGCCACGGTACGCACAAAGAACGGCTTCACTTCGGTCGGAATATAATCCCAATAGCGGAACGGATCCTGACGGATCTGGCGGCCGCTAATATTCATAAATGAACGTTCGGGATCGATCAGGACGGTTTCAATCGCCAGATGTTCACGGTAACGCGGGGCGTCCTGCGCTTCGCTGGAATAGATGAAACTCGGCACTATGGCTTTCTGTTCCAGGAAGGCCTTCACCCCATCGCTCCAGACGTTCCAACCGTGCGGATAGGGTTCAATGCCCTGCTCGTCGAACGAATGAATATGGATGTTTTTCTGGTATTTGAAGGTTTGCAGCAGCCAGCGCAGACGATCGCTGACCGTCGGCTGTTGCGACATCGAACTGTTCTCGAACAGCTCTCTGTCACGCGGTTCGTCGTAACACAGGATCACGTGCAGCTCATCCACCTGGCTACAGGCGCGCTGGATCAGATAGATGTGGCCGGTGTGCAGGGGGTAAAATTTACCAAACACCACGCCGACCTTTTTCTCACGCCGTGGAAATTCCAGGCCAAGATAGCGGTGCAGCGCCTCCAGTTTCTGGGCGCTCGGACTTTTGATTTTGTCGTTTAGCAGCTGGCTGAGGTAGCCTTTGGTCATGCCACTGGCATCCGCCACCTGCTGCAGAGTGCAGCTCTTCTGCTTAATTGACGCCTTCAGGTAATCGAATTGCCGCATAGCCCCTCCGTTTAATATGCTAAACAAAATAGCATAATCTGCACACCGCATGGCAATTAATAAAACTGCTCCAGGACATCCAGCGCGTCTGCCAATTTCTTCACACCGAACACCTGCATATTGGCCGGTGGTTTTTTCGGTACGTTGGCATGCGGCACGATGGCTCGCTTGAAACCGTGTTTCGCCGCTTCGGAAATACGCTCCTGACCGCTGGGCACCGGGCGGATCTCCCCCGCCAGCCCCACTTCGCCAAACACCACCAAATCGTTTGGCAGCGGGCGATCGCGCAGGCTGGACACCAGTGACATCAATAGTGCCAGATCGGCGCTGGTTTCACTGACTTTCACCCCGCCAACCACGTTGACGAACACGTCCTGATCGGACATCTGCAGCCCGCCGTGACGGTGCAGCACCGCCAGCAGGATCGCCAACCGGTTTTGTTCCAGGCCAACGGCCACCCGGCGCGGGTTGGACATCATCGAATGATCCACCAGCGCCTGGATCTCCACCAGCAACGGCCGCGTGCCTTCCCAGACCACCATCACCGAACTGCCGGAGGTCACTTCATCGCCACGGCTGAGGAAGATGGCCGACGGGTTGCTGACCTCGCGCAGGCCCTGCTCAGTCATGGCGAAAACGCCCAATTCATTCACCGCACCAAAGCGGTTTTTGTGGCTGCGCAGGGTACGAAAACGCGAATCGGCGTCGCCGTCCAGCAGCACCGAGCAGTCGATACAGTGTTCCAAAACTTTCGGCCCGGCCAGCGAGCCGTCTTTGGTGACGTGTCCCACCATCACAATCGCTACGCCGCGCGTCTTGGCGAAGCGTGTCAGATAGGCGGCGGTTTCACGCACCTGCGCCACGCTGCCCGGCGAAGACTGAATATCCGCCATGTGCATCACCTGGATGGAGTCGATCACCATCAGTTTCGGCTGCTCCTGCTCGGCAATCAGGCAGATCTGCTCGATACTGGTTTCCGACAGCATATTCAGGCCACCGGTTGGCAAACCGAGGCGGTGGGCGCGCATCGCCACCTGTTGCAGTGATTCCTCACCGGTGACGTACAGGGTTTTCATCTGCTCGGACAGCTTGCACAGCACCTGCAGCAACAGCGTACTCTTGCCGGCGCCAGGGTTACCACCGATCAGGATCGCACTGCCCGGCACCACCCCACCGCCCAGCACCCGGTCAAACTCAAGGAAACCGGTGGAGAAACGCGGCAGCTCGTCCAGACTGATGTCCGACAGCTTTTGCACCTTGCTGATACCGGCATCACCGGCGTAGCCGCTAAGACGCTCATTGCGAGAGGAGGAAGACACCGCAGCCAGGCGCACTTCTGTAATGCTGTTCCAGGCGTGGCAAGCGCTGCACTGCCCCTGCCAGCGCGGATAATCGGCCCCGCACTCATTACATACAAACGCCCGTTTTGCTGCTTTTGCCACGTATTACCTCAATCTTTTGTTTATACCCTAAATAATTGGAGCTGCATCAAGGCGGCAAGTTTGTGAGTCCCCAGGAGCTTACTTAGGTAAGTGACTGGGGTGAGCAAATGCAGCCAACACAGAGACAGCTTCAAGTATGAAGGGTTTAGCGAACTTCGTGTTTCAGGCTGCCGGTCAGTACACACAGCACGCCAATCAGGTCAGCATGACGAATCGACACCTGCGCCTTCTCATAGACTTTCGGTTTGGCGTGATAGGCAATGCCCAACCCGGCAACCTGCATCATTTTCAAATCGTTGGCACCGTCGCCGATGGCCACGGTTTGCTGCGGCGGAATACCCAGCTTTTCCGCCAGAGCAACCAGCGTATCGGCCTTGAACTGTGCGTCGACTATTGACCCCAGCACTTCACCGGTCAGTTTGCCGTCGCGGATTTCCAGTTCGTTGGCCGCCACCGCCACCAGCTTCAATTTGTCACGCAGGTACTCGGCATAATAGGTGAAACCGCCGGACGCGATCGCCACGTGCCAGTCCATCGCCTGCAGCTTGCGCACCAGGTTGATCAACCCAGGCATCAGCGGCAACTCATCGCGCACCTGCTTGAGGATATTGGCATCGGCACCTTTCAGCGTGCCGACGCGCTGGCGCAGGCTGGCGGTAAAGTCCAGTTCGCCGCGCATCGCACGTTCAGTGACTTCAGACACCTGTTCACCGACGCCCGCCAGTTTGGCGATCTCGTCGATGCATTCAATCTCAATCGCGGTAGAGTCCATATCCATCACCAGCAGCCCGGGGGTGCGCAGATGGGGGATCTTGCCGAGCGGTGCTACATCCAGCCCGCCCTCTGCCGCCAACAGCTTGGCACGCGCCGTCAGGGTGCCTGCCAGACGCACCACCTGATAATCTTCGACGCACCAGGCAGTAACAATCACCATCGCCGCACCCAGCTTGCGCTGGAAATCGGTAATGCGCGTTTTGTTCAGTTCTCTGCCATATAATAGCCAACCGGTATGACCCGCCCGATAATCCAGCGGCATCACTTCGTCACCGCTCAGCGAAAGGGGAAGACCCGGCCATTGAGAGATCTCTGCCGGGAGATCGCAATAGGTCAGACTATTCGACATCCTTAACTCCTGAAAAAACACTGCATGATAAAACGACGCATCAAGCTATCCTATCGCCATTGCTTCTGGCAACATAAAGTCTCGAAGATGCCCAAGGAACCTGCATGGCTCGCGCTAAACTGAAATTTCGCCTGCACCGCACCGCTATTATCCTGATTTGCCTGGCTTTGCTGGTGCTGCTGATGCAGGGTGCGTCCTATTTTAGCCTGAGTCATCAACTGGCGCGATCCGAACAGGTGGAAGAACTGGCGCAAACGCTGACCAAACAGGTGGCCTCCAGCCTGGCACCGCTAATGGACGACGACAGCGACGTCGATAACCAGCGCATCGACGCCATCCTCAAACAGCTCACCGCGGGCAGTCGCATTCTGGACGCCAGCGTCTATCAGCTTGACGGCACGTTAGTTTCCCATGCCGGTGAACAGATAAGTATACGCGATCGTTTGTCGCTCGACGGTAAACGCGCAGGCAGCTACTTCAATCATCAGCTGGTCGAGTCCATTCAGGGCAAAGACGGCCCAATCGGCTTTATCCGCATCACGCTGGACACCCACGTGCTGGCGACCGAATCCAAACAGGTGGACAACACCACCAACCTGCTGCGCCTGATGATCCTGCTGGCTCTGGCCATAGGTATTATTCTGGCGCGCACGCTACTGCAACACCGCCGCAGCCGCTGGCAACAATCACCGTATCTGCTGACCGCCAATACGCCATTGGAAGAAGGTAACACGGTAGAAAATGACGATGATGACGATCGACCGCAAGAGAACAAAGAAGAAGAGAAGAAAATCTGATGATCACATGCTGATGAATGAATATTGAATAGATTGAATATCATTCAACTGGCTGAATCAAAAATAAAAACTGGCTTTTATTTTGCTGAAATGAATAGATTAGTGAATAGATAGGTACAGGGGCGCAGCAAGCTGCTGCGCCCGCTGGATATTACTCTTTGTCGCCCAACAGCACGGATTCCAGCGCGATAACGATCATTTCGTTAAAGGTGGTTTGACGCTCTGCTGCGGTGGTCGCTTCGTGACGCAGAATGTGGTCAGAAACGGTACAAATGGTCAGTGCCTTACAGCCAAACTCTTCGTACAGCTCTGCCGCCACGCCGTAGATACCGGCCGCTTCCATTTCCACACCCAGAATGCCGTACTTCTTCATTACCTGGAACATGTCTGGATCTGGCGTGTAGAACAGGTCAGCGGAGAAGATGTTGCCTACACGCGCCGGGATACCCTGCGCTGCCGCTGCGTCTACCGCGTTACGCACCATGTCAAAGTCGGCGATAGCCGCATAGTCATGGTCCTTGAAACGCATGCGGTTCACTTTGGAATCGGTGCAAGCACCCATACCGATCACCACGTCACGCAGTTTGACATCGTCACGCACCGCGCCACAGGAGCCCACGCGGATGATTTTCTTCACGCCGAATTCGGCAATCAGTTCACGCGCATAAATGGAGCAGGACGGGATACCCATACCGTGGCCCATTACGGAGATTTTGCGGCCTTTGTAAGTCCCGGTGAAGCCCAGCATGCCACGCACGTTGTTCACTTCCACCGCGCCTTCCAGGAAAGTTTCCGCGATGTATTTTGCACGCAGCGGATCGCCCGGCATCAGTACTACGTCAGCGAAATCACCCATTTCAGCATTAATATGCGGCGTAGCCATAATTGTCTTCCTTTAGAAATCGTATTTAAGTATTTAATAAAAACGCCAAACATCTAAGCCATTGGATTTCGAGTTGCAGCTAGGCAGCTAGCGAGTGAATCCCCAGGAGCTTACTTGAGTAAGTGACTGGGGTTTGCTCGCGAAGCTAACAACGCTGCAGCTTGAAAGACGGGGCTTAGAACATCGATTTGCCGTAATCCATCGGCGACACACCAAAGTAACTGGCGATCGTCTGGCCGATGTCGGCGAAAGTTTCACGATGGCCCAGCGAGCCCGGTTTCACTTTCGGGCCGTAAACCAATACCGGGATGTGTTCGCGGGTGTGGTCGGTACCCGGCCAGGTTGGGTCACAGCCGTGGTCAGCGGTGAAGATAATGATGTCTTCATCTTTAACCAGTTTCAGCAGTTCCGGCAGGCGGCGGTCGAACAGCTCCAGTGCGGCAGCATAGCCTGCCACGTCACGGCGGTGACCGTAAGAGGAGTCAAAATCAACGAAGTTGGTGAACACAATAGTGTTGTCGCCGGCTTTTTCCATTTCGATCAGGGTGGCGTCGAAGAGCGCGTCGATACCGGTAGCCTTGACCTTTTTGGTGATACCCACGTTGGCGTAGATGTCGGCGATTTTACCGATCGACACCACTTCACCGCCCTTCTCGTCCACCAGCTTTTTCAGCACGGTTGGCGCCGGTGGCTCTACAGCCAGGTCGTGACGGTTGCCGGTACGCTGGAAGTTGCCCGGCTTGTCGCCCAGGAATGGACGCGCGATCACGCGACCAATGTTATAACCGCCTTCGGTCAACTCTTCGCGGGCGATTTCACACAGCTCATACAGGCGTTCCAGGCCGAAGGTCTCTTCGTGACAGGCGATCTGGAATACCGAGTCGGCAGAGGTATAGAAAATCGGTTTGCCGGTTTTCATGTGCTCTTCGCCCAACTGGTCGAGGATCACCGTCCCGGAAGAGTGGCAGTTGCCGAGGTAACCCGGCAGGTTGGCGCGCTCAACCAGTTTGTCCAGCAGTTCCTGCGGGAAGCTGTTATGTTCGTCGCTGAAGTAGCCCCAGTCGAACAGGACCGGCACACCGGCAATTTCCCAGTGGCCTGACGGCGTATCTTTACCGGAAGAAAGTTCGCTGGCGTGAGCATAGGCACCAATGATGTCCGCATCGCGATCCAGCCCTTGCGGGAAGGTACCGGTGGACTCTTCCGCCGCTTTGCCCAGGCCCAGACGGCTCAGGTTAGGCAGAGTCAACGGGCCCTGACGGCCAACGTTGGCTTCACCGCGCGCGCAAACCTCGGCAATGTGCCCCAGCGTATCGGAACCCTGATCGCCAAATTTTTCGGCATCTTCGCTTGCGCCAATACCGAATGAGTCTAATACCATAATGAATGTACGTTTCATGCTTATCTCCTGTATACCCGTCGCCTTTCAAGCCGCAGCGTTGTTAGCTTCACGTGTAAACCCCAGTCACTTACTTAAGTAAGCTCCTGGGATTTACACGCTAGCCGCCTAGCTGCAACTTGAAATTCATAGGGTATATCAATGTTGTAAGGACACAGCCTATTCTGTGATGCGCTTATAGACCACTGGCGTCACTTCCGGCGCTTTGTCACTCAGCACCATTGCACTGCGTACCGCTTCGGCCGCCTGCTGCCAGCTTTCTTCGTCGTTGGCGTGGATCACCGCCAGCGGTTGCTGGGTATCCACTTTGTCACCCAGGCGCGCCATGCCGGTCAGGCCGACGCTGTAATCGATATTATCGGTCGCGCGACGACGACCACCGCCCAGCGATACCACCGCCATGCCCAGCGCACGGGTATCCATGGCGCTGATGATACCCTGTTTTTCGGCGTAAACCGGTTTGCTCAGGGTTGCGGCAGGCAGGTAGCTGTCATAGCGCTCGACGAAATCGGTCGGGCCCTGTTGCGCCGCCACCATGCGACCAAACACTTCCGCCGCTTTACCATTGTCCAGCACCGCCTGCAGTTTGGCACGCGCATCGGCGTCATCTTTCGCCAGGCCGCCGGAAAGCAGCATTTCCACGCACAGTGCCATCGTTACTTCCAGCAGGCGCGGGTTACGGTATTCGCCAGTCAGGAAACGTACCGCTTCGCGAACTTCGACCGCGTTACCGGCGCTGGAAGCCAGCACCTGGTTCATGTCCGTCAGCAGCGCGGTGGTTTTGCAGCCTGCGCCGTTCGCCACACCAACAATCGCCTGCGCCAGATCGGCCGACAACGCGTAGGTTGGCATAAAGGCACCGGAACCGACTTTAACGTCCATCACCAAGGCATCCAGCCCTTCTGCCAGCTTCTTCGCCAGAATAGAGGCGGTGATCAGCGGGATAGAATCCACGGTGGCGGTGATATCGCGGGTAGCGTAGAAACGCTTGTCAGCCGGGGCCAGCGAACTGGTCTGGCCGATAATCGCCACGCCCACGTCCTGAATAATCTTACGGAAGGCATTGTCGTCCGGGAAAATATTAAAGCCCGGGATCGCCTCCAGCTTGTCCAGCGTACCGCCGGTATGCCCCAGGCCACGGCCGGAAATCATCGGCACATAGCCACCGCAAGCCGCCACCATCGGGCCGAGCATCAGCGAAGTCACATCGCCCACGCCGCCGGTAGAATGTTTGTCGACCAGCGGTCCGTTCAGTGACAGGCTTTTCCAGTCCAGCACGGTACCGGAATCACGCATCGCCATGGTGAGCGCCACGCGCTCCGGCATGGTCATATCGTGGAAATAAATGGTCATCGCTAATGCCGCGATCTGACCTTCGGAAACCACATTGTCACGGATCCCATTGATGAAAAAGCGGATTTCCGCTTCGCTCAACGGCTGACCGTCACGTTTTTTACGAATAATTTCTTGTGCCAGGAACAAGGCGTCCCCCTGTTTTAGCTAATGTAGAGTACGGGCAGGCACCATTTCGCGCCTTACCGACGGAATAGATCAGTAACCGTTGCCGGACGTCTCGGCACTGTGGCCCAGCGTCGCCAACAGGCTGGCTAACAGACTGGAAGCCCCGAAGCGGAAATGACGTGCATCGGCCCAGCCCTCACCCAGAATACGATCGGCAAGTTGCAGGTAATGCAGTGCATCTTCTGCCGTACGCACACCGCCGGCCGGCTTAAAGCCCACCGTTTTGGCGACGCCCAGATCGCGGATCACCGACATCATCAGCTCGGCGCTTTCCAGCGTCGCGTTGACCGGCACTTTACCGGTTGAGGTCTTGATAAAGTCCGCGCCGGCCTTGATGGCAATTTCCGACGCCTTGCGGATCAGATTGGCCTGCTTCAGCTCACCGCTTTCGATGATCACTTTCAGCAGCACGTTGGCGGCCAGGCAGGCCTGCTTGCACTGTTTTACCAGTTCAAAACCGACCTGCTCATTACCGGCGATCAGCGCGCGGTAAGGGAATACCACGTCCACTTCATCGGCACCGTAAGCGATAGCTGCACGCGTTTCCGCCAGCGCAATCTCAATATCATCGTTGCCATGCGGGAAGTTGGTGACGGTCGCAATGCGGATGTCTGGCGTCCCCTGCTCACGCAGGGCCTTGCGCGCCGCCGGGATAAAGCGCGGATAAATGCAGATGGCCGCGGTATGGCCGGCCGGGCTGTTCGCCTGACGACACAGCGCGATCACTTTCTCATCGGTGTCATCATCGTTCAGCGTGGTTAAATCCATTAGGGTCAGCGCACGTTGCGCTGCTGCGGTTAATTCGGTCATAAAACTCTCCAACTGAGTACCTGGGTGTTGGCGAGCGGACTTGGTTCCTTGAAGATAGCGCTGGGGAACGGGTTCCCTCATCGGCAACTGAGATCCTTCTCACCGCACATGACGCTGCGCCTTGCGCAGGGTCAGTAATAGCTATTTGAACACGATCGCCTGAGGCAATTCGCACTCGCAGTCACACTATATGAAATAACACTGTAACAGACCGGAATTATATGTGAAGAGCATCACAAAATAACGCGATATCGTTCACAAATTCGCTAAAGAAACGGGCAAAGACAGCGGGCACAGCATTCTGTGCCCGTGTTAGAAGTATAGGCGGTGTCCTGCAATAGAGCCTGTTGCCCTCTACAGGACAGCCTCAGGCTTACAGCGCCAGGAAGAACCCGGCGATGGTCGCGCTCATCAGGTTGGAGAGCGTGCCCGCCGCTACGGCTTTCAGACCGAAGCGTGCGATGTCGTGACGACGGTTCGGTGCCATGCTGCCCAGGCCGCCGAGCAGGATCGCCACCGATGACAGGTTGGCAAAGCCGCACAGGGCAAAGGAGATGATCGCCTTGGTATGCGCCGACAACACCTGCAACCCGTCTGCCGCAACCACGTCATCCGGACGCAGATAGGCACCGAAGTTCATGTAGGCAACAAATTCATTCACGATAATTTTCTGGCCGATAAACGAACCGGCGGTCATCGCTTCATGCCAAGGCACCCCGATCAGGAAGGCTATCGGTGAGAATACCCAGCCGAGTATCAATTCCAGTGACAGTTGCGGGAAGTCGAACCAGCCGCCGATACCCCCGAGGATACCGTTCAACAGGGCGATCAATGCGATAAACGCCAGCAACATCGCGCCCACGTTCAACGCCAACTGCATACCGGAAGCCGCGCCTGAAGCCGCCGCATCGATCACGTTAGCCGGGCGATCTTCTTCCGCGATCAGCTTCGTCGCATCGTCTTTATCGTGGGTTTTTTCAGTTTCCGGCACCATCAGCTTGGCAAACAGCAAGCCACCCGGCGCAGCCATGAATGAAGCGGCAATCAGGTATTCCAGCGGTACGCCCATCTGGGCATAGCCCGCCAGCACCGAACCGGCCACCGAGGCCAGGCCGCCACACATAACGGTGAACAGTTCAGACTGGGTCATGGTAGCGATATACGGACGCACCACCAGTGGGGCTTCGGTCTGGCCCACGAAGATATTGGCGGTAGCCGACAGGGATTCAGTACGCGAGGTGCCCAACAGCTTTTGCACACCGCCGCCCAGCACGCGGATCACCAGTTGCATGATGCCGAGGTAATAAAGCACGGCAATCAATGAGGAGAAGAACACGATCACCGGCAGGACGCGCAGCGCAAAAACGAAGCCGCCGCCGCCGAAAACTTCAAACATCTTGTCGGATACCAGACCGCCGAAGATAAATGAAATCCCCTGATTACCGTAGGCGATCACGTTCGCCACACCGGCCGACATGCCACCGAGAATGCTGCGGCCAACCGGGACATACAGCACCAGCGCGCCGATGGCTACCTGAAGAACGAATGCCCAGCCAACGGTGCGAAACCTGATCGCACGGCGGTTGCTGGAAAGCAGCACGGCAATGGCGATCAGCGCCGCCATGCCGACCAGGCTCATGATGAGTTGCATGCAAAGTATCCCTGTTGCGAAAAAGAAATGCAGCCCTATCCGGTTGTGCCGCGAGGGTTGCTTATGAGTGATTTCGGAGTGCGATTATACGGAGCGGGGCAGCACCCGCACCGATTTATGTCACAAATATATACAACAGGAAGCAAATGAAAATCTTATAACGTGACGCAAGTCACACTTATTGCGACATTTAACCTTCGAGGGTAAACAAGGCGTGAGTGTTGTGTTGCAGATGGGCGGCAATATCATCCGGGGATTCAGAGCGCAGTTGGCACAGCGTATGGAACACTTCAACGGCACGCTCGGGGCGGTTGGCTTGCCCCTGATAACCTGCCAGCGGCATGTCAGGCGCATCGGTTTCCAGCAGCAACGAAGTCAGTGGTAACTGGGCCATCACATTACGGGTTTTCTGCGCCCGCTCATAGCTGATGGTGCCACCGACACCGATGTAATACCCCAGGCGAATAAACGCCTGCGCCTGGGAAAGGCTACCGGCAAAGCCGTGCACCACGCCACGGCGCGGCACCTCGGCACGACGCAGCATCGCCGCCAACTGATCGTGGCTGCGGCGGGAATGCAAAATCACCGGCAGGTCGTATTGCTTGGCCAGCTTCAACTGGGCGTTTAACACCCGCTGCTGCCGCTCAAACTGCGGGTTTTCCATATACAGATCAAGGCCGATCTCCCCGACCGCCACCAGCTTCGGCGGTCGGCTGGCAAGAAACGCCGCCAACTGCTCCAGCTCAGGTTCATGGTGCCCGGCAATATACAGCGGGTGCAGCCCCAGAGCGGCAAACAGTGGCGGATATTCGCGCGCCAGCTTCAACACCCGCACAAAGCGATCGGCGGTCACCGTCGGCACGATAATCCGTCGCACACCCGCCTGTTCGGCCAACGCCAGACTTTCGCTCTCATGTCCGCTAAACGGTGGGAAATCAAAATGGCAGTGGGTGTCGGTGAAATCGTGCATCACAGCAGGCCACCCTCACCCGGCGGTATATCACCCGGCAAGATAATCTCCATCGCAGCCAGTTTGGCTTCCGTCTGGGTGGCAAGATCGCGCGGGTGACTGATATCGGTAATGATCGGTGAAGGCATGATGACGTTTTCCGGCTGGATCAAACGCCGTGATAGCGCCTTCTTCACCTTCATGCCGTCCAGTTTGTCCTGCTCTACCAGCCAGTGGCCGACGGTCGCCAGGAAGTAACGCCCACACTTACGGCCCAGGTGATAGTCCTGATTGAGCGACGTGACGCGACTCCCCAAAGCATTACTGGCTAACGGCTTCGGTGGGAAAATCTCGAAGATGCGCAGCTTGCCGGGCGGTTTCTCAATAAACTGCTGAATGCGGTGATAGCTTTGCTCATGGTGTTGCAGGATGCGTACCATCTGCTGCAGGCTGCTTTCACTCAGCCAGTGCTCCATACGCTTCATCCACTGCGGCGTGTAGTACATCTGCGACGGCACGGTACGGATCACCACTATGGTGTCCGCGCCACGGCGATAGGCCTCTTCAACCGGGATCGCATCGCTGATGCCGCCATCCTGATAACTGACACCGTCCAGTTCTACGCCCATACGGTAAAAACCGGGGATGGCACTGGAAGCCTTGAGAGCCGGCAACCAGCTTGCACGTTGCGCTGGCAGGTAGGTCGGTTCGAAGTCATCACTGCGGCAGGCACACATCAGGAATTCACGCCCATCAATCAGCTGTTTTTCCGCCACATCCATCGCCAACGGAACCTGTTGCGAAGTGGTATCAAGCAGCCAGTCGAGATCAATCAGATGCCCACCGCGCACAAAGCGCAACGGGTTAAAGAATTCAGCGGAGGTGGTGTAACGGGTGATCACCCGCCGCGCGTAGCCCATCTGGCCACAAATAAAAGCCGAGAGGTTCTGTGCGCCGGCAGAAGTGCCGATCATCAGATCAAAAGGGTTAAAGCGGGCACGCTGAAACTCGTCCAGCACGCCGGCGGTAAAAATGCCGCGCTGCCCGCCCCCTTCACATACCAGCGCCATTTTACCGGGCCGATAAGGTTTATACGCCAGCGGTTCGATATTGCCGAGCGTGATGGGTATTCTGTATCCCAACCCTGCATCCTCAGTGAGACGTTTTACCCGAGGATACCTTGTCTTGCTCTCTTCCGTAATCCTCTTGCAGTACACCAGAGAGGCAGTCATTACTTCCCATCAGCCAGATGCAGTCGCTGTCGGACCACTCCGCCAATGCCTGACACACCCGGCCCTTCAGCTGTTTCCAGCGTCCGAAGATGATGTCGCTATTCATGACTGACCTCCCTGCTAAGAGAAAAGGAATTAAGCTTTGTTACACTTTGAGAGAAAAGCTAAGGGCGTCGGCGGCCGGTAAACAGGCTGACCAGGAACAGAATGATACCCACGACGAAGACGATTTTTGCTGCCCAGGCGGCGGTACCCGCCAGCGTCCCAAAACCTAACGCCGCAGCAATCAATGCGATGACTAAAAAGATAATGCCCCAACGAAACATAAGCTTCTCCTTACCATAGTGAAAAAACGCATCGCAATCCGTGCCCTTCTCGGGCGCTGCAAGATTGCAGGTCAGTTTCTTTTTTTGATGGTGCATCCCGGGTTAACCTTTCTGCTAACCCGGGATTTGGTGCTTGTTGTCACGCGTACTAAAAAATTTATGGCTTAACGACCAGGTCGTTCTTGACGCTTTTCACGCCATCGATAGCCTTGGCGATGCTCTCTGCACGCTCTGCCTGTGCCTGAGTTTTCACTTCACCGGAAAGCTGTACCACACCGTCGGTGGTTTCTACTTTCACGTTGCGTGAAGGCACGATGTCATCGGCCAGCAGTTTGGCTTTCAGCTCGCTGGTGGTTGCGGTATCACCGGCATAAGCCTTCACTGACTGTTTGCTTTCGTCTTTCACATGCAGCTTGTCGCTGACAGATTTGACGCCTTCTACTTTGCCGGCCACTTCAACCGCGTGCTCGGCCTGCGCCTGGCTACCGACAAAACCACTCAGGGTAACGGTGCCTTTTTCGGTTTTCACCGAGATATCGGTGCTGGAGATGGTTTTGTCATCGACCAGCGCACTTTTAACTTTAGCCGTTGTTGCGCTGTCATCCATGTAGCCGTCAACTTTTTTCATGGAGCTATCGATTTTGGCACCCGCGCTATCAGCGGCACTTGACGCTTTATTGAGCATAGTCTCTTCAGCCAGCGCGCTGCCACTAACCAGAACGGAACCCAAAACAACAGCCATCAGTGATTGTGCAAATTTAGTATTTTTCATCGATCTCTTCCTTTGGTTGTGGATCCAAAATGACTGCGGATCCTTCAGCCGCCATAACGCGGCCCACTCAGTAATACTTCACGATTTCTATACGTTCAAACAGTCACGTTAAACGATTGTTGTCACAGCAGGAGTATTGCAACGGCTGTGCCAATTTTAAAACACCCTTTAAAATCAACAACAAAACAAAAACAGCTTACTTTTCATGCTAAAAACTGTCGCCTATTGACGACAATACCAATCAGTAAAATCAATGTTATCGCTATGTTATTGATTTACATGGCATCACACTGTCTCTGATTGGCAACAGTGCCGAATAACTCGCTACCGTTATGACAAAATGCAGTGAATTACGCTTACCGGATCGGTTATGCCCTGTTAAATATAGACCATGTGGCAGAAAACGCAGGTATAGCTGAGCAAATCCTGGCGGATGCAGAGGGGCTGAAAAGATGAAGGAGACTTATTAATTAGCAGAATGGGGGAAACAATATGACCGCAGGGCACCCTAAGGCGCCCTGCTGTTCTGTTAGTGCTCGCGTGTTTTGCGGAACACCACTTCAGGGTAGCGTTCCTGGGTGATGTTCAGGTTAACCATGGTTGGCGCGATGTAAGACAGGTTGTCACCGCCGTCCAACGCCAGGTTAAGCTCACACTTGCGCTTGAACTCTTCAAACTTCTTCACGTCGCTGCATTCAACCCAACGGGCAGTCGAAACGTTGACCGACTCGTACAAGGCTTCCACGTTGTATTCGCTTTTCAGACGCGCAACCACCACTTCGAACTGCAGCACACCGACCGCGCCGACGATCAAATCGTTGCTGGCGATCGGACGGAATACCTGCACCGCCCCTTCTTCGGACAGTTGCACCAGGCCTTTCAGCAGCTGTTTTTGCTTCAGCGGATCGCGCAGGCGAATACGACGGAACAGCTCCGGCGCGAAGTTCGGAATACCGGTGAACTTCATGTCTTCACCCTGGGTGAAGGTATCGCCGATCTGAATGGTGCCGTGGTTGTGCAGACCAATAATATCGCCCGGGTAAGCTTCTTCCACGTGCGAACGGTCACCCGCCATAAAGGTCAGGGCGTCGGAGATCACCACGTCTTTGCCGGTGCGAACCTGGCGCAGCTTCATGCCTTTCTCATAGCGGCCGGAGACCACACGCATAAAGGCCACGCGGTCACGGTGTTTAGGATCCATGTTGGCCTGGATCTTGAACACAAAGCCGGTGAACTTCTCTTCCGCCGCCACCACTTCACGGGTGCTGCTTTTACGCGGCATCGGTGCCGGTGCCCAGGCCACCAGGCCGTCGAGCATATGGTCCACACCGAAGTTACCCAAAGCGGTACCGAAGAATACCGGCGTCAAATCACCGCTCAGGAAAGCTTCATGATCGAACTCATGAGAGGCACCCTGCACCAGCTCCAGCTCTTCACGCAGCTGCGCAGCCAGATCTTCACCCACGGCGACGTCCAGCTCCGGGTTGTCCAACCCTTTGACAATACGCACTTCCTGAATGGTGTGGCCTTTACCGGTCTGATAAAGGTAGGTTTCATCCTTGTACAGATGATAAACCCCTTTAAACAGCTTGCCGCAGCCGATAGGCCAGGTGATCGGTGAGCAGGCGATTTTCAGCTCACGCTCAACTTCATCCATCACTTCCATCGGATCGCGAATATCGCGGTCCAGTTTGTTCATAAAGGTCAGGATCGGCGTATCGCGCAGACGGGTTACTTCCATCAGCTTGCGGGTACGATCCTCAACCCCTTTCGCGGCGTCGATCACCATCAAACAGCAGTCAACCGCGGTCAGGGTACGGTAAGTATCTTCGGAGAAGTCTTCGTGTCCCGGGGTGTCCAGCAGGTTAACCAGACATTCGCGATACGGGAACTGCATCACCGAGGTGGTGATCGAGATCCCACGCTGCTTTTCCATCTCCATCCAGTCGGATTTGGCATGCTGGTTTGAGCCACGGCCCTTTACCGTACCAGCGGTCTGGATAGCCTGTCCGAATAACAGCACCTTTTCGGTAATGGTCGTTTTACCGGCATCGGGGTGCGAGATGATGGCGAAAGTTCTTCTTTTCGAGACTTCGCGGGCAAATTCACTAGGAGACATGTTTTTCAGATTCTACAGTTAGTCCGCCCTGCGAAAGCATCAGAACGCGCCGCGCACGGCGCCAGGCAAAGCGGTAAATAAAAGATAATAGCCGGGCATTTTCGCTGATTTACCCACCGGTGACAATCAATGGATCTTGCGAAGCAAGATTAAACCGTCAATGCAGTCGGAAATCTGGGGACAACGCCGCCCAATGCTGACGCAATACCGTTTTATGCTCTTCCACCATCGGTAAGTTTTCCAATAACTGCGGCCATAAGGTGCGTGCCTTGTCGATGGCATCCAGTAAATGCACCCGTATAGCCGGCCAAGGAATGCCGACGCGCTCTGCCCAATGTTCGAAGGTTTGCATTGAAATCATCGACCAACGCTTTTCCCGCGCCATATTAAGCGCTACTTCTGATTCATGCGAAATATAAGCCAAGGTGGTTACAATGTCATAAGCGGGAGAGAGCCGAACTTCGGTTTGATTGGGATAAATCATTGACCAGTTTTTGACATGGGCATCGCCATTGGCCAGCAGAATATTGGCCAATAAGCGGCGAGCCATCTGTTGCACATCAACCAGGGGTTCACTGCCCCAGTCATAAAGATAAGCCGCTATTTGCTCATAGTTTTTGCCACGATATTTATCATGCGCATAGAGTTCAAACACTTGGGCAAAATCTTCCGTGTGTACTCGCCCGCGTTCGCTACGATCAAAACGCCGGATGGCGTAAGCATAAGCCTCATCTGCCAGGCGCATATCAGGTAAATTATCTAACTGATCCAACGCAACTAACTCAATATCAGGGATTTCCACACCGATGGCCTGCGCTAATCGCATAGCCGTATACTCATTTTCAGGCACGCTGCGATGAACTGTTGAAGGCGTTTTGATAATCCAACTATCAGAACCCACCTGAGAGGAAATATTGAAACGGCCGTCCTGACGTAAAGAGGAAAACTTCATCTGCACACCTGCCAGAGAAAATTTTTGAGCATCCAGCCCCACCTCGATTTGCACGGCCTCCAGTTTACCACGCGACGTTAACGCCCAAGCAGGGATCTCACTCGCCGCAAGCGCCCGAGCCTCAAGTGCACCCGGCAGGTTGGCCCCTGTCCATGCCATCAAAGGAAACTCTTCAGAAGCATGCGCTTTCAAAGCTTGAGCTAACCAGCTACGTAACGCCCCTTCAGGCAGCAAATTGGATAACACGGGGGGAAGGCGCTGTGATGACATCAAAACCTGATCCAGATACCCCGGGTGCGCCCGCTGCCTTAGGGTGAACACCGGGCGAGTGGACTCTGGCATAGCAAGATATTGCGGATCAAACGTCAGGATATTCTTGTCACCGCTATAATGCGCCAGCACACCAATACGCACATTGTGTAATACCAATGCTAATGCCTGTACCGATTCAACCTGCCGTTGTCCATCCATCAGCTAGTCCTCGAGGTCTTTCAGTTTTTTGTCGAAACTCTGCAATCCAACCGCTTCTGAAACTTTGTCCACATCCTTTTGTAGTAACAACTCCACGTCACGCACATTTTTTTTCGGCACGATAAGGTATTCCAAATCCATCGCCGCCAGTATGCGTAGCAGCGTACTCATCCTCATATCACTACCGGATTCGATACGCTGATATTGCTGCTGGGTCATGCCAATCTTCATCAAAAAATCTTTTTGATTCCAGCCCAGTTCGGCGCGTTTTTCTTTCAAAAACTTTGATATTTCTGATGATTTACGCATCAGTCACCTCAAAACAACCTATTGATTGTCATCACATCGATAAACAATAAATTAGTTGTTAATCAGCATAAAAACAATCAATTTGTTGTATATACATATAAAAACAACCCTTTTGTTGTAAATTAACGTAGAAACAATAAAAGAGTTGTTTTCCTTGGGTTCAAGCCAGCGGCAGCGCCATGACTATCGCGTCTTCACGCCCATGGGCAGCAGGGTAGTAGTTACGACGGATGGTCACTTCATTAAAGCCGAGATCTTCGTACAGCGCGATGGCGGCACGGTTGGAGGCACGCACTTCCAGCCACAGCGTAAACACGCCACGGGGTTCCAGTTGTGCAATCAGCGCTTCCAGCAATTGACGGCCGAACCCTCGCCGTTGCCAGTCGGGATGAATGGCGATGTTGAACAGCGTGGCTTCATCCAGCACGATTTGGGTGATGGCAAAACCCGCCATCTGCCCGTCGGCTTCCAGTTTCAGGTTAAGGTAGCGATCGCCCTGATTACTGGTAAGGGTGGCTTGCGTCCAGGGAAAGGCATGGCTGGCTTGCTCAATCTTGAAGGCTGTGGCCAGGTCGGCCGCGGTCAGGGTAGAAATAGTGTTCATGATGACAAATCTGCTGCCAGAGTGCGCGTTTGGCACTCGCATCGAGAGAAAGCTCGGCCAGTGCCGGGCTGTGTAGCTGCGCGCCGGCCACCGCAAGCGGCTCCGCAACGCCCAACCGCCAACTGTTGCATTCGGTATCCTCAGGCAACATCGCCACCTGGTCCGGCGTCAGGGCATAGGTTTGTGCCGGGGTCAGCCCCAGGCTGCGCAGCACGTCGCAAAACAGTGGATCGTTAGGTTCAGGCAACGCCTGCGCCACGATCAGCAAACGCACCTCGGGTGGCAGACTGACCGCCACTTCGCCCTGCAACACGCCCGGGCGGCGCAATGTCCACTGCGTAATACCCAGTTGTTGTAACAGCCAGTCGCGTTTTGATGCCATGCCGATTCCTGTCAGGATCTACCCGTTGTGGTGCGCCATGCCTGCCATGCGCCGCGCTATGCTAACAAACCCGCGCGGCCTGCGCCAACAAACCCGTCGAACATATCGCCACAAAGCTCTATAATCCCCGGTCTAATTTCTAGGAGCCAAAACCTGATGTCTGCATTAACCCCCGCCAGTGAAGTCATGCTGCGCCACAGTGATGAGTTTATCGAACGCCGCGTTCTGTTCGCCGGTGACCTGCAGGACGCCCTGCCGGCCCAATTTGAGGCCGCGGATGTGCGTGTCCATACCCAGCAATACCATCACTGGCAGTTACTGAACCGGGCGATGGGTGACAACGTGCAGTACGGCCTGACCGTAGATGCCGCGTTCGTCGCCGAGTGCGATACGCTGATCTACTACTGGCCGAAGAGCAAACAGGAAGCGCAATTCCAGCTGTGCAACATTCTGGCATTGCTGCCGGTAGGCACTGACGTGTTCGTGGTCGGTGAGAACCGCAGCGGCGTGCGCAGCGCAGATCAGATGGTGGAAGACTACGCCACGCTGGTTAAAATCGACAGCGCCCGCCGCTGTGGCCTGTATCACGGTCGTCTGGATACCCAGACCGAATTCAACCTGGAAGACTGGTGGGAAAGCTATCAGTTGCACGATCTGGAAGTGAAAACCCTGCCGGGCGTGTTCAGCCGCGACGGGCTGGATGTTGGCAGCTCACTGCTGCTGTCGACCCTGGATAAACACATGAAAGGCAAAGTGCTGGACGTGGGTTGTGGTGCCGGCGTAATGGCCTCGGTGCTGTCCAAAATGTCACCAAAAATGAAGCTGACCCTCAGCGACGTCAACGCCGCAGCCATTGAATCCAGCCGCGCGACGCTGGCCGCCAACGGCATTGAAGGTGAAGTGATCGTCAGTAACGTCTATTCCGACATTACCGGCCGTTTCGATCTGATCATCTCCAACCCACCGTTCCATGATGGGCTGCAAACCAGCCTGACCGCAGCGGAAACCCTGATCCGCGGTGCGTTAAAACACCTGCCTATCGGCGGTCGTCTGCGCATCGTGGCTAACGCCTTCCTGCCGTACCCGGACATTCTGGATGCCACCTTCGGCAGCCATGAAGTGCTGGCACAAAACGGCCGCTTCAAGGTGTACCAGTCAACCGTTGCCCGTGCGCCACGCGATGGCAAAAAGAAGAAATAAGTTCCCCCCGACACGCGAGTATCGGGTATCCGGGCGCAGCGTTCACACGCCGCGCCTTTTTTTTAACCGTTGATATAGGTCATCGACTCTGCGCCGTAGCGTGCGCCTGCCGCCGCCTGCAACGGGAACACCGCCTCAATCGCCGCCAGCTCCGCCTTGTTCAGCGTCAATTCGGCCGCCGCAATGTTCTCTTCCAGATAACGACGGCGCTTGGTACCCGGGATCGGCACGATATGCTCGCCCTGCGCCAATACCCAGGCCAACGCCAGCTGTGACGGCGCCACACCTTTCTGTTTGGCCAGTTCGGTCACTTTCTCCACCAGCGCCAGATTGCGGGCAAAGTTTTCCCCTTGGAAGCGCGGATTGCTGCGGCGGAAGTCGTCGGCGTCCAAATCTTCCGGCCGCTGGATCGCCCCGGTCAGGAAACCTCTGCCCAGTGGACTGTAAGGAACAAAGCCAATGCCCAGCCGCTCACAGGCCGCCAATACCCCTTGCTCGGCATCACGCGTCCACAATGAATACTCGGTCTGCAAAGCGGTTATCGGATGTACCTTATGCGCACGCTCCAGCGTAGCGACCGAAGCCTCACTCAACCCGATGTAGCGGATTTTACCTTCGCTGATTAGATCCGCCATGGTGCCAACCACCTCTTCGATCGGCACCTCAGGATCCACCCGATGCTGGTAATAAAGATCGATCACCTCGACCCCGAGCCGCTGCAGGCTGCCCTCCACCGAACGACGGATATACTCCGGCCGACTGCTGACGCCCCGGGCGCTGGGATCGGTCGGATCGCGCAGGATGCCAAATTTGGTGGCCAGGAAGACCTGCTGCCGTTTGCCCTTGATCGCTTTGCCAATCAACTGTTCATTGGTGTGCGGCCCGTACATGTCGGCGGTGTCCAGCAGGGTCACCCCCAGTTCCAGCGCCCGATGCAGGGTGGCGATGGCCTCTTGTTCATCCTGCGCCGTCGAATAAAAATCACTCATCCCCATGCAGCCCAGACCCAGGGCGGAAACGATCGGGCCATTGGGACCTAATTGACGTTGTTGCATTGTGTTGCCCTCATGCGGTTGGTCTCAGCGGAGTGCTGGTGCAACAGAGTCTGGTTGTTTACCCTGAAAAGATAAATAATGCAGATTGCTCATCACTGTTCATAAATCGCTAACAATAGGGAGCAGCAAGATGGATCAGATCCAGGCCATGCGCATTTTCACCCGCATTGTCGAACTGGGCAGCTTCAGCCGGGCAGCCGAACGCTTGCAACTGCCACGTGCCACAGTCAGCAATGCGCTCAAGCGGCTCGAGCAGCGTCTCGGCGTCCGCCTGCTGATCCGCACCACCCGCCAGGTCCAGGTGACCAGCGAAGGCACTCTGTATTATCAGCGCTGCGTGCAGTTGCTGGGTGCGCTGGAAGAGGCGGACACTCTGTTCAGCCACCATAAACTGCAGCCCTCCGGCAAGGTGCGCATTGATATGCCCCATTCGCTGGCGCGTGAAATCGTGATCCCCGCCCTGGATGACTTTTACCAGCGCTATCCGGATCTGACTCTGGCATTGGGCGCCAACGATACCCACGTGGATTTGCTGCGTGAGGGAGTGGATTGCGTGCTGCGCGCCTGGGAAACCGAAGATGACAGCCTGGTGGCGCGGCGCATCGCCATGCTGCCACAGTTGACCTGCGCTTCTCCCGGCTATCTGGCCACGTTTGGCGTCCCCCAGTCGATTGACCAATTGCAGCAGCATCAGGCGGTGGGCTATTTTTCCCTCACCAGTAATCGCAATTACCCGCTGGAGTTTTGCCGCAACGGCAAAGTGGAGTTGCGCGATTTACCCGCCAGGTTGAGCGTCAGCGGGGCTGATGCCTATACCAGTGGCTGTCGCGCCGGTATGGGGCTGATACAGGCGGCGCACTACTCGCTGGCGCCCTGGCTGCAGAAAGGGGAATTAGTCGAAGTGCTGGCAGACACCCCGCCGCCGCCAATGCCCATTTACATCATGTATCCCCCCGGCCGGTTCCTTGCGCCCCGGGTCAGGGTATTGATTGACTGGCTGATTTGGCTGTTTGAGCAGTACCAATCACCTAAAACGGACGTTTTTCCAGCAAACGCCCGCAAACAGGGGAAATAACTATTGACGTCCCCGCCAAAATCTCTAGAATTCGCCTCCGTGGTAACGTTACTCCGGTAATGTTTCTTGGAATGCGAAGGTGGCGGAATTGGTAGACGCGCTAGCTTCAGGTGTTAGTGTCCTTACGGACGTGAGGGTTCAAGTCCCTCTCTTCGCACCAAATAACCACATGATTTATATTGCACAGCATCAATGCGAAGGTGGCGGAATTGGTAGACGCGCTAGCTTCAGGTGTTAGTGTTCTTACGGACGTGAGGGTTCAAGTCCCTCTCTTCGCACCAAGCTGGTGATATAAATCGAAAGCAAAGTAAAGATATCGGCTGTGCGAAGGTGGCGGAATTGGTAGACGCGCTAGCTTCAGGTGTTAGTGTTCTTACGGACGTGAGGGTTCAAGTCCCTCTCTTCGCACCAATCGATAACTCTCTCCGGTAATATCCCCAAAGAAATCCCCAATCGAAACGATGAAGAACACGCGAAAGCGTGGATTTGCGTTTTCAGCCCAGATTGAAGTTCAGACCGATCGCCGCCAATCCGCCAGCCAGTGCCATGCAGGAAGGCAACAACAGGTAGTGACGCCAACGACTGTTGAACAGCATCACCAATGTGGCCAGCATAGCGATCACAATCAGCGTGCGCAGTTGCATCATATCCAGGTTGATCAATGCCAGTAACGGCATCAAGGCGCATGGCAGTAATACGCCCCAGGCGCTGGCCAAACGGTTGCCGAGGCACCAACTGACGCCCCACAACCCACACGCGGTAATCATGGCTGCAATCATGATAACCCTACCCTTCAAGTGATAATGAGAACCAATATCATATACCACTTTTTTTCACTGCGCATCATTTTCGCCGCAACAACCAAACCCGGATGACACAGCGGTTGAAAAATGATAGTTTGCCATAAGAAAATTCTTAGTCTTATTCGCATGTTAATAATCACAATCTACAACCATACAATGCGGGTGTTTAATTCACACCGACAGAATTTTTCGCAACCTTAATTTTTCGACAGATCGATATTGTAAAGAGTGAACCCCGTATGAACGCGCGTTCTTATCAGGAACTGCTGAACAGCAAACACCGCTTATCATTATTTTTATTTTTATTGATGAACGCTGCCTCTTCCGTATTTACTTTATTAGTCCCATTTCAAAACAAACCCGCTTTTACCCTACCTTTAATAGGTATACCGCTATTTTGTCTGGCGGCACTGTTATTTACCCTGCGGTCTCCGCGGTTATACGTCAAAAAACTGAATCTATTTTCCTGCGTGCTCGGCCTGCTGTGGGCGGCGCATATTTATCTTAAAAGTCAGCACTGTGCGCCGAATAATCAAAGTTTTCTATTAATTAGTCTGTTCAGTATGTTCTTTATCAGTGCCATTGCCCTGACCGATAACTTTATCGCCTTTTGCCTGCATGCCGTTCCATCAGCATTAGTCATTCTATTACTGGACGGTATGCACAATACCATGCGCATCGTATTCACTACGGTATTACCGATTATCGCATTCTCCATCCATCACCTGATGCTCAAACGCAGCGAACTCTTTACTCAAACGCTGGTGGCGAATCTGTATAACGAACGGGACAGATTCAGCAATTTAAGCATGATCGATCCCTTAACCGGGCTTTATAACCGCCGGGGTCTGGAGAATAAAATCAATATGTTGCCGACGCCTCCATCGGACTGTCATTTCGTGGTGTTGCTCGATATCGATCACTTCAAGGCTTATAACGATAACTATGGTCACACCATGGGTGACCAGGCGCTGGTGCAGGTGGCCATCGCTATCCGCGATTCGGTGCGTTCGCGCGATATCGTGGTGCGCTACGGCGGGGAAGAGTTTCTGGTGCTGCTGACCAATGTGAGTGAGGATTACGCCACCCAGGTGGCTGAAAGGGTGCGGCAGCGGGTGCAGGAATTAAAAATCCCCCATCGCTTTAATCAGTTTGAAACCACCACGGTGACGCTCAGTGCAGGGATTTCCGCGCTGAACAAGCTGGATGTCGCCTCGGCGATCCGGGCGGCCGACGCCGCGTTATATCAGGCGAAAAACAACGGGCGCAATAATATTCAGCTGGCACCCACCATTCAGCCCGCCGCTCTCTAAGCCGGCGGGCGGTGAGCTTAGCGACGGCGCTGCTGCAGACCGTAAACAAACACCACGGCGAAGCACAGTAGCGGCAGGAAATACGACAACGCGGTGCTGTAGCGATCCGCCAGTGCCCCCATAAAGTAAGGCATGATGGCACCGCCAACGATCGCCATGATCATAAAGGAACTGGCGCGCTTGGTGTGTTTACCCATGTTTTTCACCCCGAGGGCGAAAATGGTCGGGAACATGATCGACATAAAGAAGAATACGGCGATCAGCGCCACCACCGAGATCCCATCCATACTGAGCATGACCACACCGCACAGCACAATGTTAACCAGCGAGTAAATCATCAGCAGCGTGGCCGGCTTGACCCTGCCCATCAGCCAGGTGCTGAAGAAGCGCCCCACCATAAAGCAAATCATGGCGATGGAGAGCAAATAGGACGCGCTTTGGTTGGAAACATCGCTCCAGTGTTCGGTGGCGTAGTTAATAAAGAACGCACCGACCCCAACCTGTGCCGCCACGTAGAAGAACTGGGTAACCACCCCGCCAACAAAGTGCTTGTGCTGCCAAAGCCCCTGGGCGATTTCACCGTGCTCCGGTTGCTCTTCCTCGCGGATGTCCGGCAAGCGGGTGCGGCTGAATAAAAAGGCAATCAGCAGTACCAGCACGGCGATCGCCACATAGGCCATCTTCACCGCACTCTGGTCACCGCTGCTCGCCCCTTGGGTGGCAGAGAAAAACAGCGTACCGCCGATCATCGGGCCGATAAACTGCCCTAACCCATTAAACGACTGGGACAGGTTCAGCCGCCGTTCGGCCCCCTGTGCGTCTCCCAATACCGTGGCATAAGGGTTGGCTGCGGTTTCCAGGCAACCCAGCCCGCAGGCAATCACAAACAGCGCGAACAGGAACATGCCAAAACTGTTGGCGGAGGCCGCCGGTACAAACAGCAATGCCCCCAGCGCATACAGGCACAGCCCGATCAGAATGCCGGCCTTGTAGCCTTTCTTGTCCATAAAATAGCCGGCGGGCAGCGCCACCAGGAAGTAGGCACCGAAATACGCCGCCTGTAATAATCCCGATTGCGCTTTGGTAACGTGCAGGGTTTCCTGAAAGTGTTTATTTAATACGTCCAACAGGCCATACGACAGCCCCCACATAAAGAACAGGCTGGTGACCAGAATAAAAGCCCAGCGCAGATTGGCCGTCGCCTTGGCGCCCACCTGAGGGGGGGCAGCAGTTTTTTCAGCAAGCATTGATATATCCTCGGTAGGGTAACGATGTCAGTGTTATTGTTTTTGCAAAGAGAATATCCGCTCCATCTCCACCCATTTTTCGCCTTGCGGCGTCCAGGGGGTGGCCACCTGGTAGTGCCACATCAGGGCTTCCCAGCGCTGCACGTGGGGATTGCTCAAACCGGCGGCGTTAAACCGCTCGGCATCGAACCCGCTACTGACTTCAACGATCATGAACAGCCGGGTACCCAGCCGGTAAATCTCCATATCCTGAATGCCGTGCTCACGCAGGTGGGCGGCAATCTCCGGCCAGATACGCTGATGGTGAACCAGGTATTCCTCGATCAATGTCGGTGAGTCGATCAGATCGAGCGCCTGACAAAAGCGCTGCCCCGTTTCCGCCGCGCCACTCATGTGATCGCCCGGTCGAGATGCAGATAGCCACCGTCCACCGACACCCATTGCCCGGTGGTGTGTGACGAACGCGATGAGATCAGAAACACCACGGTGTTGGCGATTTCCTGCGGCGTGGTCATCCGCTGTTCGAAAGGAATGCGCGCGGTAATTTTCTCAAGCTGCTGCTCCGGCTGCTCGAAGGTATTGATCCAGCGCTGGTACTGCGGCGTGATCACTTCTGCCGGCACCACCGCATTTACCCGCACGCCTTGATGGCGCAGCGATACCGCCCACTCACGCGTCAAAGCCAGCACCGCGCCCTTGGCGGCGGTATAGCCACTGGTGCCGCCCTGCCCGCTGAGTGCGGTCTTGGAGGCAATATTGACGATGGCCCCCTTACTGATTTGCAACGCCGACTGGCACAGGTGCGCCATCAGGTAGTAATGAATCAGGTTTTTCTCCAGCGATCCGACAAAGGCTTCGCGTCCGGCTTCCAGCCCCACGCCGTCGTTAACCCCGGCGTTATTCACCAAGGCATCGATACGGCCGAAGGTTTCTTGTGTTTGTGCCACCGCCCGCCGGCAGTCCTGCTCTTCACACAAATCGGTGATGATCACCGTGCTTTGCGGCTGCAACCGGCGCAGCTGTGCCAAAAACTCAGCTTCCGGCACGGCATTAGTGACAATCACCGGGATCGCCCCCTCTTCCGCCAGCAGTTGGGAGACAGCCGCACCGATGCCGGAGCCGCCACCGGTCACCATCACCACCTTATCTTTCAGATACAGATCCATAACCAGACTCCGTTAACCCATAAATTCGGCAGGCCGTACCACCCCAAATCTCCGCCTGCTGCGAAGGACTCAGCGTGGCGATGGCCTGCTCACTCAGTTGATAAACCTGGCCGTAATCACCGGCCAGCAGGCACACCGGCCAGTCGGATCCGAACATCAGTCGCTGCGGACCGAACGCCTCCAGCGCCGCCTCAAAAAACGGCAGTAACTGCGAGGCTTGCCAATGCCCGTCGGGGGCTTCGGTGATTAACCCGGACAGCTTGCAGACCACGTGCGGCAAGGCTGCCAGCGCTTTGATTTGCTGCGCCCAGTGTTCTGCACCCCGGGCGATATCCGGTTTGCCGAAATGGTCCAGCACCAGCCAATAATCGTCATGTTCGGCGGCAAACTGCGCCGCCGCCGACAAATGGCGGTGAGTGACCAAAATGTCGTAAACGTACCCCTGTCGCTGCACAGCCTGCATACCACGCCGCACTTCCGGCCGTGTCAGCCAGGCTTCCGGCTGCGGTTCGTCCTGCACCAGATGACGCAGGCCGCGCAGCAAAGGTTGTTGCTGCAGTTGCTCCAGCTGTTGCGACAACCGGGGAGCGGTGATGTCCAGCCAGCCCACGACGCCGCATACGCCTTGGCTTTGCTGCGCCTGCGCCAGCAACGTCTGGGTTTCCTGCTCACACTGGCGGGCCTGCACCACCAGCGCACCGTCAAAACCGTGCTGTTGCAGCAGGGGTTCAAGCTGTTTCGGGCCAAAATCCTGTCGCAACACCGCCATCTGCTCGTTGATCCACGGATAACGTTGCGGATGGAAATGCCAGTAATGCTGATGAGCATCGATGCGCAGCATGGCCTGTTGCCCGTTCAATCGCGGAACCGGTATTGTTCGAGCGACGCCGCATGCATCTCAATCGAATAGCCAGGATTGAGCGGCGGCATGTAGGCCGCTCCCTTGACCTCACAAGGGTGGACAAAATGTTCATGCAGATGATCGACGTATTCGATCACCCGGCCGTCGTGGGTGCCGGCAATGCACAGGTAGTCGATCATCGACAGATGCTGAACGTATTCGCACAGTCCCACGCCCCCGGCATGCGGGCATACCGGCAGCTGGTATTTGGCCGCCATCAGCATCACCGCCAGCACCTCGTTGACGCCACCAAGACGGCAGGCATCGATCTGCACCACGTCAATCGCCTCGCGCATGATGAACTGCTTGAACATGATGCGGTTTTGGCACATCTCACCGGTGGCCACCTTGACCGGATGCACCCCCTCGCGGATGCGGCGGTGCCCTTCCACGTCATCCGGGCTGGTCGGTTCTTCGATAAACCAGGGTTTGGCGAATGCCAGATGCTTTACCCAGGGAATGGCGTCGTTGACTTCCCACACTTGGTTGGCGTCGATCATCAGTTGACGATCGGGGCCGATCACCTCGCGGGCAATGCGCACCCGACGGATATCATCTTCCAGATCGCGCCCGACCTTCAGCTTCAGGTAAGAGAAACCGGCATCGACCGCTTCCTGACACAGCCGGCGCAGCTTGTCGTCCGGATAGCCCAACCAGCCGGCGGAGGTGGTGTAGCAGGGGTAACCCTCCTGCAGCAGCCGCTCCAGGCGCTGTTCCTTGCCCTGCGCCCGTTGTCTGAGCAGGGTGAGCGCTTCCTGCGGGGTAATGCAGTCGGTGATGTAGCGAAAATCAATGCAACGCACCAGTTCCTCGGGGGTCATCTCGGCCACCAGTCGCCACACCGGCTTGCCCTCAGCTTTGGCCCACAGATCCCAAACCGCGTTGATCACCGCCCCGGTCGCCAGGTGGATCGCTCCCTTGTCCGGGCCGATCCAGCGCAACTGGCTGTCACTGGTAAAGCGCCGCCAGAAAGCGCCCATATCGGCGGCGATCTCTTCCAGCGACACCCCGACGATCTGATGCTCCAGCGCGCGGATCGCCGCGCAGCAGATCTCATTGCCGCGGCCAATGGTAAAGGTCAGCCCGTGACCACTCAGATCGTCGCGATCGGTCTCCAGGATCACGTAGGCAGCGGAGTAATCCGGATCCGGATTCATCGCGTCGGATCCGTCCAGCGCCAGCGAGGTGGGGAAGCGGATATCTTCAACCCGCAGTGCGGTAATCTTCGTCATGGCAGTGCTCCCCATCAGGCTTGTACGGTTGTTTGACGCTGTTCACCCAAACCTTCAATCCCCAGACGCATCGTCTGCCCGGCTTTCAGGTAGAGAGGCGTTGGCTTCTGTCCCATGCCGACACCCGGTGGCGTGCCGGTAGAGATCACATCGCCCGGCTGCAGGCTCATAAAGCGGCTCAGATAGCTGATGATTTGAGGAATACGGAAAATCATGGTGCTGGTGTTGCCGTCCTGATAGCGCTTGCCGTCCACCTCCAGCCACAGATTCAGGCTATGGGGATCGGCAATTTCATCGGCGGTCACCAACCAGGGCCCGGTGGGGCCAAAGGTGTCGCACCCCTTGCCCTTGTCCCAGGTGCCGCCGCGTTCGATTTGGAATTCACGCTCCGAGACGTCGTTAATCACGCAGTAGCCGGCAACGTGCTGCATCGCGTCCTGCTCGCTGATATAGCGTCCGCCCTGACCAATGATCACACCCAGCTCCACCTCCCAGTCGGTCTTGAGCGAGTCACGCGGGATTTGCACCTGATCGTCAGGCCCCACCACCGCGCTGGTCCACTTGCTGAACACCACCGGCTCAGAAGGGATTGCCGCGCCGGTTTCCGCCGCATGATCGGCATAATTCAGACCAATGCAGATAAATTTTCCGATGTGGCCCACGCATGGCCCCAAACGCGGCTGTCCAGCCACCGTCGGCAGTTGGTTGATGTCCAGCGCGCGCAATTTGTCCAAAGCGGCAGGCAACAGTGCCTCACCGCTCAGATCGGCGATATGCTGTGAAAGGTCACGGATCTGCCCCTGACTGTCTAATATTCCCGGACGTTCCTGCCCCGGTGCGCCATAGCGTAAAAGTTTCATCCTGTCCTCACTGTAGAAAAATGTGTCGGGCGTCATCGCCTGAAGTTCCGGGCCTCAGTTGCTCCAGCCGCCGTCAATAATCTGCACCGTACCTGTGGTATAGGAACTGGCGTCGGACGCCAGATACAGCGCCAACTGGGCAATCTCACCGGTGGTACCGATGCGGCCAATCGGCTGGCGGGCCACAAACGCCTGATACACCTCTTCTTCGCTGCGACCCTGCTCACGCGCCTGTTCGGCAATACGCTGGCGCAGCGACGGTGATTCCACCGTGCCGGGACAAATGGCGTTACACCGGATGCCCTGAGTGACGTAATCCGCCGCCACTGAACGCGTCAGGCCAATCACCGCCGCCTTGCTGGCGCTGTAAGCGAAGCGGTTCGGCACCCCTTTCACGCTGGAAGCGACCGACGACATGTTGATAATCGAACCATTTTTGCGCACCAGCATGCCGGGCAAGAAGGCACGGATCATGTGGAACATCGCCGTCACATTAAGATCGAGCGCAAACGCCCACTGCTCTTCGCTGCACTCGAGGATCGAGCCGCTGTGTACCACGCCGGCGCAGTTGAACAGCACGTCGATCGGCCCCAGGGTTTCCGCCGCCGCGGCGATCGCCGCAGTATCGGTCACGTTCAGCGTCATCGGTCGAATACCGGGCAGCCCCTGCAGTTGTTCGGTGTTGATATCGGTGGCGATCACCTCGGCGCCCGCATCGGCAAACAGCCTGGCAGTGCTGAAACCAATCCCCTGTCCAGCGGCGGTAATCAGCACGCGTTTTCCAGTTAAATTCATTTTCGCTCCCTTGGCCTAAAGGCCTAATGGTCAGGCCATTAAAGGCGTTTAAAGGTCGGACCTTTAACATGACAAAAGACGCTTTACGCGTTATGGTTTGGTGAGAATGTTATGAGACACACTTAAAACAGCATTTTGATTAACCAATTTTTTACACTTGAATAACGATTACTCAAGCGGCTTGAGCAATATTTGTGCGCAGCATCACTTAACTTCGAATAGCCTAAGGTAAAAAATGCCGATCACCCGACTGGAAAACCCTCGTATTTACAGACAGATAGCCGACCAATTGAAACGGCTCATCGATAATAATGAATTTCCACCAGGCAGCCGCCTGCCGTCTGAGCGGGATCTGGCCCAGCAGTTACAGGTCAGCCGGGCCTCCGTGCGTGAGGCGCTGATCGCACTCGAAGTGATTGGTCTAGTGGATGTCAAAGTCGGCAATGGGGTGATCGTCCGGGCACAGACGCCGGTAATGATTTCGCAGGAACCGGTGATGGCACAGGCCGGACGCGGTCAGTGGGCAGAAATCGACGATGAACTGAATATCGAGCTGGATTTTAATGCCGAGCTGCCGCCCTTCTCACTGCTGCAAACCCGTTTATTGATCGAACCGGAAACCGCCGCGCTGGCCGCCCGCCATGCTACTGACCAGGAGCTGGCAGGCATCCGTGCCGCCTACGAACAAAACTGCCGTGATAACCGTGAAGGATCGGCCACCCACCCCGGTGACCGGTTGTTCCATATCCGCATCGCCCAGGCCAGCGGCAACCCGGCCTACGCATTTATCATCGGCCACCTGCTCGGCCACCGCTATGGCAGCATGTTCCGCGTACTGCAGCGCAACTATACGCCGGACGATATGTCACACCGTTCCGAGCAGGAACATCAGGCCATTTTAGCGGCGATCGAAGCGCGTGACGTGCGCGGTGCGCGCAAGGCGATGAAGGCCCATCTGGATCAGGTGATCGCCATTTTCACCCGCGCACAGTAAGTCGATTCGGCATCATCAGGGCGGCAGAAAATTATTTATCAAACCGCTCTTTTTTCCACATGCAGCCAGGGCCGAGGCACATTACACTGACAACAGACGAAACCGGCTCATATCCCGGTTCAGGCCTTTTTCCTGTTGCCTTTTAAAATGGATAACAACC
This sequence comes from Serratia sp. BW106, assembly GCF_002607755.1. NCBI lineage: Bacteria > Pseudomonadati > Pseudomonadota > Gammaproteobacteria > Enterobacterales > Yersiniaceae > Serratia > Serratia sp. BW106. Next base: position 193,498 of record NZ_MCGS01000011.1, read on the forward strand.
GTTGAAGAACTCTTTCTCCGCTTCATTGCTGGCGCTGAGCCTGTGTGCCGCCCCGCTGGCCGCACAGGCCGCCGCACCGCAACTGGCCTCGCAAATTGTCGACCAGTATGCCGAACATATTTTCTACAACAGCGGTGCCACCGGGATGGCACTGGTGGTGATCGACGGTAATCAGGTGGTTAACCGCAGTTTTGGCGACACCAAACCCGGTAATAACCTGCGCCCACGCCCGGATTCCCTGATCCGCATCGCCTCCATCACCAAGCTGATGACCAGCGAAGTGATGGTCAAGATGGCGGCAGAAGGCCGGGTCAAGCTCAACGATCCGCTGCGCAAATACGCCCCACAGGGCGCTTACGTCCCGGCTTATAACACTCGCCAACCGATCACGTTACTGAATCTGGCAACCCACACCAGCGCACTGCCGCGTGAACAACCGGGCAAGAAGCCGCCGAAAACACCGGTCTTTACCTGGCCGACCAAGGCACAGCGCTGGCAGTGGCTGGAACATGCCAACGTCGCGGTGCCACCGGGCGTACGTGCCTCTTATTCCAACCTGGCGTATGACCTGCTGGCCGACGCGTTATCCCGCGCGGCGGGCAAACCCTACAGCGCCCTGCTGAAAGAAAAGATCACCGCGCCGCTCGGCATGGTCGATACCACCCTGAGCCCAAGCGCCGAACAGTGTTCACGCCTGATGGTAGCCTCGGCCGGCCCCAGCGCCTGCCGTGATACCACTGCCGCGGCCGGCAGCGGCGGCGTTTACTCCACGCCGCGCGACATGCAGCGCTGGATGCAGCAGTTCCTGACCTCCAATGTTTCCGGCTCCCGTAAATCGACCGCCGCCAGCGAACAGACCATGTATTTCCAGCGTAACGATCTGGTGTCGCTAAAAGGCATGGACGTACCGGGTGAAGCCAGTGCGCTGGGACTGGGCTGGGTGTATATGGCACCGAACGGTGAGTTACCGGGGATTATTCAGAAAACCGGCGGGGGTGGCGGCTTTATTACCTATATGGCGATGATCCCGCAGAAAAACGTCGGGGTATTTGTGGTGGTGACCCGCTCAGAACTGAGCAAGTTCACCAACATGAGCGATCCGGTGAACCGGCTGGTAAGTGATTTGGCGGCGAATAAAAGTTAACGCCATGGGGCGCAGCAGTGAGCTGCGCCCCATGAATGTCAGGCCAGAGCCAGTCTTTCGTGCATCACCGGATGGAAGTTGCGCTTGAAGTAGATCAGCCCGTTGCCGGCCGCGCTTACCACGATCTGGCGGATCTGCACCAGATACACCTGATGGGTGCCGATGCTCTGGATCTGCTCGATCTCCCCTTCCAGGCTGGCCAGCGTGTTACGCAGCACCGGCTGCCCCAGCGTGCCGCTCTGCCAGTCATCCAGACGAAAACGTTCTTCCATGCTGACCTCGGTCATACCGGCAAAGTGGCGTGCCATCAGCTCCTGCTCATGGTTCAACACGTTGACGCACAGCCGCTGATTGGCCTGAAATACCGGGTTCATCGCGCTGTTCCGGTTTATGCACACCAGCAGCGTCGGTGGTGTATCGGTCACTGAGCAAACCGCGGTGGCAGTGATACCACAGCGCCCCGCCGGGCCGTCGGTTGTGACGATATTCACCGCTGCGGACAGGCTGGCCATGGCGTCGCGAAACAGCAGACGGTGTTCATTTTCCTGAGACATACAAACCTCCTTGCGGATCACTTAAGCAGTCTATCCAACTGATTAATGTCGTCATTGTTATGCAGATGCGGCACTTTCCAGCCGTGCTGGTCGTAGTCGGACAGGCATTTGTCGACCATCTCCATCATCTTGCCCATGGTGCCGGATCCCTGCGCCTGACGCAGGCACTGCAGGCGGATCTCATCCTGGCTGCCGGCATAGTTGATCTCATACAGTTCGTGACGACCACCGAACTCACTGCCGATCGCATCCCACATCAGCTTGAGGATCTTGATGCGCTCGACGTGATCCATACCGTCGGATCCGCGCACATAGCGGGACAGGTACTTGTCGATCTCCGGGTTATTCATGTCACGCACGCTGGACGGCAGGTAAATCAGGCCGCTGGTGACGTTCTTTTCGATGATGTTCTTCACCTTGGCGTAGGCCATTGGTGCCATCACGCGGTAAGTCTGTAGTGCAGCGGAATCCGGCAGATAAGCGCCATTTTCCCACTTGGTGGCTTCGGCACACATCGCATCGGTCAGCGACCAGAACAGATTGCGCCAGGCTACCACTTCGCCCAGATCGGCCTGCACGCCACGGAACTCCAGCACCCCGGTACAGGACAGGCTCTTTTGCAGCAGCGCAGTGATAAAGTCCATCTTCACCGCCAGGCGAACACAGGCTTGTAACGGGAACAGGCGAGCAAATCCCCCTTCGGTGCTCCAGCGACGACAACGGTCGAAATCGCGGTAGATCAGCACGTTTTCCCACGGGATCAACACATGATCCATAATCAGGATCGCATCGTTCTCATCAAAACGGCTCGAGAGCGGGTAATCGAACGGCGATCCGGTGGCACCGGCCACCAGTTCATAGGAGGCTCGGGAGATCAGTTTCACCCCTTCGGCATCCATGGGTGCGACAAACATCAGCGCAAAATCCGGGTTATCACCCATCACCTGGGCCGAACCGAAGCCGATAAAGTTGTAGTGGGTCAGCGCCGAGTTGGTCGCTACCACCTTGGCACCGCTGACGATAATGCCGGCGTCGGTCTCTTTCTCCACCTGAATAAACACGTCTTTCACTTCGTTGACCGGCTTGTGGCGGTCAATCGGCGGGTTGACGATAGCGTGGTTAAAGTACAGCCCGGTTTCCTGAATGCGTTTGTACCAGTGGCGGGCGTTGTCGGCGAACTGGCCGTAAAACTCGGGATTAGCGCCCAGCGCGGAGCCGAAGGCCGCTTTGTAGTCCGGGGTGCGCCCCATCCAGCCGTAGCTCTGACGCGACCAGTCGGCGATGGCGTCACGCTGTTGACGCAGCTCTTCCGGGCTGCGTGCGTAGCGGAAGAATTTGTGGGTGTAGCCGCCGTTGCCAGTATCGGTACCCCAGCACAGGCGGTCCTGGCTAACCGGGTCATGCAGTGAGTCGTACAGTTGACCGACCGAGGCCGCGGCATTACGGAATGCCGGATGGGTAGTCACGTCTTTCACCCGCTCGCCATAGATATAAATTTCACGGCCGTCCTGCAAGCTCTTCAGGTATTCGTCACCGGTGAACGGGCGTTTGTTGTCAGCACGAAAGTCTTCAGGTTTCATTTTAGTCTTCCTCGTAATCGGTATTTTAGGGGCCGTGGGTTCGGCCACTTGTTAAAATAATGTTTTCTTTTGGTTGCTTAATTGAAGCCCCCAACGCCGGTTTCGAGAAGAGACTTTTGCGGCAATCGCCGGTACTTTTCAGGCAGGTTTGCCGCTTTAGCGGCAAACTGTGATCCAGCTTACGAAAGGGAATGTTGTGCAGCGCGGTAGGTCGAGGGGGAACAGCCTTCCAGCCGATTGAAAAAGCGGGCGAAATAGGCCGGATCCTTAAAACCCAGGCTATAAGCGGTTTCATGCACCGTGCAGGCGCTGAACAGCAGCATGCGTTTAGCCTCACGCAGCAGGCGATCGAATATCAGTCGTTTGGGCGGCTGATTGGCGAAACGCCGACACAGGTCGTTGAGTCTGGATTCGGTGACGCCCAGCGCCTGGGCATAGTCCGGTACCGGCAGGTGATCGCGGAATCGTTCGTCCACCATCCGGTTGAAACGCTGGAACAATTTCAGCTCGCCGCGCACCCCACTGGTGGCGGAATCCTCCAGCGATGCATTGCGCAACAGCAGGGTCAACACCGCCTGTGCCAGCAACGCCAGCGTCTGTTCGCGGCCGGCCAAGCGCTGGCCGAACTCACGCCGTATCAACGCCCAATAATGGCTGAGCGCCGTCAGTTCCTGCGGCGCGTCGGCCATCGACAGACAAATACCCGGCATATCCATTGCCAGATTGCTGCCGGGATACAGCCGCTCCAGCAGGGGCCAGATCAACTCCTGACGCACCGTCAGCACGTGACCGTCGCTGTCCGGCTCGGTGAAGAAGGCATGCGGCACCGAGGGCGGTGTCAGGATAAACAGCGGTGCCTGCACCGAATAGTGCTGATCGTCCAACTGCAGCTCAATCTTGCCGGTCTCCAGAAAATGCACCTGGAAGAAGCGGTCGTGCCAGTGCACCTGCATATCGCGGCCAAAAAAGGCCGCCAGCCCGGCAAAGGTTTCATAATGCACTTCATCCGTGGCGTAACGCGCATCGTACTCTTTGCAGATATCGATGTTGGCGATAAAACCGGTACTTTTCTGCATGTAATGACCTCATTCCCCCGGTAAGGGGCGCCGCATACCGCGCCCGCAAACTGTCCTCACTAAGGCGTGGCCCGTGGACGTGAACTTTGCATCGGGATACGCCAGACGATCAACGCGCCGATGATCAGCAGTGCCGAAACAAAGTACAGCCCGGAGTTAAAGCTACCGGTCAGATCCTTAAACCAGCCGATCAATAGCGGGCTGACCGCCGATCCTATGTTGCCGGTGGCGTTGATCACCGCGATCCCGATCGCCCGCGCCTCCAGGCTGATCGACTGATCCGGCGTAGTCCAGAAGATCGCCATAGCCGTGAACGAGCCGACAGAAGCCATGACGATCCCCAGCAGTTGGATCATGCTGTGATCGGTGGCAGAAGCCAGCAACCAACCCGCGGCGGCAAACAGGTACGGCAACGCGGTATGGTGCTTGCGCTCCTGTAGTCGATCCGATCTTTTACTCCACCAAATCATCCCGGCGATGGTGCAGATCTGCGGGATCGCCGCCAAAATGCCGATCACGATGTTGCTGCTGCCTTGGTTAAAGCTCTGCAGGATCTGCGGCGTCCAGATGTTGATGGCGCTCAGGGTGTTGGTCAGGCAGAAATAGGCCAACGTGTACATCAGCACAATCGGGGTGAAGATTTCCCGCCACAGATTGCGCTGCTGCATAGCCCGATGGCTACCCGGCCCATTGGGCTGCACCAGTTGCAACTTGTCGGCGTCCATCATGGCTTTCAGACTGGTTTTTTCTTCGTCAGTCAGCCATTTGGCCTTGGCCGGAGTATCGTCCAGGTAGAACCACACCACCACGCCCAACAGCACCGAAGGAATGCCCTCCACCAGGAACAGCCATTGCCAGCCCTTGAGGTTCATCAGCCCGTCCAGCGCCAGAATATAGCCGGACACCAGTGAACCAATCGCCATGGTCACCGGCATGGCGATCATAAACAACGCATTGGCGCGAGCGCGGTAAAACGCCGGGAACCAGTAGGTGAGATACACCAGAATACCCGGCAGAAAACCGGCTTCGGTAATGCCGACGATCATCCGCAGCACATACAGGCTGGTCGGCCCGGTGGCGAACAGAGTGCAGGTCGAGGCGATGCCCCACAGCACCATAATGGTGGCGATCCAACGCCGTGCCCCGACGATCCCCAGCATGATATTGCTCGGGATACCGAAGATCACATAGGTGACGTAGAACAGGGTCGCCGCCAGACCGAACATGGTCGAGCTGAGGCCGAGATCCTTGCCCATGGTTAACCCGGCGAAACCGATATTGATGCGGTCGAGGAAAGAGAAAACAAACAGCACAAACAGGAAAATAATCAGTCGCCGAAATAACTTTTTAATCACCGATTGCTCGGTGGCGGTTAACGCTTTATGTTGCTGCGCCGGGTTAACCGGCGGCAGCGAATCGACGTTGCTCATGGTGTCTCCAGTAAGATTGCGTCCTGCAACCTAATAAACGCCCGGTGATTGCACGGGAGGCTGTTGCTGCTTAAAGCGACCGGCCAGGGATTCTGCCGCCCGCGCCAGCAGGGTGGTATCTACCCCGACCGCGACAAACAGCGCGCCGGACGCCAGGTAATGCTGCGCCAGCTCCGGGTTAGCGGTCAGAATGCCCGGTGCCTTGCCGGCAGCGCTGATGCGCGCAATCGCATCGTCGATGGTGCGTTGCACCTCCGGTTGCTGTGGATTGCCGGCGTATCCCATGTCGGCACTCAGATCCGCCGGGCCGATAAACACCCCATCAACCCCCTCCACCTGCAGGATCTCGTCCAGGTTTTTAACTGCCTCACGGGTTTCGATTTGCACCAACACGCACATCTGCGCGTCGGCCTGTTGCAGATAATCCGGCACCCGGTTCCAGCGTGAGGCACGCGCCAGCGCGCTGCCAACACCGCGTATGCCGTGCGGCGGATAACGGGTAGCACGCACCGCATCACGCGCCTGCTCGGCATTTTGGATCATCGGGATCAGCAGCGTCTGCACGCCGACGTCCAGCAGTTGCTTGATCAGCACCGCGTCATTCCATGCCGGGCGCACCACTGGCTGGCTCGGGTAAGGCGCAATCGCCTGTAACTGCCCCAGCACCGTTTGCACGTTGTTGGGCGCGTGTTCGCCGTCGATCAACAACCAGTCAAAACCGGAACCGGCCAGCAGTTCGGCGCTGTAGCTGCTGCACAACCCCAGCCACAGGCCAATCTGCGGACGTTTTTCCTGCAGCGCCTGCTTAAAAACGTTGGTTAACATTGTGTTCTCCATGGTGTTTTCCCCTCCCTGAGGGGGGAAATCAAACAAACCGGCAGCTAATGCAGCCCATCGGGCCGTAATCGGCATGGAAGGTATCGCCGCGTCGTGCCGCTACCGGCCGGGTAAAGGAGCCGCCGAGGATCACCTGTCCGGCTTCCAGTTCCACGTCATACGGGAACAGCTTGTTGGCCAGCCAGGCCACGCCGTTGGCCGGATGGTTCAACACCGCCGCTGCGACGCCGGACTCTTCGATCACCCCGTTGCGGTACAGCAGCGCACTGATCCAACGCAGATCCAACGCGTCCGGTTTGATTGGCCGGCCGCCCATCACCACACCGGCGTTAGCGGCGTTATCGGAAATGGTGTCGAACACTTTGCGCGGGCGCTGAGTTTCAGGGTCGACGTTATGGCTACGTGCATCGATGATCTCCAGCGCCGGAATGATGTAATCGGTGGCGTTGTAGACGTCAAACAGCGTGCAGTTCGGCCCACGCAATGGCTTGGCCAGCACAAACGCCAGCTCGACCTCAACGCGCGGCACGATAAAGCGATCGATCGGAATATCGCTGCCGTCGTTGAAAAACATGTCATCCAGCAACGCACCGAAATCCGGTTCAGTGATCTGCGAACTGACCTGCATGGCGCGCGACGTCAGGCCGATTTTATGGCCCTTCAAGGTGCGGCCTTCGGCGATTTTCAGCGCCACCCACTGCCGCTGAATGGCGTAGGCGTCTTCGATGGAGATCTCGGGATGATCCAGCGACAGCGCGCGGATCTGCTCACGGTTCTGCTCCGCCTGATGCAAACGTTGCACGGCACGGCTAACCAGCTCTTTATCCAACATTGACGGCCCCTTACTCTTTACGGAATAGCGCGTGGACATTGTTTTGCTTGTAGTTCAGCACCGGATCCAGCTCTTCCATGGCGAACGACAGCGCCAGAAAGCGGTTAGCCATCAGCTCGGCGAAGTGCTCGGTGATCAGCGTGAACAGCATCGCCCCCACCTGTTCACGGCTTTCCAGGCTGCGGCCGTGGCCAATCTTCAGCGTCATATGCACGAAAGCATAATCCCGCTGGCCGTCGGCCATCTGCCAGGTATCCAGCCAGATAGCACGGCTGCGCACCCCGGCCAGTGGGAAAATCCCGGTGTCCGCCAGCGCCTGATTGACCTTGGCGAACAGCGCGGGTAAATCCGCCTCACGGCGGATGTTGTCGGTACATTCAGCGTAAAAATGGGGCATGGCGGCTCCTCAGGCTTCGGCCGGCAGCGGGAACACGGCGTTAACCTGCCCGGTGCCGGAACTGGCGAACAGCGGGGTAATGAACTCCACCTTGCCGTCATATTTGTCCCACCCCAGCAGGCCGAGCAGCATCACGGTGTCATGCATGTTGCCTTCGCCGTAGCAGTAGTCGGCGTACTCCGGCAGCATTTCGCAAAACTCGCGGAAGCGCCCTTCCTCCCACAGCTTGACCACCCGTTCGTCCATCTGCTGGTCAAACTGGCGGGTATAGCTGTTCATGCCTTCTTCGGCACGCTGGTCGTCGATAAAGCGATGTGAAAGCGAACCGCTGGCCAATACCGCCACCGTGCCGTCGTATTTCTCAATCGCGGTTTTGATCGCCTCACCCAGCCGACGGCTGTCGGCAAAGTCATGTACGGTGCAAAACGCCGAAATCGAAATCACCTTGAAATGTTTGTCGCTGTTCATGTAGCGCATCGGCACCAGCGTGCCGTATTCCAGCTTCAGACTTGGGATCTCGTGCGCCTTGGCACGCACCCCGAGTTTGCAGGCTTCCGCGGCGATCAACTGCCCCAGCGCCGGGTTGCCTTCGTATTCGTAGGTCATGTCGCGGATGAAGTGCGGCAGTTCGTTACTGGTATACAGCCCTTCGAAATGTGGGCTGCAGTTGATGTGATAGGCGCTGTTCACCAGCCAGTGGGTGTCGAACACGATAATAGTGTCGACGCCCATTTCGCGGCAGCGCGCGCTGATCTCTTTATGACCGTCGATCGCCGACTGACGGCAACCGTGGTTTTTTCCTGGCATTTCCGACAGATACATCGATGGAACATGCGTAATTTTGGCGGCCAAAGCTAACTTACCCATACAACCTCCTATCCCCTTCATCTTTCGAATTGCTGCGTTGTTGGCTGCCTACGGTCACCCCAGTCACTTACCTAAGTAAGCTCCTGGGGATGTCCGTACTTGCCGCCTAGCCCCAATCCGAAAGCTGTTGGGTATAGCCTGTTTTAGTTTTAAAACATGGAGCTGATTTAGACGCCCCAGCGTGGGATCGGGTGATCACCCATGGAAATACACACGTTCTTCATCTCGGCAAACACTTCGAAACTGTATTCCCCGCCTTCACGGCCGGTGCCGGAGGATTTCACGCCGCCAAACGGCTGGCGCAGATCGCGTACGTTTTGGGTGTTAACGAAAACCATGCCCGCTTCAATATTGCGGGCCAGACGCAGCACCTTGCTCACATCCTGCGTCCAGATATACGACGCCAGGCCGTATTCCACGTCGTTGGCCATGCGCAGGCCGTCTTCTTCTGATTTGAACGGCAGCAGGCAGGCCACCGGTCCGAAAATCTCCTCCTGCGCGATACGCATCCGGTTGTCGACATCCGCCAGCACCGTTGGGCGCAGGAAGTTGCCGTGGCTCAGACCGGCCGGTTTATCCGGGCCGCCGGCCAGCAGAGTTGCCCCTTCTTCGATGCCAAGGCGGATATAGCCGGAAACTTTTTCCCAGTGCTGCGGGCTGATCAACGCTCCGACCTGGGTGTTGGGATCTTGCGGATCTCCCACTCGCAGGCGGTTGGCGCGCTCGGCGAAGCGTTTGACGAATTCCGGGTAGATGCTCTCCTGAATAAAGATGCGAGAACCGGCGGTGCAGCGTTCACCGTTGATCGAGAAAATGGTGAACAGCGCGGCGTCCAGCGCACGTTCAATGTCGGCATCCTCAAAAATCAGCACCGGCGATTTACCGCCCAGCTCCATGGAAAACTTCTTCAGCCCGGCGCTTTCAATAATCCGGCGACCGGTGGCGGTGCCGCCGGTAAAGGACACGGCGCGCACGTCTTTATGGCGCACCAGCGCATCCCCGGCGGTAGAGCCGTAACCCTGCACCACGTTGAGCACCCCGGCCGGAATACCGGCTTCCAGCGCCAGTTCGCCCAGACGATCGGCGGTCAGCGGTGACAGCTCGGACATTTTCAGCACCGCGGTGTTGCCCAATGCCAGGCAGGGCGCGGTTTTCCAGGTGGCGGTCATGAAAGGCACGTTCCACGGCGACACCAGCGCACAGACCCCGACCGGCTGGATCAGCGTGTAGTTGAGCATCTTGTCGTCCACCGGGTAGGTGCGGCCGTTCATCTGCTGGCAGATCTCGGCGAAGAACTCAAAGTTGTGCGAGGCGCGTGGGATCAGCACGTTTTTGGTTTGGTGGATCGGCAGACCGGTGTCGGCCGTTTCCATCTCGGCGATCTGCGGTACGTTCTCGTCGATCAGTTCACCCAGGCGACGCATCAGGCGCGCACGCTCTTTCATTGGCGTATTGGCCCATTTCGGGAAGGCGGCCTTGGCGGCGGCCACCGCCTGGTCGATCTCCAGCTGTCCGCCGGACGCCACTTCCGCCAGCACCTCGCCGTTGGCCGGGTTGGTGGTAGTGAAGTACTCTTTGCTGGCTACGTTTTTACCGTTAATCCAATGGTTGATGGTTTTCATCGCAGGCTTTCCTCGTAATCTTTTTCACTGATGATGTGGTTAACCAGACGGCCGATGCCCTCGATCTCCACCACCACTTCGTCACCCGGCTGCACGTCTGCCAAGCCTTTCGGGGTACCGGTGGCGATCATGTCACCCGGTTGCAGCGTCATAAATTCGCTCAGGTAGCTGATCAAATAGGGGATATCAAAAATCATGTCGCCAGTGCTGCCGCGCTGACGCAGTTCACCGTTGACGTAAGTGCTGAGTGCCAAACGGTGCGGGTCGGCAATATCATCGCGATCGACAATGTACGGGCCGATTGGCGTCAGGGTGTCGCGGCTTTTCACCCGCAGATTCGGGCGATAGTAATTTTCCAGATAGTCGCGGATGGCGTAGTCGTTACACAGGGTGTAACCCGCCACATAGTCCATGGCGTTTTCGCGGCTGACATTGCGCGCGGTTTTGCCGATCACCGCCACCAGCTCGGCTTCGTAGTGCATATACTCAACGTCGGCCGGGCGTACCGACACCTGGCGATGCCCGGTCAGGGTGTTCGGTGCCTTCAGGAACACCAGCGGTTCTTCCGGTGCCTTGAATTCCAGCTCGCTGGCGTGGTCGGCATAATTCAGGCCCAGGGCAAACACCGTGCCTTGCGCCGGTGGCAACCACTCGACGTCCAACTCATCGACAACGCTGCCGTCCGGCAGAGTGACACGCAGTTGATCGTCGACGTTGACGTTAACAATTTGGCCATGATGGCGAATACGGGCGTGTTTCATGATGCTTCTCCTGCCTGCGTCACGCGGTTGGTCAGGGTCGGCAGACCGGCGGCACGCACCGTAACTTCGTCCCCGGGTTTAATCTCCACCCGCTGGTGCGGCGTGCCGATCAGCACCGCGTCACCCGGCTGCAGGGTAATAAAGTCGCTGATGGCGGCAATCAGTTCCGGCACCGAACGCAGCAGATCGGCCGTTGACCAGCGATCTTGTTCCACGCCGTTGATTTCGGTGATGATTTCCAGTTTGCCAGTGGTCGCCAACTGGCCGAGATCCCCCAGCGGGCAGAAGCCGTCGCGGCATTTTGCTTTGATCGCCGGGCGATAAAAGCTGCTTTCCGGCAGGCTGATGTCATTGGCCAGCGCATAACCGGCCAGATAGTCGGCCACCCGTTCGGCCGGCACCTTGCGCGCGGTATTACCAATCACCACCGCCAGTGTCGCGCCGCTCTGCACTTGCTCACCGGCAGGAAACGGGATCGCCCCGCCGTTGGCGAGGTAGGTATTACGCGGTTTGATAAACCACACCGGGGTCTTGGGTGGGGTTTTATAAGGTGGCTGATGGAACGCCTGATCCCAGGCATCCATCTGGCTGCGGTGATTCAACGCGACGGAAAATACAGTGCCTTTCATGCAAACTCCTTTCAATGACAGAACATGACAACCGGCATTCATTAATATGTTAATGATTATTTTTATACGCTGTTCAGCTTTTACGCAACGCGGGTGGGTTGATTTGTGATCGTGATAACAAAATATTCACAAGTCGCGAACATTAGCGTGATTATTCAACGCATTAATCAATTTCAGGCGATTTTTCCACCCGTAGCTACATTTTCGCTTTATCCGTCGGGGTAAACTTGGCTACTATTAAGTTATTAATAAATCCAGGCCGTCCATTGCATCCCTGCGTTCGGCACCGGAATAACGAACACCTTGATAGCTAAGGCCAAATCTATGCATGAATCTTTAACCATTGCCCTGCTGCAGGCGCGTGAAACCGCCATGGGGTTTTTCCGCCCGTTTCTGAAAAGTCATAACCTGACGGAACAGCAATGGCGCATCATTCGCGTACTGGCCAACAGCCGTTCAATTGAGTTCCACGAATTGGCGGCGGAAACCTGCATTCTGCGCCCCAGCCTGACCGGCATTTTGTCGCGCATGGAGCGCGATAAACTGATTTTCCGCCTGAAGCCGGTTAACGATCAGCGCAAGCTGTACGTTTCGCTGACCCAGCAAGGCCAGGAGCTGTATGAGGTGGCGCGGCATCAGGTGGAACAGGGCTACGGTGAGATTGAAGCCGCGTTTTCGCAGCAGAAGATGGAACAACTGATGACGCTGCTGGACGAACTGATCCGGCTTGGCGACAAACTGCCCGCCAACGTGACCGCCCATCCGACAAAAAAGCCGTAGGGGCGCTGCACGCTGCACCCGTATAAATCGGGACGAACCTGTTCGTCCCCTACGGATGAGCCTCGGGGAGTAATGCGCCGCCGTCCACCACCAGCGTTTGGCCGGTGATATAGGCCGCCGCCGGTGAGGCGAGAAATACCATCGCCGCCGCAATGTCTTCCGGCTCTCCCAGCCGCCCGAGCGGTACCGCTGCGGCAATCGCCTGATTGACCGCAGCGCCCCCCAGATTGGCCATCGCCGGTGTGCGGATCATCCCCGGCTCCACGCCGTTGACCCGTATCCCCGCCCCCGCCAACTCCAGCGCCGCCGCGCGAATAAAGCCGTTCACCCCGGCTTTCGAGGCGGCATAGTGTGCCAGCCCCGGATAAGCCACCCGCGGCCCGGTGACCGACGAGGTCACCAGAATGCTGCCACCGCCCTGACGCTGCATCCACGGCAACGCCGCCTGTGCCAGAAAAAACGGTGCCATCAGATTGACGCTCAGCGTGCGTTGCAACAGCACCGCGTCAATCTCGGCGAAGGGAGTCAGCGGGAAGTAGGCCGCGTTGTGGACGACCACGTCCAGCCGCTGATACCGCTGGCCTACCTCTGCCACCCGTTCAGCAATCTGCCCCGGATCGGCCAGATCACAGACCATTGCCTGCACTCGCCAACCTTGTTGTTGCAGTATTTCCGCCTCATCCTGCGCCTTCTGCAGTTGCAGATCCGCCAGTACCACCGTGGCCCCCAGCCGGGCAAAGGCGCTGACAATCGCCAGCCCGATGCCCTGTGCGCCGCCGGTCACCAGCACCACCTGGCCGCTAAAGGCATCGGCCGCATAAGGTGTCTTCATCGGCCTATCCCCGTGGATGACGCGTGGTATTCAGCACCTGGGCGTGGGCACCCACGGCAAAATTGCTCAGCGCATTGAAGTCACTGCCCTGATAACCGAGGATCTTGCCGTCGGTGCGCATGCCCTGCAGATCGATCATCACCACGCCCAGCGTCGGCACAATCTTCTCACGCCAGACGAACAGGTAGAGCTGCTCGGCCACCTTCACGTAGTGGCAGCGATCGACATCCGCCAGCCCTTTCTCCACCCCGTCCAGGCACTGCCAGGCATAGAAATTGTCGTTCAGGTAAATGTGCTCATAGCGTTCAGTCGGGCTGTAGGTGTACATATTGCGCATGCCGATTAACTCATCGGTGAACTGTGGCGGCGCAACGGTGGCATCATCCAGCGTGCCAAAGTGGAACTCCGCCTTGACCGCCGTCAGCGGCAACCCCTGCTCAACCCGGCTGAAGGCATCCAGTCGTGTCTGCTGCTCATCCGGCAACTGGCCGTAGACTGCGGTGAAATTGCCCTGATTACGATCGCACACCAGCGTAATACTGGCGTTGTCCTGCGCAGGATCGAGAAAATCGATAAACAGAATGCCGGGGCGAATGCTGGTGGCACGATAAGCAATGCCCCGGTACTCACCCCAGCTCAGCGTCTGCTGATCGACGAAATGACAGCTCAGCGTTTCCCCGTCGGCAAAGCGCAATGCCAGCGTACTGCCGCTAAGGCCGTGTTGTTGTTCCAGCGTATTGCTGTGCGGGGCAAAGCCTTCCGCCAGCGCGCCCACCTGAATAAATACCGCTTCTGAACTCATTTGATGCTCCTTAAACGGAAGTGAAAGCCAATGTCGGCACGTCGACGATGGTTGAACCGCCGTCGGCCACCAGCGCCGCGCCGGTAATGATCGATGCCTCTGCCGAACAGAGAAAACGGCAGATGCCGGCGATTTCTTCAGCGCTGGCCGGACGACGCAACGGCACGTCGCGGCAGACCATCTGATAAGCCTGCGCCAGCGAAATCTGATGGGCGTCCATCAGCAACTGCATCTCTTCATCCGCCATCGGCGTGGTGACCCAGCCAGGGCACACCGCGTTGGCGCGCACCCCCTGCGGACCGTAATCACGAGCGATGGAACGCATCAGCCCGATCAACGCATGCTTGGCGGTGACGTAACCACATACCTCCGGCCCGGCGGCCAACGAGGCGATAGAAGCGACAAACAGCAGGTTACCGCCGGTTTTCATCAGCTCCGGCAAACAGGCGCGAGCGCTGGCAAATGCGCTGTTGAGATTGCTGTCCATCGCCTGCTGCCATTGTTGGTCGGTCATGTCGGTAATGCGTTTGAATCCCATACCGCCGGCACTACCGATCAGGCAGTCGATACGCCCGGCCTGTTGCAAAATGGCTGGCAACAATTGGGTGTTCCAGCTTTCTCCGCTGGCGGCATCGCCGACCAACGCCTGCGCGCCGATCTCATCCGCCAGTGCGGTCAGCGGTTCAGGACGACGACCGATGATAAATACCCGATCGCCCTGGGCCGCCAGCAACCGGGCACAGGCGGCGCCCACGCCGGTGCCACCGCCGGTAATCACTACCACTCTATTCATCGATTCTCTCCATCAATTGGCCGATCATCAGCAGGCTGCTGAGCAGCAATCGCCGTTGCTCCGGCTCCAGCCGCAGATAGCGACGACCGGCAGGCAAACGGCTGACCACTTCCGAAGCGGCAAAATGTTCGATCTCCAGTCGCCAGTGTCCGGCAACCAGCGTCAGTTGAATGCGGCGGAAATCCAGCTGTGCCAGCGTTTGGCCAACTTGTGGATAGCGCTGAAAGGCAGAAATCACCCGCTGCGCCGCAGCATCATTGCGGGCGGCGCGATACACCACCCCATTGCGCCGCAGCCATCCCCCGGCGGTGATGCATAGCGTCAGCGGCTCTTTCAGCGTGCAGTTCCCCTGCAGTTGAAAGCGGTGGCTGACGATATGTGCCATAAACAACGCACTGGCCTGTTCACTGATGTCGATCACCGGCCCTTGCGCTAACGTCAGCCGCAGCAGGCACGGCGCCAGACGCTCGCAGGCGTAGGGTTGCAGGTTGTTCGCCAGGCGGCTGAGGGTGACGCCCGGCTGATAACCCGCCGGTGCGCGCTGCCAGAAACGGTTAAGTGAGGGAAGTAAGCCGATCAAACTGCGCCTCCTCGCCTTCTGCTTTGGCAAAGGTGGTTTCCAGCACCTGCTCGACCGGCACCGGTTTGAACGGGTTGACCTTCTGCACGCACAGGGTCCAGAACAGCGCGTAAGCCGCTGTCAGGCCAATCATGATGCTGAAAGGGATATACACCGCGCGCGGGTTCATGCCCGGCGGAGTGATATAGATAATCGCCAGCACGATGCCAACGCTGGAGACGATTTGCGGCAGCGGGAACCACGGCGACTTGTAAGCACGCGGCAGATCCGGGCGGCGAACACGCAGGATCACCACCGAGCAGGTCACCAGCAGGTAGGCAACGCCCTAGGCGCACACCGCCGCCAGCACCAGCGGAATGATGCGGTCGAGATTGCCCTGGATGGCAAACGCGTGCACACAGGGGATCAGTACCGCCACCAAAATCCCCACCACCGGGGTTTTAAAACGCGGGTGCAGATAAGCGAAGATGCGTGGCAGCGCGCCGTCCAGCGCCATGCCATAAAGAATACGTGGCACCGCGGCCATCAGCGTGTTGATGGTCGCCGCCCCGGCCAACAGCAACCCGATGCCCAACCAATATTTGCCGAACTCGCCCATCACCTGGCCGGCAAAGGCCGGAATGGCCATCGGCGTGTCCAGCAGATGAACGCCGTTGGCGGCATCCACCAGCACGTTTTCCACCTGGTGGCTGAGCGCCGCGCCGTATAAGGCCATGCACACCGCCACGCCGCACAGCCCCAGTGACATGGCTCGCGGGATGACGCTGGCGGAACGTTTGATCTCCGGCGCCATCGGCGTGACCAGTTCGCAGCCGACGAACATAAACATCGCCATGCCGATCAGGCTGAACACCGCGAACGGATCGTTCAGGCTCAGGGTGCTACCGAACCAGCCTTCCAGCGGCACGGCATGCGGTGAAAGCAACCCGGCAATGCCGAAGATCACCAACGTGCTCCACATGGCGAAGGTCAGCACAATCTCCGCTTTACCGAACGCCTCAATGCCAAAAGCGTTGAGTATGCCAAACACGATCACCAGCCCAACCCCGACCATCCAGGAGGCATTGTGGGTTTCCATCAGGGTGTTGAGGTGCTCGAAATTCACCAGCGCCATGATGCCGGAGAGTATGGTTTCGGCGGTACCGGCAAAGATATGCACAATCAGGTAGGCCGACAGCGCGCCGGTAATGGCAAAAAAGCGCCCCATGCCGCAGGCGATGTAGTCATAGACCGAGCCGGAGGTCGGCAGGATCGCCGCCGCTTCCGAGAAGGTCGTGAGCTGCGCCTGCATCATGATAAAGGCGATCAGCATCGCCAGCGCGAAGGTGTCGCCGCCGATGCCAAAACCGCTGGTGACGGTGAGGATCACCGGGCTGGCCATAATCACCCCAACCGAGCTGGCCAGCGTGGTGGGGAATCCGACCTTGCCCCGCTCAAGATGGGCGTGAAGCCGCGACGACAGGTTCATGGTTATTTCCTCTTATAGTTTTATCGTTTTGCCCTGATGTTGCATTTGCAGGTTTGGCGTCGCCAGTGGCGGCAATATCACTATAGAGAGGAAAAGAAAATGCTGACTATCGTCCTTAAGAACGAGGCCGAGCCATAGCTTTTTCGTCTTACCTTTTTAGTCCGGTCAGCCGTTATGGTTTTAGCCGGGGTGAAAGGATTTCCAGAGAGGATCAAGCGCTGCGGTGTTTGTCTATCGTTCTTAAGAACGAGCTGTCGATGGCGGCCCTGCGGGGTTACAAAAGGGTGATCCGCGGCAGGTGCACCACGGTAAAAGGGAAATCACTGTAAATTCAGCAGGAAGGGTACAATTAATTCGTTAATATATTAACAAAATAAGAACAGCAAAAGGCCACTGGAGCCATCACCTCCCAATCGCCGCCTTGTTATTTATGTATTTTATTGCAATCCGGCTCACGTTGTTAATATGTTTTAATTGTGTTGCAAAATTGCTACCGCTATGCTTGTATCGTTCATATTATAAACAGCGGCGACTCCCATTCCGGTACCTGAAAAAGATACCCTATGGATTTCAAGTTGCAGCTAGGCGGCCAGCTCGCTCATCCTCAGGTCAGGTAGGGGCGCTGCATGCCGCGCCCGCTTTAATCGGGGCGAATATATTCGCCCCCTACGGTAACCAAGTGCAGGTAACAACGCTGCGGCTTGAAAGACGACGGGTAAAGGGAGGAAATGAATCATGCACACCACCGCACCATCCGATGCCTTTATCACGAGCTGTCTGAACACCATTGCTCATCTTATCCCGGTGTCCGCTGGGGTATTTTATTTGGTTAATCCGGACCTGCGGCCAGACCATTATATTTTGCATGGTATTTCCGATAACACCCATCAGCAGTATTTGAATCATTTCCAGCAGATTGATCCGCTTAAACCGGCCAACTTCCACCAGCAGGATATTAATATGGTCGGCATGAACCCGGCGGCGATCGCTAATAACCGGCACTATTATCATGACTTTATGCTGCCCAATCACATGCGCGATATGACGGAGATATTTATCCGCCAGCGTAAACGCATTGTCGCCGGGGTGTCATTGATTCGCGATACGCCGTTTACCGAGCTGGAGCGCGGTCGCCTGCGGGCGGTGATGCCACTGATCGAGCTGGCGACCCGCGATCTGCTGCCCGGTGGTGAAGCCCAATTGCTGACGGCCAAGGAGCAGGAGATCGTTAATATGGTGCGCGAAGGAGCCAGTAATAAACGCATCGCGCTGAAGTTGGGTATTTCCCTTTCGACGGTAAAAACCCACATGCGCAATATATTTGCCAAAACCGAAGTCGTAAATCGCACCGAATTGGTCGCCAACAGCTTTATTGCACACGGATGATAAATTAAGCCATAGCAATGGCTTATGACCGATAAATTAAACGCGTTAATTATTCGTCATCAATGGCGCGGTTTCCGCCTGCCTAAAACATGGCATCGCGGGTATATCTGACTCAGGCTTACCCCGTGGAGATCATTATTATGTCCAGTGATTCTGTTTCTGTGCCCACCGTCGGGACGGCGCTTCCCTGCCCGCCACGGCTGTTGACTGCCATTATTCTCTTTGCCGCCATTGCGCCGGGCATCCTGATGACCGCACCGGCCATAGCCGCGCAGTTGGCCAGCCAATGGCTGCTGACTCCGGCGCAAATCGGCCATCTGTTTTCTACCGAGCTGGGGGCAATGAGCCTGGCCACGCTGCCCGCCTGGTGGTGGATTAGCCGCGTTAACTGGCGCCGGGTGGCAGCACTGGCAGCGGCCGTGTTTATCGCCGGTAACCTGGCCTCGGCGTGGGTCAGCGATTTCAGCCTGCTGCTGGGGCTGCGTTTTGTCGCCTCGCTGGCGGGCGGCACCTTGATGATCCTGTGTATCACCTGCGCGGCGGGCACCGCCAACCCCAGCCGGGTTTACGCCCTGTGGGTTCTCGGCCAACTGGTGTTGGGCGCGGTCGGGCTGCTGGTGCTGCCGCCGCTGTTCGCCCATTTTGGGTTGATGGCGGTCTATCTGATCCTGGCGGCTATCATGCTGTGCTGCCTGCCGCTGATCGGCTCCTTCCCCAGCGGGTTTCACCCGGTGCAATCCGCCGCTCATTCCGCCGTCGCTCCCCGGCTGCGCAAAATCATCGCCGTACTGGCGGTACTGACCTTTTACATCAGCCTGAGCGCAGTCTGGACTTTTATCGGCAGCATCGCCGCCGCGGCCGGTCTCTCGCCGGTACACAGCGGTCAGGTACTGGCCACCGCCACGCTGTTTGGCATCGTCGGTGCCGGCGCTGCCGCTTTGATCAGTGCCGGTCGTGGCGGCAACCGGCTGATTTGGCTGGGTTACGGTTTGCTGCTCGCCGGTATCGCGCTGCTGATCCGCGAGCCCCTGTTGCTGCGTTTCGCGCTGGCGGCGGTGTTATTCAAATTTACCTGGACCTTTGTGCTGCCGTTTATTTTGGCCCGCGTCGCCGGACTGGATAACAACGGCAAGCTGATGAACAACATCAATCTGGTGATTGGCGGCGGT
Source organism: Serratia sp. BW106 (assembly GCF_002607755.1). NCBI lineage: Bacteria > Pseudomonadati > Pseudomonadota > Gammaproteobacteria > Enterobacterales > Yersiniaceae > Serratia > Serratia sp. BW106. The sequence continues at coordinate 213,037 of NZ_MCGS01000011.1, forward strand.
ATGGCGATTGGCCCAACGCTGGCCGGTTACCTGATTGAATCTTCAGGCGGCTTTGACGCGCTGCTGCTTGGCGCGTTGGGTTGCTCACTGCTGTCGTTACTGTTGATTTTGTTGGCTTCACCGCGCGCTCGCCGCGCCGTTTAACAGGAGTAAAAAGGTGAAAAGAAAAACCGGTTTCTTGTTTGATGAACGCTGTTTCTGGCACAGCACCGGCCTGCACGCCACCACGCTGCCGGTTGGCGGCTGGGTGCAACCGCCTTCGGGGGCCGGCCATGCCGAGTCGCCGGAAACCAAACGGCGGATGAAGAACCTGATGGATGTGTCCGGCCTGTCGCGTCAGCTCACACTGCTGAGCGCCGAACTGGCGACGGATGAAGACCTGCTGCGCATTCACCCGGCCGATTATTTACAACGTTTCAAACAGCTGAGCGACAACGGTGGCGGCATGCTGGGGGAAGAAGCCCCGCTGGGACCGGGCAGCTATGAGATTGCCAAACTGTCCGCCGGGTTGGCCTGTGCGGCGGTCGAGGCCGTGCTGCTGGGTGAGCTGGATAACGCCTATGCGCTGTCACGCCCGCCGGGTCACCACTGCCTGCCGGACCAGTCGATGGGCTTTTGTTTTCTGGCCAATATCCCGATCGCCATCGAGCGCGCTAAACAAAAATACGGTTTGGGCAAAGTGGCGGTACTCGACTGGGACGTGCATCACGGCAATGGTACCCAGCATATCTACTGGCAGCGTGACGACGTGTTGACGCTGTCGTTGCATCAGGACGGCTGCTTCCCCGCCGGGTACTCCGGTGAACAAGACTGCGGGGCCGGGCCGGGCGAAGGCTATAACATCAATATTCCGCTGCTGGCCGGGGCCGGTGACGACGGTTATCTGTATGCCATGCAGCAAATCGTCATTCCGGCACTGGAGCAATTCCAGCCGGAGTTGATCATAGTCGCCTGCGGCTACGACGCCAATGCCCTGGATCCGCTGGCACGCATGCAGTTGCACAGCGACAGTTTCCGCAACATGACGGCTTTGGTGCAGGACGCGGCCGATCGTCTGTGTGGAGGAAAATTGGTGATGGTGCATGAGGGCGGTTATGCCGAATCCTACGTGCCGTTCTGCGGCCTGGCGGTGATGGAACAACTCAGTGGCATCCGCACCGAAGTCCAGGATCCGCTGCTGGAATTCATCCAGCAGCAGCAGCCGCGCGAGGCCTTCAACCAGTTCCAACGCCAGGCCATCGATACGCTGGCGCAACAGTTCATTCGCTAATCACCTCGGGGCGCGCACTCCGCGCCCCTACCCATTCCCCGCTTTGCCGCTACGCTGAATAGGACTTTCTAAATCCCTACCGATGAGAAAAATAATATGTCTGAACAGAAAATCAGCTTTATCAAAGGCAGTCAGGGCGACATTGCGGTCCACGATTGGGGCCATGAGCGGCCACGCTTTCTGGCACTGCTGGTGCACGGTTATGGCGAGCATCTCGGTCGCTATCAGTACGTGGCGCGAACGTTAGAAGCACAGGGTGCGCGGGTGTTCGGCCCTGACCATCTCGGCCATGGGTTGTCACAGGGTGAACGCGTATTGATTGAGGATTATGATGCCGTGGTCGACGACATTCACTGCGTAGTCGAGCATTTTAAGGCATTGCACCCTGGTATCCCGCTGGTGGTCATCGGCCATTCGATGGGCGGTATGATCGCCACCCGTTACGTTCAGCGTTATGGCGATGACGTGCGCGCGCTGGTGCTCTCCGGCCCGTTGATCGGCGAAAGAACCCAGATCTCCGATCTGCTTGGCCTGCCGAAGATCCCTGATGAGCCGCTCGATACCGCCACCCTGTCGCGCGATCCGGCAGTCGGCGTGGCTTATCAGGCCGATCCGCTGGTGTGGCATGGGCCCTTCAAACGCCCGACGTTGCACGCCATGCAGCAGATGCTGGCCAAAATCAACGACGGGCCGGGCTTCGGCGCACTGCCCACGCTGTGGATACACGGTGACGACGACCGGCTGGTGCTGATGGCGCAATCGCAAACCACCATTAACCTGCTGAAGGGCAGTGATTTTGAGGTCATGATTAACCCCGGCGGACGGCATGAAAGTTTTAACGAAACCAACAAGGATCAGATATTGCGGCGGATCGGCGATTTTATTAAGCGGGTGCTGGGATAGCGGATTGCCCCTCTCCCGCTGGAGAGGGGCTGGCGCCGAGATCAACCTTCGACAATCGCCAGATAGTGTTTCACAAAGCGATCGGAGGTGATCTCCCAGCGCACCGGCGTGCCTTTCTCGACAAACCAAGAATCCCCGGCCTGATACTGCACGGATTGACCGGTGTTCTCATCGGTCAGCGTTGCCGTGCCTTCCCACACCGTGGCGTGTTCGGCAAACGGATACTCCATCACAAAGGTGCCACGGGTACAGCTAAAGATGCCGCAGCTCAGGTTGTCGGTCGGCTCACCGAAAATGCCCGCCACGCCGACGGTTGGCTCACCGGCGATCACTCTGGCGCCCAGATTACTGACGCTGCCAATCTCCAGCAGTTCAGGCAGCGGTTGTTTAAGCAGTAATGGTTTCATTTTTCTCTCCTGTGATAAGAATTAGCGGCGGCCTTTCCAGTAGCCGGATGTCTGGTGCCACACCTTGCCGGCGGTGGTCATCACCCGCCGCAGTTTGTCCTTGCCGAAGATATTGACGTGCGGGATCGAACTCATCAGGCTGTAACGATCGGATCCTTCACTCATGCCCTCCGCCAGCACCTTGCAAACGATATGGCTCGGGGTTACGCCAAAGCCGGAATAGCCCTGCACGTAGAACACATTATCGTGCTGCGGCAAGGTACCAATCTGCGGGAACAGGTTGGCGCTGCAGCACAGCGGTCCGCCCCAGGCCAGGTCGATCTTGACGTTATGCAGGTACGGAAACACCTTCAACATCAGATGACGGTTCCAGGCTTTGAGATCTGCCGGAATGTATTCGATCAAGCGGGTGGCGCTGCCGAACAGCAGGCGGTTTTCGTTGGTCACCCGGTAATAGTCGATCACCGGGCGGATGTCGCTGTAGGCACCGCGGATCGGGCTGATCTGGCGGATCAGTTCGTCAGACAGCGGTTCGGTCGCCAGCTGGAAAGCGTAGGTATTGATGGTTTTGTTGTAGATGAACGGCTCCATGCCGTTGAGAAAACCGTTGCATGCCCACAGCATTTTGTTGGCACGTACCGACCCCATGGCAGTACGCACCTTTATGCGCGGGCCATACTCCACGTCGAGTACGCTGCTGTTTTCGAAGATCTTCACGCCGTAGCCGCTCAGCGCCTGGGCCTCGCCCAGCAACAGGTTGAGCGAATGCACGTGGCCGCCGCCCATGTGTTTCAATGCACAGGTGTAGGCGTCCGATCCCACCACCTGCTTCACCTCGGATCCGGTATAGAGTTCGATCTCTTCGTCCGGCGAGACCGTCTTGAACTCCTTCAGCCAGCTGCGCAGGGTTTTCTCCTGCCGCGCGTTGCTGCCCAGGTAGCCATAGCCAAAGCAGAAATCGGCATCGATTTGGTATTTTTTGATGCGTTCGCGAATGATCCCGGCGCCGAGATTGCTGATTTTAAAGATGGTTTCCAGCCCGGCCGGGCCAACGTGACGTTTGATCTTTTCCAGATCGTGACCGATCCCGGCCATCACCTGCCCGCCGTTACGCCCGGTACCGCCGTAACCCAAATGACGGCCTTCCAGAATGGCGATATTGGTGATGCCCTGCTCCGCCAGCTCCAGCGCGGTGTTGATGCCGGAGAAGCCGCCACCAATGATCACCACGTCAACATCCAGATCCTCTTCCAGCGTCGGGAAGCGCAGATCGTACTTTTTGGTTGCCGCGTAATAGGTTAAGGATTCGATATTATTATTCACTGCCGCACTCCCGATGACCCTGGCTCTGTCAGCGGATTATCGGCAAGCGGCCCGACGCCCACCATGTCCCCTTAGGGACATTCGCAACAAATAATTAACACTCAGGCGCTGCGACGCAGCGGCGTGGCCAGCAGCAGGCTGAACAATTCGGCCTGTGAGCCGATATCCAGCTTGCTGTAGATGTTTTTGCGGTGGTTTTTCACCGTACCCAGGCTGATAAACAGCCGGTCGGCGATCTGTTGCGAACCGCAGCCGTCGAGGATCAGATCCACAATCTCTCGCTCCCGAGGAGTCAGCAAATAACGCGCCTGCACGGCACTGTCCGTTACCCGGTCTGGCGTGGCGGGCGCAACCCTCACTTCGCCATGCAGGCGAGCGACGCTTTTCAGCAGCGTCAGCGCGTCTCGCAGGTCTGCCAGCTGCGAGGAACGCACCCCCACCGACTGGCGCGCCGAGCCAAAAAACACCCCCAACCCACGTTCCGGCGTCAGCGGCAGCAGCACACCGGCTTCGTCATGCCAGCCGGTCATGCGATAAAAATTACGATAATACTCAGTGTGATAAAAGCCGCTGGGGGCCAGTTGACGCAGGGTCAAGACCTCGCTACCCCCACCGCCGTTCAGCGCCTGATAAAACGGATCCTGCAGATAAGCGCCCTGCTGGTATAGCTGATTTACCGCGTCACTGTTTTCTTTCTCGGTTTTGATCAGGCAGCGTGGTGGCTGACCACGGTCGAAGGCATAAACAATGGCGTTATCAAAGGCGAAGTAACCTTCCAGCCAGGCCAGCAGGCTGGGATAGAAACGCGGGGTCGCCACTGTGTCGATCACCGCTGATAATCTTTCGACCTGAATATTCATCTCCGCCTCGCCATCATTAATAAATTAACAATCACCTTATTCCGGCTGTGCCCTGGCCTGCTTGTTATAGAAAACACTCAATAGCGCCAAATGCAACAGCACAATTGTTTACATGTTAAACAAATCACACCTTCGCCCGATTATCGCCGTCAGGCTCAGAGATGCTGGGTTAATATATTAACGGATGCTTTTAAGGCAGCGAAAAGCAGTGGTTCAGCCGCAGAGGCTGGCTTATGCTGTGGTTTTCGCGCGCCAAGGAGAGACCATGACCCCCAGCCTGACGATCGCCAACCGCCATACCTGGTTCGGCCACGGCAGTATCAGCCAACTGATCCCGCTACTGACCGCCGAACCACAGCCGACGCTGTTGTTTAGCTGCCGCTCATTCCTCAATGGTGCGGTATATTCCTCTCTGGCCGACGCGCTGACACCGCTGCTGATCGGCACGGAGATCGTCAGCCACGAGGCTTCGCCGCAGGAGATCGACGCCTGGGTGGCACGCTGGCGCGGTAAAGCCCAGCGGGTGGTGGCCATCGGCGGTGGCAGCGTGCTGGATGCCGCCAAAGCGTTTGCCGCCCTGGTGGAGCATCCGCTGCCGACCCTGCGCTATATGGAAAAGGTCGGTGATACGAAAATCAGCGGTGCCACCCTGCCGCTGATCGCCATTCCGACCACCGCCGGTACCGGCAGCGAAGTGACCCAGAACGCGGTGATCACCGACACCCACTTCAGTAAGGTGAAAGCCTCGCTGCGCCATAACAACTTTGTGCCGCATACCGCCATTCTGGATCCTCAACTGCTGGAAGGCGCGCCGGACAAGGTACTGGCCTATTGCGCCATCGACGCCTTTACTCACCTGTTCGAAGCCTATTTGTCCAAAACCGCCAACGCCATGACCCGCGAGATGTCGCTGACCGGTATCCGCCACTTCCTGCTCGCCTGGCCGACGCTCAACCGCAGCGCCCAGGCCCGCGAGAATATTATGCAGGCCTCGTACCTTGGCGGGCTGACGCTGAGCGCTGCTGGACTGGGGGTGATCCACGGCATTGCCGGTGAGATTGGCGCATTGCGTGACTATCACCACGGCCAGGTTTGCGGCCGCCTGCTGTTGCCGTTCCTCGAAATGCTGGCACAAAGCGAACAACCGCAGCAACGGGCGCTGATGGCCGAACTCGCCGCGCGTCTGTTCCCCGAGCAACAGGACAGCCCGGAGCGCTATCTGATCGACTTTATTACCCGCCATGCCATCGCCACCTTCTGGCAGGACGACCTGCCGATTTCTGCCGACGAATTGGCGGTGACGCTGGCAAAATCCAACAGCAAGAACTCATTTATCGACTACAGCGCGCCGCAACGGCAGCTAATGATCGAAGGCGCTTTCCGCGTCGAATGATTATATAATTCGCTCAAAGTAATAGCGGGAGATGGGAAATGGGTATCGTCAGTTGGATTTTTACCGGCATCGCCATTGGTATCCTGGTCGGCGTACTGATCAAGATTTTTGGCAAGAAAAAAGACCAGTAAACATCACGCTGTTCCATGAGTCGTCAGCAGGCATTCGTGGAACAGCTTCACCACCCGCTGTGGGCTGGGTGAGCGCCGCAGTACGCTGGAATACTCGCAGTGATAGCGGAACAGCGCCGGCTTGATCGCCCGCATCATATTCTGTGCGACAAAAAACGCCGCATAGTGGTCGGGAAGAAAACCCACGTACTTGCCGGAGAGGATTAAGGTGGCGATAGACTCCTGAGCAAAACCCGTCGCCTTGCGCTGCAAATGCTGCTGTAAACTCAGCTCCATATTCGGCGAGTGATAGCCTAATCCAGCAAAAGCATAATTGTGCAGGAGATCCCAATTCAGCTCGTCGTGATTAGCGGAAAATAATTCATGTTGCGCGCCGCAATATAAGAACATCCTCTCATTAAATAATGAACTATAAGATAAACTTTCCGCACTGCGGTGCATGGGAATAATACCAATCTGAAATTGGCCGTCAATAACGCCACGTTCAATGGTATTTATTGGCTCCACATACATTTGCAAAGACACCTCCGGTGCCTGCTCACTAAATAAAGCAATCGCCCGGCCGATGTGTGCCTGTGGGTTGCTGACGGTATGGTCAAATATCGCCACGTGCAGTTGCCCGCCCAGGCGCTGGTGCACGTCATCTACTCCACGGCGAAATGCCTCGGTGGCCGCCAGCAGCTTGGTGGTTTCCTGGTAAATCAACAGCCCTTCGTCAGTGACCGCAAACCCCTCACGCCCGCGGTGGCAAAGCGTCAGCCCCAAGCGTTGCTCCAGATCCTTGATATGTTTACTGATGGTCGACAGGCTGATATTCAGCTCCAGCTCGGCCGCGCTCATGCCGCCGCAGTCGACCACCGCCTTAAATACCCGCAGTAACCGAAGGTCCATATCCGACAACTGTCCCAAAATTGCGCGCTTTTTTACTTGCATAAAACCTTAAGTAAGTTTCGATATTTGATTATTCACATTAGTGAAGAAGCGGCACATAGTCAATTTCAGGCAACAATTCATTAACACGTTTATTTATACCCTATAGCTTTTAAGTTACGGCTAGGCGACCAGCTCGCTCATCCCCAGGCGCTTACTCAAGTAAGTAACTGGGGTGAGCTAGTGCAGATAACAACGCTGTAACTTAAAAGATGACGGGTATATTTAATTAACCGTACCTATTCTCCCCCCCGGAGGGAAAAATGGCTGAATTAAATCACCCTGAAAATAAACCCGAACGTGAATGGTTAGAAGCCCATTGGATGCCGTTTACCGGTAATCGTAATTTTAAAGCCAACCCGAGAATGATAAGCCACGCTGAAGGCGTTTATTATACCAGCCAGGATGGACGCAAAATTTTTGACGGTTTATCCGGGTTATGGTGCTGCGGCTTGGGCCATGGCCGCACGGAAATAGCGGAAGCGGCTTATCGGCAACTTTCTCAATTGGATTATTCCCCGGCGTTTCAGTTTGGCCATGCATTGTCTTTTGAGCTGGCGAATAAAATTAAGGCCATGACCCCGGCCGGGTTGGACTATGTATTTTTCACCGGCTCCGGCTCCGAAGCAGCGGACACCTCATTAAAAATGGCGCGTGCCTACTGGCGAGCCAAAGGCCAGGCGGGCAAAACCTGCTTTATCGGGCGCGAAAAGGGCTACCACGGGGTTAACTTTGGCGGCATTGCAGTGGGTGGCATCGCCGGAAACCGGAAAGCCTTTGGCACCAGTGCCGAAGCTGACCATCTGCCCCATACCTTGCTGGCGGGTAACGCCTTCTCACGCGGTATGCCGGAACAGGGTGCGGAACTGGCGGAGGAGCTGAACCGGATCATCACCCTGCGTGATGCCTCGACCATTGCCGCCGTGATTATCGAACCCTTCTCCGGTTCCGCCGGAGTGATCGTACCGCCGGTCGGCTATCTGCAACGCATCCGCGAGATCTGCACTCAACACAATATCCTGCTGATTTTTGATGAAGTGATCACCGCCTTCGGCCGCTGCGGTGCCCTGACCGGTGCCGAAGCCTTTGGCGTCACGCCCGACATCATGAATATCGCCAAACAGGTCACTAACGGCGCACAACCCATGGGTGCGGTGGTGGTGCGGCCAGAGATTTACCAGGCCTTTATGGCCACCGATGAACCGGATTATTTGCTCGAATTCCCGCACGGCTACACCTATTCTGCCCACCCGGTCAGTTGTGCGGTCGGGCTGGCAACGCTGGATATCATTGAGCGCGAGCAGATAATCGAACGGGTGCAGGCACTGGCCCCCTATTTCGAGCAGGCGGTGCACGGTTTGCAGGGCTGCCGTCACGTGACCGACATTCGCAACTTTGGTCTGGCGGCCGGTATCACGCTGGCGGCGCGACCGGGGGAAGCGGCGCGCAGGCCGTATGAGGTGGCGATGCGCTGCTGGGAAAAAGGATTTTATGTCCGCTACGGCGGCGACACCCTGCAACTGGCCCCGCCGTTTATCAGCAGCGAGGCGCAGATCGATTCGTTAATCAACGCCCTGGGCGACGCCATCAACGCAACCGAATAACAGGAGCGAATACCATGCCCATTGCACATTGGATCAACGGTCAGTCCGCCACCGGCGGCAGCCGCAGCCAGCCGGTATTCGATCCGGCGACCGGGTTGTCGCAACAGCAGGTGTTGCTGGCCGACCCTGCCACGGTGGCAAGCGCCATCGACGCTGCCGAACGGGCCTATCCGGCCTGGCGCGATACCCCGCCGCTGAAGCGGGCCAGGATCATGATTCGTCTTAAAGCCCTGCTGGAGCAGCACGCTGATCACATCTGTCAGTTGATTACCGCCGAACACGGCAAGGTGCTCAGCGATGCCATGGGCGAATTGCAGCGCGGCATCGAGAATATTGAGTACGCCAGCTATGCGCCGGAGCTGCTGAAAGGCGAGCACAGCAAGGATGCCGGGCCGGGTATCGACAGCTGGAGTGAGTTCCAGCCGCTGGGGGTGGTGGCAGGCATCACGCCGTTTAACTTCCCGGCGATGGTGCCGCTGTGGATGTGGCCGATGGCAGTGGTTTGCGGCAATACCTTTGTGCTGAAACCCTCCGAACGCGTCCCCTCCTCCACGCTGTACATTGCTCAACTGGCGTCAGAGGCCGGGCTGCCACCCGGGGTGCTGAACCTGGTTAACGGTGACCGCGAGGCGGTAGAAACCCTGTTGCACGACCCACGCGTTAAAGCCGTGAGCTTTGTCGGCTCAACGCCGGTGGCAGAGCATATCTATCACACCGGCTGCGGCCAAAACAAACGGGTGCAGGCCTTGGGCGGGGCCAAAAACCATGCGGTGGTGCTGCCGGACGCCGACATCGCCGGTAGCGTCAGCGCGCTGATGGGCGCCGCCTTCGGTTCCTGCGGACAGCGCTGTATGGCAATCCCGCTGGTGGTGGCCGTGGGTGATGACACCGCCGACGCGCTGATCGCCGGGCTGCGGCAGCAAATGGCCAATATGCGGGTGGGTGCCGGTAGCGACAACCGCAACGACATGGGGCCGCTGGTCACTCACGATCATTATCAGAAGGTGAAAGGTTATATCGATCAGGGCGTTGACGAAGGTGCCAGCCTGGTGGTCGACGGCCGTGAGTTGGCGGTACGGGATGACAACGGGCAAATCAGCCAGGGGTACTTCATCGGCCCGACGCTGTTTGACCACGTACAACCCGGCATGCGGATTTATCAGGAGGAGATCTTCGGCCCGGTGTTGGGTGTGGTGCGGGTCGGCTCGTTGAAAGACGCGATGGCGATGATTGATGCCCATGAATACGGCAACGGCACCTGCCTGTTCACCCGCGACGGCGAGGCGGCACGCTACTTTTCCAGCCATATTCAGGTCGGCATGGTGGGGATTAACGTCGCCCTGCCGGTCCCGGTGGCCTACCACTCCTTTGGCGGCTGGAAGCGCTCGCTGTTTGGCGATCTGCACGCCTACGGCCCGGATGCCGTCCGGTTTTACACCAAACGTAAAACCATCACCCAGCGCTGGCCCTCATCCAGCGATGCCCAATATGCCAGCTTCAGTTTCCCATCCGGGCAGGGTTAAGCCATGACAGAACACAAATTCAAAGGCAATCTCAGCGTCCTCGACGTGGTGATGATTACCGCCTCCGGCGTCACGCCGGCCAGTTCGATCTTCGTCATTGCCCCGCTGGCCATCGCCAGCGCCGGCAGTGGCGCCTTTATCTCGTTTCTGATCGCCGCCTTTATCGCCGCCACCATCGCTTTATGCTACGCCGAATTGGGGGCCGCGCACCCCAGCGCCGGGGGTGAATACAGTATTATCAAACGGCTGTTCGGCACCCTATGCGGGTTGCAGACCTACCTGTTTATCCTCAGCGCCGCGCTGTTTGTGCCGGCAGTATTAGCCACCGGTGCGGTGCCCTACTTAAATACTGCGCTGGGCACTCACTTCGACGCCTCCACCGCCGGTATGGTCACCATTTTGATCGGCGGTGCCTGCGCAATCTTCAACATCAAGGCTAACGCGCTGTTGACCGGCACCTTCTTGGTGGTCGAGGTCGCGGTGTTGGGCCTCATCGCCTGGCTGGGGTTCAGCAACCCGCACCAGAGCGTGGAGATACTCACCTCACCGATGATGCTCAACCCCGAAGGGCTGCTGGCCCCGGTTTCCGTCCCTTTGATTGTTGCCATGGTCGGCGTGGCGCTGTTTTCCTATAACGGCTACGGCGCGGCGGTGTATATGGCGGAAGACATGCGTGAGCAGGGTAAACCCATGGCCACCGCCATCATGCTGACGCTGGTGATTGTGGTGCTGGTCGAGCTGTTGCCCTTCACCGCGCTGCTGATTGGTGCGCCATCTTTGGTTGAAATGGCCAAACAGGCCGACCCGGTCGGTTACGTGGTCAGCCAACTGGGCGGGCCGACGCTGGCACGGGTGGTCAGCGGTGCGATTTACCTGTCGGTATTCAACGCCATTATCGCCATCGTGGCGCAGTTCAGCCGGATGATGTTCTCCAGCGGACGTGACGGTTTCTGGCTGCCACAGGTGAACCGCGCGCTGAAAAAAATCCACCCGCGCTTCGGCACGCCGTGGATCGCCACCCTGCTGTTCGGCATTCCTTCGGCGCTGCTGGCCTTCTGTTCCAACCTTGGCGACCTGACCTCTTTTACCGTGATCCTGCTGTTACTGGTGTACATCATCATGGCCATCGCCGCGTTGATCAGTCGCCGCCGTGTGCACTTCCACCACCCGTATCTGATGCCATTGTGGCCGTTGCCGGTGGCGATCGCACTGATCGGCTGTCTGTACGTGTTGTGGACAATTTTGATCGCCAGCAGCCTGAAAGACTTTATTATCATTGCCGGCATCTTCTGTTTTGGTCTGGTGCTGAGCTACCTGCGCAACCGGCAGGCCATCCCGCTCGTTGAACCCTCAATTGAAGGAGAATAACCATGTCGCAGCGCGCTCAGGATTTGGGCATTAAAATCGGCCACGGCATTGCCGGCCCGCTGAACGCCATCACCGACGTGCCCGGCGTCCGGGTGGGTCATGCCAGTATCCATGCCGATCTGGCCGATGGCCGCAGCGTACGTACCGGCGTCACGGTGATCGAACCGCGTGCCGGTCAGGCCCGGCAGTCTCCCTGTTTTGCCGGGGTGCACGTGCTTAACGGCAACGGCGACGCCACCGGGTTGGAGTGGATCCGCGAAGCCGGCCTGCTCACCAGCCCCATTGCCTTTACCAACACCCACAGCGTCGGCGTGGTGCGCGACGCTTTGATCGCCCTGGAACGCGAAGCGCTGCCCGCCGACGATAAGGCGCTGTATTGGAACATGCCGGTGGTGATGGAAACCTTCGACGGCCTGCTCAACGATATCAACGGCTTTCACGTCAAGCCAGAGCATGTACGACAGGCGTTGCAGGCGGCGCATAACGGCTTGCCACAGGAAGGCGCGGTCGGCGGGGGCAGCGGCATGATCTGCCATGAATTCAAGGGGGGCAGCGGCACCGCTTCCCGCCGCCTGCCAGCCGATCGCGGCGGTTGGACGGTCGGCGCCATCGTGCAGGCCAACCACGGCAAACGTGCCTCGCTGCTGGTCGGTGGCTACCCGGTGGGCCGTCATTTGGGGCATATTCATTCGCCATTCACCCCGCAACTGCCGCATCCGGGCATGGGGTCGATTGTCGTCACTCTGGCCACCGACGCACCGCTATTGCCGCACCAATGTACCCGCCTGGCCCAACGCGCCAGCATCGGTATCGCGCGCACCGGCGGCGGCACCGAAGACTCGAGTGGCGATATTTTTATCGCCTTCGCCACCGGCAACGACGGGCTGCCGCCTGCCGATTACGCCAACAAAGGGGCCTTCACCACCCCGTTACAGATGGTGAATAACGACTACATCTCCGAGCTGTTTGCGGCGGCGGCCGAGGCGGTGGAAGAGGCGATTATCAATGCCCTGCTGGCGGCCAATACCGTTTCCGGCAACGGCCATCTGGCAGAAGGGTTAAGCGCGGATCAGTTGCTGACCGCGCTGGAACAAGCCGGCTGGCGAGCTTAAGGGTCGGGGCATCTCGCGCCCCGAGTTAATCAGGATTCGCCGCCCGGTTTGGGTGCCGGGTAGTCGTAATCCAGCTTGATCGGTTCGGCATACACGCTGTCCCACAGCTGGCTGTAGAGCTTATCCACCCGCTGGCTCATCGCCGGGCTGTGCAGTACCAGTTCCAGATTGCGCGAGTTATCCAGATAACCGCCGGTCCAGTTGCTGGTGCCAATCCACGCCGTTTCGCCGTCGATGGTCATCATTTTGCTGTGGATCACCCGGGCGAACGGGATAAAACCGCTGCTGGCCGGAGGGACAGTGACGATTTTTATCTGCACGTTCGGCACCACCGCCAGGCTTTTCAGCCAGGCGATATCCGGCTTTTTGGTGTTCCAGTTGGCCACCATCAGCTCGATCTTCACGCCGCGTGCGGCGGCGCTGCGCAGGGCGTTGTCGATCACCGCGTAGTAAGGTCGGCTGTGTTCCGGGCCATAAGACAACGGCGCGTAGTCCATCACCTGCACCCGCACGCGTTGTTTGGCGGTTGCCAACAGGCGCGGCAACTCCACCTGCGAGTCAATCACCCCCGCCGGATTATAGGCGCGTGGACTGGCGACCAAATAATTACCCTGCGGCGTTTCGGCCTTTGGCTGATAAGGCAGCTGCGGCACCGGCTTATCCGCCACCAGCAACGCCTGCGCTTGCCAGTCCTGCTCGAAGATCGCCTGGATCTGCCCGACCACCCCGGCATCGCTGATGCGCAGCCCGGTTTCATGGATATGCGCCAACGCACGCCAGTCAAAGTTCTGGCTGCCGACAAACGCTTGCTCACCGTCCACCAGCAGATATTTGGCATGCAAAATCCCGCCGCTCAGCCGCTGGTAAGGAATAATGCGCAGTTCCAGATTGGGGATCGCTTTTAGCTGTTCCAGCGTCTCAGGGGTAGAGATGCGGATGCCCTTCTCTTCCATCAGAAAACGGATTTTCACCCCGCGCTCGCCCGCCGCCTTCAGGTGTTGCAGCACGCCGTCCAGCAGCGAACCCTGTTGGTTCGCCACGTAGAACTGGCCCAGATCGATGCGGGTTTTCGCCGCATCAAACATTTGCTGCCACACTTCGGCGGTGTTGCGCAGGTCATCCGCCTGCAATGCGGTTTCCACCGGCGCGGTATACACCAATTCATAGCCGGGAATATCAAAACGCGCCGTCGCACTCTGGCTCAACATCAACAGACAGCTACCCCATAATGCAGTGTAAAGGCGGCCCAGCGGCCGCCGTGGTTGACGGCCATTAGGCATAGCGCGGCGCCTCACTGTCAACCCATTGCTCGCGGTTGCCGTTTTCCGGACGGCTGGCTGGCGCACCGGCACGGATCAGCAGCACCTTCAGCAGTTCGTTAATCCGCTCCATGCGGCTTTGCAGATAGTTGTTGCCCACCAGACACAGCAATGCAATGGCGATACCCAGCCCGGTAGCGTACAACGCGGTACCCATGCCGGCAGAGACCAGGCTCGGCTCGGAGACCCCGGAAGCGGCCAGCGCCTTAAAGGTTTCGATAATCCCCATCACCGTACCCAGCAGCCCCAACAGTGGTGCAGCGGTAACGATGGTTTCCAGCAGCCACAGGCCACGCGCCATCAGCGGTTTGCTCAGCAGGTACTGGGCGTCGATCAGATCGCCGATCGCTTCGCGGTTACCGGCGCGGTGTTTTTGCTCCAACACCGGTGAGATCACCGCCAGCGGCAGGCTGTTGCGCTGGGTCAGCTCATCCGGCAGATCGGCGGTACGACGCACGTCCAGCGTCAGCGCCTGCTCCAGTTTGCGAGCCTGACGTTGGGTATAAGCGAAATACAGCGCGCGTTCGATAATAATCACCAGCGCTATCGCCAGCGCGGCGTACATCACGTAGAAAATAATGTCGTGCAACAGATTGGCATTCATCATTCAGTCCTCCAACCCTGCGGCTTTCAGGCCGCAGGGTATAAATAGTTAAAAGGTGGCTTCCAGCGACACGCTGAAGGTACGTTCTTCCCCGACGTTGTAGTACGGCGTACTGGCCTTCACACCGTCATAAGGCACTGCGTTGAAGGTGGTGGTACGCACCGAAGTCAGGTACTCCTTGTCGAACAGATTGCTGATGCCAAAGCGCAATGCCGCACTCTTGACGATCTTCTTGTCCACCGGCAAATACACCCCCGCCGCCAGATCGACCACCGTGCGGCCGCCGATCTTCTCGTCGTTGGTCAGGTCACCGTAGAACGAACTGACGTATTTACCGCTGACGCTGCCGTAGTAACGGCTGTCGTCATAACCCAGCGTCATGTTGAGCAGGTTTTTCGGGACGTTCGGCACCTCTTTACCGCTACTCGGTAACGGCAGGCCATTGCTGACAATGTCGCTCTTCTGTTTGGATTGGGTGTAGGTATACGAGGTGTAGTAGTTGAAGTTATGCGGCAACTGACCGCTCCACTCCAGCTCCAGCCCTTTGTTCTCGACGTTGCCGATGTTCATCATCTCGTAGTCACCGGCCGGGTTGGTGGTGGAGATTTGACGATCGCTGTAGCGCATGTAGAACAGCGTGGCGCTCATCAGCATGTCTTCCTGCTGGAAACGCCAGCCCAGTTCATGGTTCCAGCTCAGCTCCGGTTTGGTGCTGATCGAGTCGCCCACGTTGTACAGCACGTAGTTTGGCGGGGTACGCATGTTACGCGTCAGGTTGTAGAACACCTGGTTTTCCGGGTTCAGCTTGTAGCTGGCGCTGAAGTTCGGCAGGAATTCATGGTATTTGGCATCACGCTTTTCCGGCACGTTATACAGGCTGCCCTTGTTATCCCCTTTTCGTTCAACGTACTGATAGGCCAATCCGCCGACGAAGGTCCAGTCCGGCGTGGCAAACCAGGTATCCTGCAGCCACACTTTTTGCGCCGGGGTGATGGTGTACTGATTACGCCCCTGCACGGTGTTGCCATTGGCGTCCTTCACCTGATCGGAACCGCCCGGTTTGCCCGAGAGTTGTTCAGGGTTACCGTCGTCCTTGATGCCGATAAACGGCTGGGTCTGCGACTGACGCGCGCGTTCATACCAATAACCAATATCCAGGCTGTGCTGATCGTTGATATCCCACTTCAGCTTGGTGGTGATACCCGGCCGCCAGGTCTGGGTCCAGGATGGGCGGTAATAGGTATTGGACTTCAAATTACTGAGATCGTACTGACCGGCCTTATCCGAAGTATTGGACAACACCGAAGCCGTTTGCCCCGTATAGCTGCCACCGTTACCCCAGTAGTAATACGGCTGCAGGGTCAACGCCAGGTTGTCGCGCAGTTGCAGCTTCTGGGTGAACGACAGGGTGAAGGTGTCAAACGGGTTACGGTTAAGTTTGTAATACTTGTTCAACTGGCCCTTGCTGTTGTATTCCGGCGTAGCAGAGTAGTCGTTGGCATAGCGGCCATCATTTTCAAACTGCGCCTTGCTCAGGGTGTTGTAGTTGACGTTATTCTGTTGGTTGTACTTCATGATCAGGTTGCTGCTGTTGCCGTTACCGTCCTCATACAACGAGTTCATTTCGAACTTGTTGGAGTACTCACGCCCTTCCCCGCGCCACTTTTTCGCCTCGGTGTGTGAGTAGGAGATCCAGTTGCTGAAACCGTTGTACTCACCGGTCTCCAGACGCGCAAAGGTTTTGCTCAGGTTGTTGCTGCCCAGCGTCTGTTTGACGAAGCCGCCGAAATCTTTTGCGGGACGGCGCGTCACCATCCCGATGTTGCCGCCGCTGGAACCGATATGCGGGCCATCCACCTCAGAGGAACCCTGGGTAACGAATATCTCTTCCAGGTTCTCCGAATCGCCCAGCAGGTTCGGGTACACCGCATAGTTGCCGGAGTCGTTGATCGGGATACCGTCCATCGACAGACCGATTTGATCGGAGTTCATGCCGCGCATGGTGTAATCAACGCCGCTCAGGCCGCTGGCGTCGTTACTGTTGACGTTCAGGCCCGGAGTGTATTTCAGTTTGTCGATGGCATTGGCCGCCGCTGGCATTTTATCCATCGCCTCTTTGGTGATGGTAGAGCGCGACTTGGCGCTGTCATCCTGCACCATCATGCCGCCGCCGAGCGATTGCCCTTTGACATTGATGGTGCCGACGTCGGTCGAGTCCGCCGCCAGCGCCGTACCCGGCAATATCGCCGACATCACTGCCAGGTAAATCCCAGATCGATTGAAAGATTTCATTGTTTCCATCCCATAAAAATCAAACTGTAATGCCAGGCATCAAGGAGCCTGATAATTGAACGTGGCTGAAAATCGTTTTGTTGTTTGCCCGTTGAAAGCCTCGCTTGGGAACGGCTTCACCTGGCTGATGCTTTGCAGACTGCTCAGCGCCGCGCGGTTAAGCAGCATGCTGGTGGCCTTATTGGCGATGCCGGACGAGAGCACCCGACCACTGCGATCGACCTCCAGCCAGACTTCGACGTTGCCCTGGGGCCGTTCAAGCGATGCCTGCCGACCACTGGGGTAGCGCTTACGCTGTTCCAGTTCGTGGCGTAACGCCTGCAGATACCCGTTTTCGATCGCCTGCGTATTCACTTTCGGCGCCACCGGGGCTGCCGGAGTAGGTTGTACCGCCGGCTTGCTGACCAATGCCCTGGGCGCTGCAGTGGCCGCGACAGGTTTGGCCTTTTCCACCGGCCTGGCTTTCTCTTTCACCGGTTTGGGCTTGGGTTTCGGCTGCGGTTTGGGCACCGGCTTGGCTTCGATAATCGGCTCTGGGGCCGGTACGACCGGCTCAGGAATAGCTTCCGGCTCCGGCGGCGGGGGTTCGGGTTGTGGCGGGGTTTCCACCGGTGGTTCCGGCTGAGGTTCAGGATCCGGTTCGACCAGCGCCAGCTCCATGGTGGTTTCGTCATAGCGTGGCTGAATTTTCAGCGCCGCCTGTTGGCTGGCAAACAGCACGCAGCCCACGACGATCAACGCTGGCAACCAGCTGAAAAGGTGACGTGAACGATAGAGCAGATACATGTCACAGCTTCCGTGTGGCGATAGAGACGGAGTAGAAACCGCCCTGGCGCAGGTTATCCATCACCGCCACCAGCCGCTCTACCGCGACGCCTTTGTCGCTGTTGACGATAATGGTGGTGGTCTGGTTTTCCTGCTGCTGTTGCTTCAGCGTGCTGACCAATGCGCTGAGCGCCAGCGGTTGACCGTCGAGTTGCAGTTGATCCCCGGCACCCAGCGTAATGATCGCCTTCTTCTGCGGTTTCAACTGCTGGGCGCTGCCAGCGGACGGCAACTGGGTTTTCAGCCCAAGGGCCGGGATCACGTTCAGGCTAATCAACACAAAAAACACCAGCAAAAACATCATCACGTCGATCATCGGGATCAGTTCGATGTGCGCTTTGTTCTTTTTCGGCTCGTTCCAGTTACGCATGGCACTCCCTCCCAAAAGCAAAGCAGCCAATATAGAGAGCCTATGTTTACCTTTTGT
Organism: Serratia sp. BW106; assembly: GCF_002607755.1. Lineage (NCBI taxonomy): Bacteria > Pseudomonadati > Pseudomonadota > Gammaproteobacteria > Enterobacterales > Yersiniaceae > Serratia > Serratia sp. BW106. Next base: position 231,328 of record NZ_MCGS01000011.1, read on the forward strand.
TACGCTTGTGTGATCTTATTTTCACAACGCACATTATTTGAGAGAATTTTCCCAGCAGGTAACTGGTCAGAGGGGTTATATAACTGGTTAATTGGATATGATTTTTAATGGAATAATGACGAAGGGGAACTTATAACAGTTAATGCATAGGCAGATAGTTTGTGATTATCCTGACACTTTATAGCAAGATCTTCAGACCGTGCTTTTGCACCAGAGAAAGTAGTTTTAGTGACGGGCCCCCCGGCAGTTTTGCACCTGACTCCCATTTTTGAATGGTTGATAAACTGGTATTCAAATAACGGGCAAAAACCGGCTGACTCAGATGCAATTGTTCACGCAGCGCCTTAATCTGATGCGGTTGCAATGCCTCTAACGGAACCAGACAAGACTCATCAAAACTACGCATTGTCTCCTGTGAAATGGCCCCAACGCGCTGCAGACCCTGCGCAGCACTGTGAATGGCTTCAAACGCGGGGCTACGAAACTCAGCCTTATTATTTTTCATGACAAATCTCCACCCATTCTTTTTGCTCAATCAGTGCAGCTATTGCCTCAGCGCTCAAACAGCCATACTGTGTCGCCAACTTTCGAAATGCCTGCAGCTCAGCCCTATTGATACTGGGCTGACTCTGCTTGGCAAACAGGAAAGTGTACACCCAGCTACTACCGCTTTTTGCCAATACCAGCGCCCGATCGCGATTACGGCTCAGACGTTTTTTGAATACGCCGCCACCTAAATCAATAGCTAAACCTCTCTGTACATCCTGAATTGCTTCGCACAAAACCACATCGGTTATGCCATGAGCATAAGCTTTTTTCGTAAACCACTTGGTTTTAAAAGTACGCATGGCGGCTGATATCCTATCGGCAATAAATGTAGCACTTAGTGATGTACTTTCCAATGACGACTTAGTCCACCAACATCTTCTCTATGTGCGTTCAGGGCAACAGAGGAAACCCAAATTTGCCAATAGCACCGAACTTTTAAATCAGCAGGAGTAACGACAAGTAAATAGTTGCGGGGTTGTACGCAAAACAGTGGTTTTCAGCCATAAAAAAAGACGCCCGCAGGCGTCTTGTTTGCAGCACTGATTTAATCAGTTCACTTTAACCGGCATACCGGAACGGGCTTTGATGGCCGCGTCCACTTCGCTCTGGTTAACGGCTGGGTCCATCATCACTTTGCCTACTGGCGCAGAGATGGTCAACGGCACCGGATCTTTCGACTTCAGCTGCTCTTCGTTAGCAGAAAGCGGGTTGTGCACTTCCAGGTAACGGGAACCGTCTGGCTCAACGCTGGCTTTGATCGGCTCGTTGATGAACTGCACGCGGGTACCGACCGGCACGTTGTCGAACAGGAACTTGATGTCGTCAGCACGCAGACGCACACAGCCGTGGCTCACGCGCAGACCGATACCGAAGTTGGCGTTGGTGCCGTGGATCGCGTACAGACGACCGACGTACAATGCATACAGACCCATAGGGTTGTCCGGACCAGCCGGGAATACCGCAGGCAGGATCTCGCCGTCAGCGGCATATTCTGCGCGCATCTTGGCGGTTGGCGTCCAGGTTGGGCCGTCTTTTTTGCGCTGTACCGTGGTGGTCCAGTTCAGCGGGGTATCTTTACCCAGTTGGCCGATACCGATTGGCAGCACGATCACCGTGTTGGTGCCTTTCGGGTAGTAGTACAGACGCATCTCGGCGCTGTTGATGACAATGCCTTCACGCGGTGCGTCCGGCAGGATCAACTGCTGTGGGATGGTCAGGGTGCTGCCGGCCTTCGGCAGGAACGGATCCACACCCGGGTTGGCTTCCAGCATATTGCTCAGGCCCATCTGGTATTGAGCGGCGAAGCTCTCCAGCGGCAGCTTACTGTCTTCCGGTACGGTGATTTGGATGTTCTCACCCACCAGACGGCTGTCTTTGGCAGGTAAAGGATAGACAACGGCGAAGGCAGCTTGGCTGAATACCACCAGTGCCGTAAACAGGGTTAGTAACGCGCGAATGCTCATTTTCATCTTCGTGTTGGTTGTGGCCACTGGCAGTTATAGGTTATTTCGGCCATGAATGACCGGATGCGCATTATATGTGCACATCGACCTAAGTGTGAAACATTACCGGCGCAATATCGAACTTTTTTGTAACCTGGTGCGGCACGAAGAGGAGTAACTGTGAAAACCGCCACTAAAACGCGGCGGTTGACGGCGGCATCCGGCGAATGGGGATCAGATATTCACAGCGGATCGCCGTGCCGCCAGCGCTACAAACGCCACCTGCTGCGGGATAGAAACGCTCGATATCCTTACCCGGCCGCCGTACGGCTTTCATCATCGGTATAGCGGTGTCGTACAGGCGGGCGATAAAGTTTTGTAACTCTTCCACCTGCCCCTGATAGGCAAAGCTGGCGTAGTCGCCCTGCTCGATCAGGACAGCTTCGCCTTCCGCTCGCTCGTCCTCCAGAGCCAGAGTATAAGCCATCCGTTGCCCACCCCGCTGCCGACTGTCGGCCTCCAGGCTGGTGAGGCCATAGACCACCGCCGACGACTCGGCTTCCATGGGGAGCATCTGACGCCAGGCATGCTGACGCAGCTCATTTTTCGACTGCAGCAGTTGCCCCAGCGTACAGCTACGATGCTGAGTACGCCCGACCAATTGCATCGCCGGTAGCGTGATAATCTCCGCCTGCGGCAACGGCCCTTCGGTCAAGCGCAGTGGGGGCTGCATGCCCTGCCCTGACCAGTCCGCACTGCGGCGGTAACCGGCTGGCGGCATACCGAACTGCTTTTTGAAACAGCGAGTGAAAGTCTGCTGGGAATCAAACTGGTACTTGTCGGCAATGAAGGCCACACCGTGGCTGGTGAGCCGCAGTTCACGCGCGGCAGCCGTCAGCCTTCTGCGCCGGGCGTAAGTTCCCAGGATCTCACCGGTTAACTCTTTAAACAGCCGCTGCAGGTGCCATTTGGAATAACCTGATTTAGCCGCGATATCATCGAGCGTCAGCGGTTGATCGAGATTTTGCTCGATCCAGGCCAGCAACGCCGTGATCACCTGTTGCTGATACATAGCGCCTCCTTATTGATCCAGCCAGCGTTGCGCCAGCTCACGGGCCTGAGCCTCACTGGCCACGACCTGCACCGTGTAGCCCCAAAAACGGCTGGCAAAATCGACAAACTCTGCCGCCGCTTGCCGCCGCATGTCGTCCGGCTCAATCAGCACCATGCCCTTTACCCAACGCGCCAACGCCTCCCGATGATCGCGCTTCCACAATGCAATTTGGGTTCGCTCATCACGATCGTGCTCACCGTTCTCATCCATACGCCGGTCACACAACAGGACGAATGCCTGCTCACGTTGCAATAAACGGCTGAACTCGGCGAACTCGGCGGCAGTGTCTTGCGGTTGCCCGGCGGCGAGTTGACGCATCCACACCAGCGGGAAGGTAGTGGAGTCTAGTGACATACGATATCTCCTGAGAGTGCTAAAACCAGCGCTCACTGTATCGGTCGCCGCACTAGACCACATTGCACAATCAGGACATAATGTTTTTCAATTACGCCAAACTGAGAATTATTCTCATGACCTTTATCACCGAGCCGCGTTTCGATATCGATCGGGTGCCGCGGGCCATTTTTGCCGTACAGGGATCCACTATTAGCAGCGATTGGGAGATCACCCATCATCGGCACCGCAAGGCACAGCTGATTTATACGGTGCGCGGTATGATCCGTTGCGAGGTGGAAAACGGTCTGTGGCTGGTTCCGCCGCAGTGTGCGCTGTGGATGCCCAGCAATGTGCTGCATAACGCACAAGGGGCCAGTGCCAGCGAATGCTACTGCCTGTTTGTCGATCAGGATGCCATCGCGGGGTTGCCAACCCAATGCTGTACGCTGGCAGTATCCCCGCTGCTGCGTGAACTGCTGTTCCAGGCCAGCGGGTTCGAACAATGGTATGACGAACAGGGGCCCGAAGGACGCCTGGCCAGCGTGCTGTTGGATCAATTGGTCAAAGCGCCGGTTGAGAACCTGCACCTGCCGGTCTCCAATGACGCGCGCATTCGCCAGTTAACCGAGCGCCTGTTGGCCAACCCGGCAGACAAGGCGACACTCAGCCAATGGGCGCAGCGTATCGGCATGAGCGAACGCTCGCTCAACCGCACGCTGCAACAGCAAATAGGCATGAGCTTTGGCCACTGGCGACGACAATTGCACGTGGTGTTGGCGCTGCAACGGCTGACTCAGGGCGACAGCGTGCAACGAGTGGCGTTGGATCTGGGTTACGAGAGTGCCAGCGGCTTTGTCACCATGTTCAGAAAAGCGGTGGGCAAACCCCCGGCGCGTTATCTGGCGGAGAAAAACGCAGCGGATCGGGCACAAGGGGCCGGGATCGTCATGTAATGTCCTCGCCGGCCCTGACAAAAAAGTTACTGCGCCAACCAGCCGCCATCCATATTCCAGGCGGCACCGCGCACCTGCACCGCTGCGTCACTGCACAGGAATAACGCCAGCTCGCCCAACTGTTCCGGCGTCACAAACTCCTGCGAAGGCTGCTTTTCCGCCAGCAGGTCGTCGCGCGCCTGCTGCGGATCCACCCCGGCGGCAACCCGCTTGTCGATCTGCTGCTGCACCAGCGGCGTCAGCACCCAGCCGGGGCAGATGGCGTTACAGGTAATCGCGCTGCGGGCGGTTTCCAGCGCAATGGTTTTGGTCAACCCCACCACACCGTGCTTGGCCGCCACATAAGCGGCCTTGTCTTTGGATGCCACCAGCCCATGCACCGAGGCGACGTTGATAATGCGCCCCCAGCCGCGCTCTCGCATGCCCGGCAATGCCAGACGGCTGGTGTGAAACACTGACGACAGGTTAATCGCGATAATCGCATTCCACTTATCGGCCGGGAAGGATTCCAGCGGCGAAACGTGCTGAATACCGGCATTATTGACCAAAATATCGGTACCGCCGAACTCCAGTTCGACATAGCGCATCAGGTCGGCAATCTGCTGCGGGTCACTGAGATCCGCGCCGTGGTAGCCGGGCACGGCGCCCAGACCAGCGATATGCGCCCTGGCCTGCTCCACTTCGCCAAAGCCGTTGAGGATCACCTGGGCACCCGCGGCGGCCAGACTGGACGCTAGCCCGAGACCGATACCGCTGGTCGAGCCGGTCACCAGTGCGGTTTTACCTTGTAAATTCATGTTATTGCTCCTTTAAACAATGCCTGTCAGGTAGAACACGCCGATCACAAACAGCACTGCGGCGCTCTTAATCAGGGTGATGGCGAAGATGCCGCCATAGGCTTGTCGATGGCTAAGGCCGGTGATCGCCAGCAGGGTGATCACCGCGCCGTTATGCGGCAAGGTGTCCATGCCGCCGCTGGCCATGGAGGCCACCCGGTGCAGCACTTCCAGTGGGATCTGCGCGGCGTGGGCGGCAGCGATAAAGGAATCGGACATCGCGGCCAGCGCGATACTCATGCCGCCGGAGGCCGAACCGGTGATACCCGCCAGCAACGTTACGCTGACAGCCTCGTTCACCAGCGGGTTGGGAATGGTCGCCAGCGCCTTCGACAGCACCAGAAACCCCGGCAGCGCCGCGATCACCGCGCCAAAGCCGTATTCCGAAGCGGTGTTCATCGCCGCCAAAATCGCCCCGCCGACCGCCGTTTTACTGCCCTCCGCCAGCCGCCCGCGAACGTTACGGAAACCAAAAATCAGCACCAGCAGAATACCCGATACCAGCGCCGCCTCCACCGCCCAGATGGCGGTGATCTTGCCGATCTCAGTGGTGATCGGCTTGGCCAGCCCCGGCAGTGTCAGCTCGTGGCTAACGCCATACCACTGCGGGATCCAGTGGGTAAACCCCAGGTTCAACAGCCCGACCAGGATCAACGGCATAATAGCGATCAGCGGATTGGGCAGATTGATGTTGTCCGGGGTTTCAGGCTCATTCAGCAACTCGGTGCCGTAACCTTCACCCCGCAGCTGCGCCTTGCGTCGCTGGCGTTCAAGATAAAACAGGCCGACCGCGATGATAAACAGCGAGCCAATCAGCCCCAGCCAAGGCGCGGCCCAGGCGTTGGTCCCGAAGAAGCTGGTCGGAATGATGTTCTGGATCTGCGGCGTACCGGGCAGTGCATCCATGGTGAAAGAGAACGCCCCGAGCGCGACCGTCGCCGGGATCAGTCGTTTGGGGATCCCGCTCTGGCGGAACAGCTCAGCGGCGAAGGGGTAGACTGCGAACGCCACCACAAACAGCGAAACGCCGCCATAAGTCAGCAGCGCGCAGACCAGCACAATCACCGGAATGGCATGGCGACGGCCAAGAATGTTAATCGCCGCGGCCACTATCGAACGGGAAAACCCGGACAGCTCAATCAGTTTGCCAAACACCGCGCCCAGCAGAAACACCGGGAAATAGAGTTTGACGAAGCCGACCATCTTTTCCATAAACAGCCCGGTGAAGGTCGGGGCGACCGCGCCGGGATCGGTCAACAACACCGCGCCCAGTGCGGCTATCGGGGCAAATAAAATCACGCTGTAGCCGCGGTAGGCGGCCAGCATCAGGACTCCCAGTGCTGCCAGGGCAATCAAAACGCTCATCATCACTCCCTATTGCCCTTGATGTCTGAACAACTCCAGCCATGTTGAGCAACTCATTATTGTTGTTGGGTGCGGTTAAGGTTTCAGGGCGAAACGCAGTTGGTGCGCCCGCCGCTGTTGGATGCGTTCCCTGCGTGCTTCATCCCAGTGATAAAAGCCCTGGCCGCTGCGTTGGCCAGTGTTGCCCTGACGAAGCTGTTCCTCCACCAGTGCCATCATCTTTTCATCGGTCGCCAACTCTGGCAGCAAGTGGCGGGCGATATCCGCCACCGTCTCCAACCCGGTCATGTCGGCGGCCTCCAGCGGCCCAACCATCGCGTAGCGCCGCCCAAGCGAAGCTCGCATCACCTGATCCACCACCTGCGGGCTGGCGATGCCGCTTTGCACGATGTACAGCGCCTCGCGCAGTAGCGCAAACTGCAGCCGGTTGCCGACAAAACCCGGTGCGGCGCGATCCAACAGCACCGCCTCCAGCGCCATGCCACTCAGTAATTGCTGCACCGCGGCCAGATGGCGGGGATCGGTGGCGCTGCCGGGCACAATCTCCACCAGCGGGATCAGGTGGGGCGGATTCCAAAAATGGGCGATCAACAAGCGCTGCGGATGGATCATCCGGATTGCCAACTCGTCCGGCGGCAGGCCGCTGGTATTACTGGCGATCACCGCGTCGTCGGCAATCAGCCCTTCCAGTTGTTCATATAACGCGTGCTTGAGCGCCAGACGCTCGGGGATCGCCTCTATCAATAACCGGGCGCGGGCCAGATCATTGAGATCGCCGGTCACGCTCAGGCGCGCCAGCACCGCCGCCTGTTCCGTCGCTGCAAACTGCCCAACGTCGGTCAATTCCGCCAGAATACTGCCCGCGACCGCCGGGACTTCCGCCAGCCGCTGTGGATCCGGGTCGTACAGCAGGATGTCATGACCATGGCGGGCGAAATGGGTGGCGATGCCAATCCCCATCAGCCCGGCGCCAAGCACTGCATAGTCAGGTGAATGCATAGCTTCCTCCCAGATAATCAGCCGCGCTCAACCGCCAGCGCCACGCCCTGCCCGCCGCCGATACACAGCATCGCCAGCCCCTTGTTGACCTCACGGCGCTGCATCTCATGCAGCAGCGTAACCAATATGCGACAGCCGGAAGCGCCGATCGGGTGTCCGAGCGCTATCGCCCCGCCGTTAACATTGACCCGGGCGCTGTCCCACTCCAGTTCACGGCCGACGGCCAACGCCTGCGCGGCAAACGCCTCATTGGCCTCGATCAGGTCTACCTCGCTCAGTGACCAACCGGCATTAGCCAGACAGCGACGCGCCGCCGGTACCGGGCCGATGCCCATGATCGCCGGATCGACCCCCGAGGCCGCATAACCGGCAATACGCGCCAGCACCGGCAGCCTGAGCTCGGCGGCCTTCGCCGCACTCATCAATAGCACCGCCGCCGCACCGTCGTTAATCGAGGAGGCATTACCGGCGGTCACCGTGCCGTCCTGGCGGAACGCCGGACGCAGCCGGGCCAGGCTCTCCAGCGTAGCGTCAGCGCGGGGTTGCTCATCCGACGCCACCCGCAGCGGTTCGCCCCTGGGTTTGGGCACCTCTACCGGGGTGATTTCCGACACAAAATGCCCGGCCTGCTGCGCGGCCTGGGTTTTCTGCTGTGACCACAGCGCAAACTCATCCTGCTCACTGCGGCTGATGGCGTATTTCTCCGCCAGATTTTCGGCGGTGATACCCATGTGATAATCGTTGAAAGCGTCCCACAGGCCGTCCTGGATCACGCTGTCAGTCAACTGACCGTGGCCGAGACGCAGCCCGGCACGCGCGCCGTTCATCAGGTATGGCGACTGACTCATACTTTCCTGCCCCCCGGCGATAATCACTTCGGCGTCACCACAACGGATCGCCTGCATTGCCAGATGGATCGCCTTCAGACCCGAACCGCAGACCTTATTGATGGTCAGCGCTGGTACGCTATAGGGCAGCCCGGCGTTCAGCGCGGTCTGACGTGCCGGGTTCTGGCCACAACCGGCCGTCAGCACCTGACCGAGGATCACTTCATCCACCTGATCCGCTGGAACACCGCTGCGCGCCAGTAAGGCCTTCACCACCACCGTGCCCAGATCCACCGCCGACAACGTAGCCAGCGCGCCCTGAAAACTGCCAATCGGCGTGCGAGTCGCCGCCACAATCACCACCTGTTGCATGGTTTTCTCCTTGGGTAACGTCATCAGAAGCGCATCTCCGGCACCTGGGCGGGCACGATCAGCCGACCGGCGGTTTTGGCAACAATCTCTTCCACGCTGACGCCGGGCGCACGTTCGCGCAGCACAAAGGCACCGTTTTCAATTTCCAGGTAGGCCAGATCGGTCAGAACCTTGCGAATGCAGTGGGCCCCGGTCAGCGGCAGCGTGCAGCGCGGTAACAGCTTGGACTCACCACTCTTTGACGCGTGGGTCATCACTACAATGATGTTCTCTGCACCGGCCACCAGATCCATCGCGCCGCCCATGCCCTTCACCAGCTTGCCGGGGATCATCCACGAGGCAATATTGCCCTCAACGTCCACCTCAAAAGCACCCAACACGGTGAGATCAACATGGCCGCCGCGGATCATGGCGAACGACTGCGCCGAGTCGAAAATCGAGGCACCGATACGGGCGGTGACCGTTTGCTTACCGGCGTTGATCATGTCGGCATCCAGCTCTGCTTCGGTCGGGAAGCCGCCCATACCCAGCAGGCCGTTTTCGGATTGCAGCATCACGTCCATGCCCGGTGGTACATAGTTGGCCACCAGCGTCGGAATGCCGATCCCCAGATTGACGTAGTCGCCGTCACGCAGTTCTTGTGCCACGCGCTGCGCCATTTGTTCACGGGTAAGCATCGGGTTCTCCTCAGGTCCGCAGGGTGCGCTGTTCAATGCGCTTTTCGAAACTGCCCTGGATCAGGCGGTCGACGTAGATACCGGGGGTGTGGATCGCCGCCGGATCCAGCTCGCCCGGCGCGACAATTTCTTCCACCTCCACCACGGTGATCCGTCCGGCGGTGGCCATCAACGGGTTGAAGTTCTGTGCGGTGTGGCGATAGATGACATTGCCGAAGTGATCGGCTTTCCAGCCCTTGATGATGGCGAAGTCGCCGGTGATTGCCTGCTCCATGATGTAGGGGCGGCCATTGAATTCGCGCACTTCCTTGCCTTCGGCTACCGGGGTGCCGTAGCCGGTGGCAGTGAAAAACGCCGGGATACCGGCTCCCCCAGCGCGGATTTTTTCCGCCAGCGATCCTTGCGGCGTCAGCTCCACCTCCAGCTCGCCGCTGATCGCCTGTTGCTCGAACAGCGCGTTCTCCCCAACGTAGGAGGCCACCATCTTGCGGATCTGTCGATTTTCCAGCAGCAGGCCGAGACCAAAGCCGTCGATGCCGCAGTTGTTTGATACCACCGTCAGGCCGGTCACTCCCAGGCGACGGATCTCATTAATCAGGTTTTCCGGGATGCCGCACAGGCCGAAACCGCCCGCCAGCACCGTCATATTATTCGTCAGGCCTGCCAGCGCTTCCTGGTAGCTTCCGACGCGTTTATCGAGCCCTGCCATTCGCTGCCTCTGAGTGTTCTGTAGCAATGGGCGGTATACCCCTGCTGGTGTAAAGGCATCTTCAGGTCACAAAAATGATTTGTTAATTTTGTTTTTGTGCCCCATTGATTTAGAATTTTTATTAATCAATTGTTAATAACTGTTTTCAAAAGAGTTAAGTAATTCAAAAATGAAAATGAGCATCAAACAGTTACGCGCGTTTTTAGCGGTAGCTCACACTCTTAACTTCGCCCAGGCGAGCGAACGGCTGAATATTTCGCAGCCGGCGCTGAGTCTGGCCATTCGCGGGCTGGAAGAGGCGTTGGGGGGGCAGTTGTTGCTGCGTACCACGCGCCGCGTGGCGCTGACGCCGGAAGGTGAGAGCTTCTTCCCGATGGCACGCCAACTGCTGGCAGACTGGGACAATGCGGAAGAGGCGATGCACCAGCGCTTTACCCTGCAAATGGGCAAGGTGGCCATCGCTGCCATGCCTTCGTTCGCCGCTAATCCGCTGCCGCCGATCCTGAAAGTGTTTCGCGATCACTACGCCGGGATCAACGTGGCAGTACACGACGTGATTAATGAGCAGGTGTTCGAGATGATCCGTGAAGGCCGGGTAGAAATGGGCATCGCCTTCGAGCCGGAGCCCAGCGATACCCTGCACTTCACCCCGCTGTGCAACGATCGCTTTGTGGCGGTAGTGCCGAAGGATTCGCCGCTGGCAGGTCGGGCGCAGGTGAGTTGGAAAGAGCTGCTGACGCTGGACTTTATTACCCTGCAACGCCCTTCTGCGGTGCGTTTACTGCTGGAACAGACGCTGGCCAAAAGCGGCAGAACCCTGGAGGTGGCGTTTGAAAGCCACCAGTTGGTAACGGTCGGGCGCATGGTAGCCAACGGACTGGGCGCCAGCGCGGTACCGGCGCTGTGTGAACAACAAATGGGCGAGTTGGGCGCCACCTGCGTGCCACTGTTCGGCCCGGTGATCGAACGGCGAGTCGGGCTAATCCGCCTTGCTCAACACCGTTTGTCTTCGGCGGCCCAGGCGCTGGCCGGAGTGATTGAACGGGAAATGGCGATGAGTGGAATTTAATGAGGAGTTTGACGGGATAATTCAGGCTTTTCGGAGAATTCTGTCCCCCGTAGCGTGAACCCGAACCTGTTCTCATTCTACAGAAAATGTTAAGTTTCCGTAAAAACAGGGAGTTCATTCGACATGGAACACAAGCCCAGCAGTATTGCGCCAGGCTATTGCATCGCTCAGCAGGCTGGTCCTTTGGCCTATCAAGCCCACTATCTGTTTGGCGGCAAGCCCTCAAAAGCAGCCGACTATTTTCTGCAACTCAATACCGACACACCCATAGTGCAGCCGGGGCAAATGCTGATCGTTGCCGATCCGCACAACCCAAATCAGGCGGTGCAGCTCGCCATGTTGATGCAGGCCAAGACTCGCACCAGCAAGGCGGTGCAAGCCGGTGGCGGCGATTTTTCCGCTTTTTTACACCGTAACTATGCCGCCATCGCCGCTTTCACCAACTACGGTGATACCGTCGTCGGGCTGGCTTCTGATGCCGGTGAACGTTACTTTGGCCAGATCAAAAACATCCTGGTCGACATTGAAAAAACCTACCAGAATCAATTCCGCGTGAGCGGTGCGCTAATCGGTACCCAGTTTCAGGTGGAACGAGCACGACTGTTTGGTACATTAAAACCATTACTGAATCGCCTTACCCGTGCCCAGCTCAATATGAAAGAATATAGCCAGATCAAGCATGCTCTGGGGCTTTCAAGCAAATCACTGGTACATGAATGGAGTACCGCCGGAGTCGGCGCGATTAAGGGCTATTCGAACTATATCGACAGCGCCAGCCGCGCAGCGAAATTTATGAAAGCCGGCGGTTGGGTGGGCATCGGCCTCAGTGGGTTGAATACCACCAATAACGTTTATAACGCCTGCACCAGCGGCCGGGAGCAGGAATGCACCAAGGTTGCGGTTAAGGGGTACAGTAATTTTGCTGCGAGTACCGCGGCGGGAATTTGGGGTGGTAATGTAGGTGCGGGCCTTGCTATTACAGCTTGTTCAATTGTGCTAGGTGCCGCAACAGCAGGAGCGGGTGTGATCGTTTGTGGTGTTGCAGGTGCGGCTATCGGTGGTGCGGCAGGATCCACTCTAGGCAGCATGGGTTCCGATTATTTGACAACCCTGGTGGTAGGTGAATGATGAAAATTATCGTCATATTGTGTTTGTTGCTGCTGGCTTTAGGAGCCTTCATTCAGTATCTCTGCTATCGCCGTCATAAAAAAGAATTTGACGTTTTTTATCAAGACTATGTCACCAAGGGTCACTTTATCCCTCCCTACGTGGCCTTCGCAGATAGCCTTGGCATGCTCGGTACCTCACTGAAAGCTCAGTGGTTTCTCTGGATACTGAAGAATAAAAAAATAAAGATAAGAGACCAGGTTTGGCTTGATGCAAAAACTTACGATTTCGTGCAAAAGACGACCTCCCCGGCGTTACAAAAATGGTTGGCGTTAGACTTTATTTTTTTGCTTGTGGAAGCTTTTATTATCGTCGTTGGTTGTATTTTTATTTTCCTCATTAAGAACAGTATTTAACAATGATGTCTGATTAGGTCATAGCCACATTCCCGTTCTGACTCTTTTTATCACAGTGATATTCAACAACCATCGCCCAGTCGGCGCCTGCGGACTGGGCTGGCCGCCGCTATCGAACGGGAGATAGCCGCCCGCCAATCCTCCACACTGTGATTTTCACCCCAGCCTGCATTGAAATAACTCCCATTCTCAATAAATAATGATTATTATTCGCAAGCATAAAGCCCGGTGCGCCACGACGTGACCGGCAGGACTTTACCTTCAATTCGATGATGAGCTTTCTTGGCCTCAGAGCAACGGCTCTGCGGCGACAGGCTTTTTAACTCCATGGAGAGGTTATGAACTCTGCAACAACTCGCAACCGTCGTTTCGGCGGGCGCACGGCTTTCCCACTGCTGCTGCTCACTTCAATGCTGTTTTCCGCCCCGCTGCTGGCCCAGGGCGAGCCAGAACTGCTGCGTAAACCGGTCGGCAAAGGTGCTTATGAAATGGTCTACAGCCAGGGCGAGAACGCGCTGTACCTGGCCACTTCGCAAAGCCGCAAGCTGGATAAAGGGGGCGTAGTCTATCGTTTGGATCCACAGACGCTGGATATCACCCAGATCATTCACAACGACATCAAACCTTTCGGCGCGGCCATTAACAGCAAAACCGATACGCTGTTCTTCGGTAACACCACCAACAACTCGGTGACCGCCATCGACGGCAAAACCGGGGACGTAAAAGGCCGCCTGGTGCTGGATGCGCGTAAACGCTCCGAGACGGTAAAGCCGTTAGCGCCGCGTGAACTGGTCGCCGACGCCACCACCGACACCCTGTATATCACCGGGCTGGGTGAATCCAGCGTGGTTTGGGTGGTGGATGGCAAGGATCTGACCCTGCGCACCACCATTACCGAGACCGGTAAATACGGCACTGGTCTGGCGCTGGACGCCGCTGCCGGCCGTCTGTATGTGACCAACGCCGACGGCGAACTGGTGACTATCGACACCAAAACCAACAAGGTTGTCAGCCGCAAGAAACTCGATGAGTCCAAAGAGCACTTCTTCCTGAACATCAGCCTGGATCCAGCCACCCACCGCGCCTTTATCACTGACTCCAAGCAGGCGCAGGTGTTGGTTGTCGATACCCGCGACGGCAAAATTCTGAGCAAGATCGACGTGCCGGAATCGCTGGCGGTGCTGTTCAACCCGGCGCGTAATGAAGTCTATGTGACCCACCGTAAGGCCGGTGAAGTGAGCGTGATTGATGCCAAGAGCTACAAGCTGCTGCAGACGATCAAGACGCCGACCCACCCGAACAGCCTGGCGCTGTCACCGGATGGCCAGACGCTGTACGTCAGCGTCAAACAGGCTTCCAGCCGTGAAAAAGAAGCCACAGATCCGGATGACGTGATCCGTATCGCTTTGAAATAACACCGACAGGGGGCGCTATAGCGCCCCTCAGACGGCTGACAAAACGGTGTGATGGCTAAACCAGTAGGGGTCGAACATGTTCGACCCGAGCTAACCCATTGATTATACAATAGGGCGCAGCATGCAGCGCCCCTACCACGAAGGCCCCTAATCGATTATCCCTCATTCATCCTGACCCCTGAATGGCGGCTACAGCTTACCCACCAGCCCGTCGGCATCCTGGATCACCGCTTTTTTAGTCGCTCGCTGGTAAAGGCACAGCTCTTTGCCCGGTTTGTTGTGCATAAACGCCTGCGGGTAGCGGCCGCTAATCAGCAGCGCCGAGTAACCGACGTCGTCGCCATAATGAATAATGCTGCCGTCGGCTTTGGCACCTTTCAGTCCGCTGGCTTTCAGACAGGCCGCTTGCAGCACTTTATCGCCACTGGCCCAGGCAGCTTCCGACGACGCAGCGGCATTGAACGCCGTGATGGCGGCGATAAATACGATTAAGGTTCTGATCATGGATTTTCTCCGGAATAACCAAGTTATCCGCAGTATATGCAACCGTTTATTATCCAGCCATCAGACAGTGACTCACTCTTCCAATCCCTTTTCCGCGTCCCCAGTGGGGCGCTGCCGCGCAGCGCCCAACCGTTCACCCCGGGATTTTGACCGCTTAGCGCCCCTATAGCACCGCTGACTGAAATTCAGATGTCTTCCCCTGCCCCAAGCCGCAATGATGAGCTGTTCCTATACCTCTATCCGACAGTTATCCGCATCCGGGCCACATGCCTACACATCTTATAAGCGGATTAACTCACTCATTTTTTTGCAGATTTGAACTAAGGACACTTCAATGAACCGAGAGGGGATTTTAAAACACATACCCTGGATGCTGCTGGGGATACTCGGCGCTTCCTGCCTGGGTGTGGTGGCGCTGCGTCGCGGCGAGCACATCAGCGCACTGTGGATCATCGTCGCTTCGGTGGCGGTGTATCTGGTGGCTTACCGTTATTACAGCCTGTACATCGCCACCAAGGTGATGAAGCTGGACGCCTTCCGCGCCACCCCGGCGGTGGTCAATAACGACGGTCTGAACTATGTGCCGACCAACAAGTACGTGCTGTTCGGCCACCACTTCGCCGCCATTGCCGGCGCAGGCCCGCTGGTCGGCCCGGTGTTGGCTGCGCAGGTCGGTTACCTGCCCGGCACGCTGTGGCTGTTGGGCGGCGTGGTGCTGGCGGGGGCAGTGCAGGACTTTTTAGTGCTGTTCATCTCCTCACGCCGCAACGGCGCATCGCTCGGTGAAATCATCAAAAAGGAAATGGGGCCGGTACCGGGCACCATCGCGCTATTTGGCTGCTTCCTGATTATGATCATCATTCTGGCGGTGCTGGCCCTGATCGTGGTGAAAGCGCTGGCGGAAAGCCCATGGGGCGTGTTTACCGTGTGCTCCACCGTGCCGATTGCCCTGTTTATGGGCATCTACATGCGCTTCCTGCGCCCTGGCCGGGTCGGTGAGATTTCGGTGATTGGCATCGTGCTGCTGGTGCTCTCCATCTGGTTTGGCGGCGTGATCGCCCACGACCCGTTCTGGGGCCCGGCGCTGACCTTCAAAGACACCACCATCACCTATACGCTGATTGGTTATGCGTTTATCTCCGCTCTGCTGCCGGTGTGGTTGATCCTGGCGCCGCGCGACTATCTGGCGACCTTCCTGAAAATTGGCGTGATCGTCGGGCTGGCGATTGGCATCGTGATCCTCAACCCTGAGCTGAAAATGCCGGCGATGACCCAGTTTATCGACGGCACCGGCCCGGTGTGGAAAGGCTCGGTGTTCCCGTTCCTGTTCATTACCATCGCCTGTGGCGCGGTTTCCGGCTTCCATGCGCTGATCGCCTCCGGCACCACGCCGAAGCTGTTGGCCAATGAAAAAGACGCGCGCTTTATCGGTTACGGCGCGATGCTGATGGAGTCCTTCGTCGCCATCATGGCGCTGGTCGCGGCTTCCATCATCGAACCGGGCCTGTACTTCGCCATGAACACCCCACCGGCCGCACTGGGCATCACCATGCCAGACCTGCACCGCTTGGGCACCGAAGATGCACCGATGATCATGGCTTCACTGCGTGATGTGACCGCCCATGCGGCGGCAACCGTCAGTTCCTGGGGCTTTGTCATCAGTCCGGAACAGATCCTGCAAACCGCCAAAGACATCGGTGAACCTTCGGTACTGAACCGCGCCGGTGGCGCACCAACCCTGGCGGTGGGTATCGCCCACGTGTTCCACCAGATCATTCCTGGCGCCAATATGGGCTTCTGGTACCACTTCGGTATTCTGTTCGAAGCGATGTTCATCCTGACCGCGCTGGACGCAGGCACCCGTTCCGGCCGCTTTATGCTGCAGGACTTGCTGGGCAACTTTGTGCCGTTCCTGAAAAAAACCGACTCGCTGGTGGCCGGTATTGTCGGCACCGCCGGTTGTGTGGGGCTGTGGGGCTACCTGCTGTATCAGGGGGTGGTCGATCCGCTTGGCGGCGTGAAGAGCCTGTGGCCGCTGTTCGGCATCTCCAACCAGATGCTGGCCGCCGTGGCGCTGGTGCTGGGTACCGTGGTGCTGATCAAGATGAAGCGCACCAAGTACATTTGGGTCACCGTGGTTCCGGCAGTGTGGCTGCTGATTTGTACCACCTACGCCCTGGGCCTGAAGCTGTTCAGCGACAACCCACAGCTGGAAGGCTTCTTCTTCCAGGCCGGCGAGTACAAACGCAAAATCGCCGAAGGCGGCGCAGAGCTGACCGCCCAGCAGGTGGCCAACATGAACCATATCGTGGTGAACAACTACACCAACGCCGGGCTGAGTGTTCTGTTCCTGCTGGTGGTGTACAGCATCATCTTCTATGGGGTGAAAACCGCCATGGCGGCGCACAAAAACCCGAACCGCAGCGACCAGGAAACCCCTTACGTGCCGGTGCCTGAAGAAGCACCTGCCAACGGCGTAACTGAGGGGGACGTCAAAGTTTCACCGCAGCACTGATGGTGATTTAACGGATACCCTGCATAATGAAATCTATTATGCAGGGTCATTTTTTGGGAGAAGGCTATGTTCGGTAATCTCGGCCAGGCGGGTAAATATCTCGGGCAGGCGGCGCGCATGTTGGTCGGCGTGCCTGACTACGATACCTACGTCCAGCATATGAAAGACAACCACCCGGACAAGCCGGTGATGACCTATAAAGAGTTTTTCCGCGAACGCCAGCAGGCCCGCTACGGTGGGGACGGCAAAGGCGGTATGCGCTGTTGTTAACAAGGACCCATAATGAAACCCATCGCAGTCACCATTCTGACCGGCTTTTTGGGTGCCGGTAAAACCACCCTGCTCCGCCATATTCTCAACGCCGAACACGGCTACAAGATTGCCGTGATTGAAAACGAGTTCGGCGAAGTGCCGATCGACAACGCATTGATTGGCGATCGCGCCAGCCGCATCACCACCCTGAGCAACGGCTGCATCTGCTGCAGCAAATCCAACGAGCTGGCAGACGCGCTGCTGGACTTGCTGGACGGCGTTGACCAGGGCCAACTGGAGTTCGACCGGCTGATCATTGAATGCACCGGCATGGCCGACCCCGGCCCGATCACCCAGACCTTTTTCTCACATGAGATCCTCTGCGAACGCTTCCTGCTGGACGGCATCATCACGCTGGTGGACGCCGTACACGCCGATCAACAACTCAACCAGTTCAGCATCGCGCAGGCGCAGGTGGGCTACGCCGACCGTATTCTGCTGACCAAAACCGACGTGGCGCCGGACTGTGAAGCGCTGACCCAGCGGCTGCAACAGATGAACGCCCGCGCCCCGGTTTATACAGTGACGCACGGCGATATCGATCTAAGCGTGCTGTTCGACATCGAAGGCTTTGTGCTGAACGACAAGCTGAACCTGACGCCGCCAACTCCCCTGTTTCGCCGCATTCCGCAGGCGCAAAACAACATTCAGTCGATTGTGGTGTACCACGACCAACCGCTGGAGCTGATGCAGGTTTCAGAAGTGATGGAAGGCCTGCTGCTGGAATACGCCGACAGCCTGCTGCGTTATAAAGGGATTTTGTCGATCCAGGACGAGCCGCGTCGCCTGCTGTTCCAGGGCGTGCAACGGCTGTATAACGCTGACTGGGACCGCGAGTGGTTACCCGACGAGGAACGCCGCAGTACTTTGGTGTTTATCGGGGTAGATTTGCCGGAAGACACCATTCGCCAGCGTTTTGCCGAGTTGGCGTAAGCCTGAACCTATCGGGCTGCACATTCAATTGCAGCCCACTCATTTAACCTGCCGATGCGGCCCCGCCGCTGCCAAATAAAATAATTTTAAAATCAATTATTGCAATATGGTCATATTCACCTGTAAAAATAAAAAAATAAATAATTAACGAGTTAACCATTAAAAAATAAAAAGACAATGCAAAAATTAATGAAATGTTAAAGTTATTAACCATTCATGTTGACAATAAACAACACAGAAGCTACTGTTATTCCGCCATCAAGGCACATAATAAAAATCTCATTCAACCAAGGTAAGAATAATGGACACCACACCATTTAATTAATAGCTAAGGAAATCCCCGTCATGATTTCACAATCAAAAATCGCCCACTATCAGGTTATTCTTGATGGTGAGGACACGGGTAGCTTTTGCGCCGAGAAGTCACTATTAGATAACTTTGAGAGCAAAGGTATCGATATTCCACATTTATGTCGCGCAGGAAAATGCGGCTGTTGCAAAATGTTGTTAGTCAAAGGTGAAGTGCGTCATGGAAAACAAAGCGCCCTCGCCGAAGATGAGCTTGAGGAAAATATTATATTAGCTTGCTGTGCCTATCCGCTGTCGGATATTGAAGTCGAACTCTATTAAAGAAGGATTCTTTCCGTGAGTATAATTGAAACAACCCTGAAAAAATGGGATCGCGCTGCTATTGTCCGCTCCCGTCCGCGTCGCATACTTAATGAGCAAGATTACCAATCCAGGCAATATTTCCCTACGGAACGTCTGCCGCTTTGCATGCACCCGCGCGTGTCGGCGTTGGGTGACGAAGCGCTGCGCTATATTCAGGTCCAAACGCTTTATCACTATCTGAATGGCATCGCCAACATTGAGCTGGAGATTATTAATGACTCAACCTACAAGTTGTACAAAAATACCGCAGGTGTCGATTTCCCCGCGAATATACGCCTGGAAGCATTAACCGTCGTTGTAGATGAGTCCTATCATGCTCTGGTCGCACTAGACCTTATCAATCAGGTCGAACAAATGACGGGCATAGCACCGCTGAGCATGCCGAAAGACACCGAAGCGTCCTTCGCGCTCGCGCTCGCGCTTGGCCAGACCCCGGATGAACACCGAGAATTATTCCGGCTGGTGTGCGTTTCCCTGTCAGAACAGGCGTTAACCACCGATCTCATCGATGTCATCGACAATGAAGATATTTTCCCCTCCTTCTATCAGATCATGAAAGACCATGTCGCGGACGAAGGCCGACACGCCCGCTTTTCTCAACAGATACTTGGGCATATATGGCGCCACAGCGATACGCATGCAAAAGAGGCGATGAAACGCCCCATCCTGACCTTTATTGAACACTATACGACGGATGCCATCGCTAAAGAATTTAGCGTCCGGATGTTAGATCATTTGAATATGGATGCAGAAACCATCGCCGCCGTCATTCACGACACTTATCCACCTGCCGACACCAAGCCATGGGAAACCAATAATATTGTTACGCAGCAGATGCTGCTGGCACTGGATAAAGCGGGCATACTCGAAGACCTGCCGATTTCGAAAATAGCGCAGGCATAAAACAGATAAACCGAATAAAAACTGGACATCAGCACCGGATGCTCACGTTACACTATTACTAGGAAGCCAATGTGGAACTATTAAACATAGTATTCTCAGGCAATATCCATTGCGGGGAAGCGCTCACCTCAGAAATACAAGAATATGGTCATCATATTTACCCGTTATCTTCATCATCTTTACCAGCCGGGAAAATCGACCTGATAATAACGACAAACAATCATCAGGATGAATTACAACGACTGCAGAAATTATCTGAAAACGTTCTGGTGATATCGTCAAATAAAGAAATAATCACCGATGTAGATAGTTTACAAAAACAAGAATACTTATCCCTGTACTTTATTCAAAAAGAAAAAACCGGCTACCTGTGCGGCAGTCTGATACCCGATACCCGACATAGCCAACGGAATAACGCAGAGCAGTTGAAAGACTTAATCTGCGACGTAGTGGTCTCTCTGTCACGCGGCATACTGCCTGACAATATCAGTTTGCCTCCTTGCATCGGCCAGAAATGTTATTCCGCTCCGCCAGAACGCCTGCGCGCTTTGATCGTCACGCTTTTACAACGCTTGGGTGACCAAACCCAGGGGCGTTGCGCGACCGATCTCTGTTTCGTCACCTGGCGAAAAGAAGCTGACTTTCATACCCTTGCCGAAGACCAGGTCACGCCGGAGAATCAAAACCTGCGGCATTTCTTCTTCAATGAAACCGGCATTCTCAAACAAAACCGATACGCGCAAGCCAATGCGATGATTACCCTCGCCCCCGCCGGCGATGGTGATGGCGTGTTGGTCACGGTAACTGGGGACGATGCCCGTTTCCAACGCTTCACCGACTATCTGGACGCGCTACTCATCTCTCAGGACGATCCCGCTACCGCACCACTGGTCATTTCTCCTGATGAAATACGCCAGTTGGCGTCCTTCAATGATACCGCGGACGCGGCCCTGCTTTCCCAAGATATTGTCACCCTGTTTCGCCGTACGGCGGCGGAAAATTCGGCGCTTATCGCCTTGCATGCCGACGACAGAGAATACAGCTACGCTGAGCTCGATGACGCCTCTGACAGAATGGCTTGTTGGCTGCTCGAACACTGCGGCGACGTAGACGGCCACGACATTATTGCCGTATCCATGCAGAAAACCGCCCTGCTGCCGATCGTAATGCTGGGCATCCTGAAAAGTAATAAGACCTATGTTCTGCTCGACCCGCAGGCCCCGGCAACCCGCAATCAGAATATCCTTAATGATGTGCGACCCACGCTGATCCTGGCCGATACTCTTCTGCAGGCGGGGAATGCGCCGTGCATTGATCCGGCAACCATTAACTACCCGGCAATGACCCTGCCGGCGTCACATCTTCCCCTGCCGTCTGATGGCCTGGCTTACCTCTGTTACACCTCGGGCACCACCGGCAAAGCTAAAGGCGTCATGATCACTCGTGAGGGGCTTGCCAACGTCGCGCAAAACCATCGCGACTTCATGCGGTTGGAAACCGGCAGTAAAGTCCTGTCGATTGCCTCTCTGGGTTTTGATGCTTTTGGCTGGGATGTTTACGGTGCCTTGATCAGCGGATCAACGCTCTACCTCGCGCCTACGACATTGCATACCGAAATCGATGCCTTATTCCGTTACCTCGCGCGGCACGAGGTGAACCATATCACCATTACCCCGGCCATCCTTGAATTGCTGCCACGTGAAGCCTGGAGCGGTTTAAGATCGATGATTGTGATGGGCGATGCACCGCCGGCGGATGTGGTGGCCTGGTGGGCTGAGCAGACTCGTCTGTTCAACGGCTATGGCCCGACAGAGGCCACCATCGCCACCTCCCTGTGCGAATATCAATCCGGCGTGGCCTGGAACTGCATTGGCAAACCGCTGAAGAATTACCGCTGCCATATCCTGGATGCGCACAATAATCTGCAGCCCCTCGGCTTCGAGGGTGAATTGTGCATCGCCGGGCACGGCCTTGCCCGCGGTTATTTGAATCAGCCCGAATTGACCGGCGAAAAATTCATCACGTTCGCCCTACCCGGCAGTCCGGGTAAAGAACGCATTTATAAAACGGGCGATATCGCCAAATGGGATAAACAGGGAAATATTATTTTTATTGGCCGCAAAGACCATCAGGTCAAGATCCGCGGCGTGCGTATCGAAATTGGCGAAGTGGAAACGGCCATTCGCACCCATCCGCAGGTAGAAAGCGTGTGCGTGGTAGCCAAACCGCAGGCCGCCGGCAAAGCGCTGGTGGCGTTTGTGCAAGCCTCGTCGCCGGCCCTGACCGCCGATGGCTTACGGCATTCGCTGGCCCCTCTGCTGCATGCAGCCGCCATTCCGACCGCTTTCGTTTTCTTGCCTGCATTGCCGTTGACCACCAATGGCAAAGTTGCGCGCCAGCAGTTGGAAAACTGGGTTATAGAAGACGGTGACGGCGATATGGCGTTGCCGGAAACCGAAACGGAAGTGATCCTGGAGCGCATCGTGACCGAGGCCATCGGTTGTACCCGCGCCGACGTCACGCAGGACTTTATCTGCCTGGGGGCACACTCGCTTACCATGAGTAAAATCGTTTCGCTGGTCGCCCGGGATTTGTGCTGTCGTCTGAATATCGCCGACCTTTTCCAAAACAATACGATACGTAATCTGGCGGAATATATTGAGAATAAGGCGGTCTCCGCCGACAGGACCGTCCCCATCGGCGAGCAACGCCGTGCGGCGCTCAGCCCCCAGCAAAATTTACTGTGGTACCTGAGCGCGCTGAATCCTGATGATTGCAGTTATAACCTACCCATTGCGGTGGAGATCCGCGGGCCGCTAAATCTTTCGCTGTTCGAGCAGGCCATCAATTTCATTTATGAAAAACATGAAAGCCTGCGTACTCAATTCGGCGAGGATCAGGGCATCGCCTATCAGCATGCGCTGCCGCATATTCCCATTAACCTTGCCGGGCATACCCTCACCGGGCAGCATCCTCCTCTGGAAGACAGGGTGAAACAGCTTTGCGCCGTCCCCTTCGATATTACCCGCCGCCCGCCGGTCACCCTGCGTTTGGTGCAGTACCATGACCAGCACCACGTGTTAGTATGGGTGAAACACAACATTCTGACCGATGCCTGGAGTGAGGACCTCATCCTCAACGATCTTTGGCGGCAATATAATCATCTGTGCGGCGGGGGCCCCTACGCACTGCCGGTACCAGAGGTTCAAACAATTGATATCGTCAATGATGCCGGGGAACCCCGCCTCGAGAGCGATATCGCCTACTGGCAGCAAAAACTGCACGCGTGCAGAGAATTGGATTTCCCCTTAGACATGCCTCGCCCCCTGGCACCGACGCATGCCGGTGAACGCATAGGCCGCCGGTTGGATCCCGCCATCGCGGGGCTGCTGGAACAGCGCGCCAGGGTATTAGGTGCGACTCCCTTCGTTTTGCTTACCGCAGCGCTGACCTATCTGCTGAGTAAATACACTAACCAAGACGATATTGTCATTGGCAGCGCCATCGCCGCACGCGACAATCTTTACCTCGAGCAGGTGAGCGGATTCCACGTCAATACCGTACCGCTGCGCACGGTGCTGAGCGCGGATGACACCCTGGCAACCCTGATCGGTAAAATGACGGAAACCTGTACGGGCGCCTATCGGCACCAACAGCTGTCCTTCGACCGCATTCTCCACCAGATTGATTACGAGCGCGTATCGAACAAAAACCCGCTGTTCCAAATCATGGCCATTCTGCAAAACGCCGGAGACGTGTGCCAGGCAGGCCTCCATGACTGCTCATTGCAAAAATTGCCGGTGTCTTCGGGTTTCTCGATGTTCGACATGACCTGGAACTTCAGCCTGGCCGCAGACGGCATCAGCATTGAGCTTGATTACGCCAGCGAATTGTTCCACGCCGCCAGATTGCAGATGATGCTGAACAATTATGAACAGGTACTGCATCAGCTGCTGACGCAATCCCCCTCGATGGCGCTTGCCGCTATAAACCCGCTCAGCGAGGCGGAGCAAACCCGGCTTTTACAGCTGGCGAGCAATACGACGCAGAGCTCGCGCGGGACGCTGATTGAGCAAATTCATGACCTGGCACGCAGGCAGCCGGATTTACCCGCGGTGAGCTGCGAAAAAGAGAGTTACAGCTACGAGCAACTGTGGCGCCTCTCAGAGCATATCGCCCATTACCTGAGCGAATTGGACAACAACGCGTTTTCTGTCGGTATTATGATGGAAAAGAGCTGCAGGGTGGCGGCACTGATCTTCGGCGCACTCAAGGCCGGCAAATACTATATTCCCATTGATGTCCATTACCCGGCGGATCGCGTGCGGTACATGATTGACGATGCGCGAACGAAAATCCTGGTCACCGACGAAGCAAACGCCACGGTGCCAGCGGATTGCCCGCACGTGACTTTCGAGTCAATACTGTCTGCCAGCCCCGCCGTTGAGCAAACGCGTTCGAACGGAGAAGAGGATCCGCTGGCTTACATCATGTACACCTCCGGCTCTACCGGCAACCCGAAAGGTGTGATGATTAGTCACAGTAATCTGACCAATTTCACCAATGACTTTGCCGACCGATTGGCCCTGGGGCCTGCTGACAAGATGTTGAGCCTGACGAGCATCAGTTTCGATATTTTCGGCCTGGAACTGTTTTGCTCTCTGGCCTCGGGCGCCCATGTCGTGCTGTGCCCGCGGGAAACCGCCATGGATCCCGTCAGGCTTTATCATTTTATCGAGCAGCAACAACCCAGCGTCATTCAGGCCACCCCGACCGTCTGGGGCACCATCGTCAGCCATTTACCGGCGGCGGGCAACCGGCCGCTGACGGTGCTGTGCGGTGGCGAGAAAATGCCCGTCGCGCTGCTTTCACAACTGCGGCGCATCGCCACTCAGGTGCTGCAGGTCTATGGGCCGACGGAAACCACCATCTGGTCAACCTGTGCCGATCTGACCTTTGAGGGCGACAGCACCTGCATCGGCACGCCGATAAACATGACCGAGGCTTTCATCATGGACTCGGCCGGCGGCCTGGTGCCCGGCGGTGCTTTCGGCGAGCTTTGCCTGGGCGGCGCCAGCGTATCTCCGGGCTACTGGAACAACGGTGCGCTGAGCGCCCAGGCGTTCATCAAACGCCAGGTCCTTGGCGCCGTCCGTTACCTGTATAAAACCGGCGACATCGCGCGCTTCAACAGCCGTGGGCAATTGGAATATCTGGGCCGTAACGATCACCAGGTAAAAATTCGCGGCCATCGCATTGAGCTCAGCGAGATCGACCTCAATTTATCCGCCATGGATAGCATCGCGCATGCCTTGAGCCTGATCGTCGGAGAAGGGAATAACGCCAGGATCGTCAGTTACCTGCAAATGGTGCCCGGCGCGGAGTTAAACGAGAAATCTGTGCGCGCGGCGTTGAAGAGCAGGCTGCCCAACATCATGATACCCTCCAGCTTTATGGTGCTGTCCGCTTTCCCGCTGACCAACAACAACAAGATCGACGTTCGCAGGCTACCTACCCCGACGATAACCTACTCGTCCTCCGAAACGGATTACGTGCCGCCGGCCAGCGAGGCGGAACGCGCCATGCAGGAAATCTGGCAAACCGTGTTGATGCAGGAACACATCAGCGTGACGGACAGTTTTTTCAGCTTGGGCGGCAACTCGCTGCAGATCCCACGGCTATTGCACGCCATTCGCCAGGCGATGCACATTTCCCTCACTATCCGCGAATTCATCCTGCACAGCCAAATTCGCGAGCTGACCGCGCTGGCGCTCACCAAAACCAGGGAGGAAGCAGATGGAGTGCATTGAGGTAACCTACCGCGGCCGGCGGTACCGGGTGCATCACCATGAGCGGATCCCGCTGTCCGCCATGCTGAAGTTCGGCGACAACCCAACCAATATCTACGGCGTTACGCCGGCGAGCGCGGCCCCCTTGCGCTACGGCGATTCGCTGGCCAGCGTAGAGCATGGGGGGGCGTGCAATGCCTCCCGCATCTCATTGGTGCCGCATTGTCACGGCACCCACACTGAGTGCGTCGGGCACATCATGCCTGGCGAACATAACGTGGCAGAGTTGGTTTTCGAGCCATTCATTGCCGCTACGCTGATTCGAGTGCCGCTGCAAAGGGCGGGCGAGATGTCGGAAACTTATAATGCGAGCGCCCGGGGAACGGACCTGGTCATTACCCGCACGGCGATCGACGATGCCTTGTCGCAGGTGGCGCCGCATTATCTTCAGGCGTTGGTGATCGCCGCCAAAGCGCCGAGCTGGCGACTGGCGGATGAAATACCGCCTTATTTCAGCCACCAGGCGATGGCGCGCATCGTCGAGCTTGGCGTACATCACCTGGTGGTTGATGTGCCTTCGATTGACCGATTGCACGATGGCGGCAGGATGGACAACCACCGCTGCTTTTGGGGAATGGGCCTGTCGACGGCGGAGGCGCGAGCAAGATTGCGCTGCTCCGTAACGGAAATGGCACAGGTTTCGCCGGCAACCCCGGCCGGCAGCTATTTCCTGTCATTGCATTTGCCGGATTGTTCGGGCGACGCCCTCCCCAGCAAACCCATTTTGTTTCCGTTCTCCCGAGGGAATGACGCAGCATGAATTACTCAGGTTATTTGCAGTTAAATCAGCTACTCGCTTTGCAACAACCGGCCTCGCCACCGAGCGAACACCGCAACGAGAACCTCTTCATCATTACGCATCAGACGTATGAACTGTGGTTCAAACAGCTGATCGATGAACTCCACTGCCTTATCGATCTGATAGAAAACGGAGACATAGCCGCCGCCAACAACGGGCTGATCCGCATCAACGCCATCACGAAAACCGTGGTGAACCAGATTGAGGTGATTTTCACGCTGAAATTCCATGAGTTCCAAAAATTTCGCGGTTACCTTGGTTCCGCCAGCGGATTTCAGTCCTACCAATTTGCGGGCATTGAGGCGCTGTTGGGTAAAGCGAACGGTAAAAAGTTGCAGCAGTACGGTGAAGATCCGGCCATTCAGAAAATGCTTGGCGCGATCATTCGCCCCATATCGCTCTGGCAAACGGTTCAGCGCCACCTGCTACTGCTCAACGATCGCCAGGGACAGCAGACCGAGTCCTTCAAAGACATCATAAAAACCGTGCTGGAGGAAGCTTCCAGCGAGTCGCTGTTGCTGAATCAGCTGCTGGATCTGGACTCGCTGCTGCAGGAATGGCGCTATCGGCACGTCAAGTTGGTAGAAAGAACCATCGGCCAACGTAAAGGCACCGGCGGCTCCGCCGGTTCCGATTACCTGAAATCCACGCTGTTTACGCCGATCTTTGACGAACTGTGGGAGGCGATCCACTGATCGCCTTAGCCGAGAACCAGGGGATCGCGCGATCCCCTTCCCCTTCATCCTGAACGGCGATTAACCTGCCATGCACACCATACCATTCCGGGGAGCCGAGCGATGCCTGAAAGCGCTGACTCCCACACGCCAGGGTAAATTGCGGCTGATTTGCTTTCCTCATGCCGGCGGCAGCGCCGGCACCTTCCGCGCCTGGAGCGGTTTGCTGCACCCGGACATCGAGCTGTTCGCCATGCAATATCCCGGGCGTGAAGAGCGGGCGAACGAAGCACCGGCGTGCCAGCACCGCAGGCTGGTGGCCGAACTGCAGCAGGCGTTGGCCCCCCTGCAGGACAAACCCTGCGTCTTTTTCGGCCACAGCCTTGGCGGCCGGTTGGCCTTGGCGACCGCACTCTCAGCCCGGCTGCCGCCCATAGGGTTGATCGTGTCCGCCTGCTCCACGCCCTACGCGGCAAAGCACGGTCGTTTGCTGCGCCTGACGCGCAGCGCGCTGATTGAAACACTTCACGAGTCCGGGCAAACAGGTGAGATCACCGACGAAAGCGCCGACCTGCTTGACGCCTATTTGCCGCTGATCCGCGCCGATCTCCTACTTGCCAGCCAGCTTATTTTTCCAAGGGAAACACATTTGCCGATCCCGCTGGCGGTTTTTTATGGCGAGGACGATCTTTGGGTCGACAGGCAGGATCTGGCAGATTGGCGGTTGCTGGCCGGGGGCGAAGTGCATGAACAACGCTTCCCCGGCAGGCACCTCTTTTTGAACGAACAGCGCAATGCGGTGATAGGGGCACTTCATACCTTGCTGGCGGGCCCGCTGAGCGCCCCGCCAACTCCGCGCTGAGGGTTAAGCCTGCTCGCTATGGCGTTTACCCAATGTGGCGGTGCGTTCGCCGCGCACCACGGTCCACGCCAGCAGCAGCGCGCAGGCGCTGCTCGCCATCAGCACGATGCCCGGCCGCTGCGCCAACCCGGCCAGCACCAGCCCCGCCGCCAGCATCAGGTAATACATCAGGCCAAGGATTGCGCCCGCAGTGCCCATGCAATCCTTATAATTCTGCAGCGCCCGCGCCAGAATATTGGGGATCGCGATGCCGTAGGCCATAACCACCAGCATCATCGGCAGCACGAACCACAGCTTATCCTCCAACAGGAACACCAGGCCGCCGCCGATCAGCGCCAATACGCAGGCCAGCATCAGCAGCGGCGTAAACAACCACTGTTTGGCGATGAGAAACTTGTTGATTGCCGCGCCGATCCCGACGCCGGCGGCCAGCACAAACCCGGTATAACCAAACCATTGCGGCGGAATGCCCAGCGCTTCAAACCGAAACGGCGCCAGCTGGTAATAGCTGAACATGCAGACGTTGAACAGGGCCACCAGCCATGCGCTGCGCCAGATATCGCCGTCTTTCGCCATGCGGCTAAACGTGCCGAAGAAAGAACTTTTCACCACCTGCGCCGGGCGCGTTTCCGGCAACTGCCATGCGGCATAGGCCAGCAGCAAGGCGGCCAACGTGGCCAGCCCGGCAAACACCCCCTGATAGCCCCAGTAATGGGTCAACAGGGCGCCGCTCAGCACCCCCACCGCAGGGCTGACCGCCATCGCAATCCCCATCACGGAAAACACCCGCGCCAGCTCATAGCCGTCGAACCGGTCGCGAATGGCGGTCTGAGTGCCTACGGAGCCCACCGCCGCACCAAACGCCGCCAGCACCCTGGCCGCCAACAGCAGGGTAAAGCTGGTGCTGAAGATGGCGATGATCGACGCCAGCAGATACAGTGCCAAACCGGCCAAAATGGTGGGACGCCGGCCGATCACGTCACACAAACGGCCCCAAACGACGACCCCGAATGCAAAAGCGAAAAAGTAACAGGACAGGGTTTGCGCCGCGACCTCCGCGCTGACGTGAAAACCGTCGGCAATGTGCGTTAGCGCCGGGCTATAGATCGTTTCCACAATCTGGGGAAACATCATCATCAGTGTCGCCAGGGTGAGGGTCAGTCTGCGTTGCATAGTACATCCCGTATCCAAAAAGAAAGTAGGCCACAAAGTAGCACCTTCCCCGCCCCGACCATTACAATATAAAAGACAAAAAACTTATAAAATCGGACACACTTATGGCATGGCTCAGCGCACAGGACGAATTTGATCCCGATGCGATCAACAATAGCGTGTTAGGCATTGCGGCCGAGCTGGCGCAGCATGATTCCGGGCCGCACTGGCACCACATGGGGCAGTTGCTATTCAGCCAGCAGGGCTGTATGCGCATCACGCTCAATGAAAGCATTTGCCTCCTGCCGCCGGCACGCATTGCCTGGATCCCGCCAAAGGTGGTGCACCGCGTTCAGGTTACCGGCGTGGCGGGCTATCGCTCGGTTTATCTCGACAACCAGCGCTATCCCGACCTTTCGCCCCATTTGGAAGTGCTGTCGGCCTCTTCTTTGCTGCGGGAAGTGCTGGAGCGGATCGCCCTCGCCGACTTTGCCACCCAGTGGGAAAGCGGCCCCAGCGCCAATATTCTTGCCGTATGCCTGGACGAAATACGGCATGCGCAGCGCGAGCTGACCTTATTGCCGCTGCCCAAGGACCGCCGCTTACGGCAACTGGCCGGCATGGAGGAGGTGCCGCCACTCAATGAGCTGGCGCGCTACAGCGGCGCTTCGGAGAAAACCATCAGCCGCATCTTTCGCAAGGAAACCGGGTTGAGCTACCAGCAGTGGCGCCAGCAATGGCGTTTGATCAAAGCCATCGAGCTGCTGGCGGAGGGATACGGCCTGTCAGATATCGCTGGCAAGCTTGAATTCTCCAGCGACAGCGCCTTCTCAACCTTCTTTAAAAATATGACCGGCAGCTCGCCGCGCGCCTATATGCTGATCCGCCGTTAACGGCACGCCTTTTCTGCCACTCAAATACGGCCCCACCGCGACTGAATCCCGCAGCATCAGGCTGGCCGGGAAAGTTGGGCGCTTGCTCAACTCACCGCCGTCCAGCATCGATACTAGCCGATGGATGGTTTCCTTAATCATTTCGGTCACCGGCATTTTCATGCTGGACAGCGAGGGAATGGTATAAGGCGCCAAGGGAATATCATCGAACCCGATCACCGACACGGCGGACGGCACCGGGATTTGGCATTCCGCCAGCCGCTTGATGGCGCCGATGGCCATTTCGTCGTTGCTGGCAACAATCGCGCTAAAGGCGTGGCCGCCGGCCAGCAGCTTATCGACCGCCGCCATGCCGCTTTGTGCGTTCCATTTCCCTTCGACAATCAGCGCATCATTAACACCAATATCATGTTCCGCCAGCGCGGACTTGTAGCCGGAGAGCCGCTCCAGCCCGGTAGGGGAGTCCAGCGAACCGGTGATAAAAGCGATATCGCGATGCCCGCGTTCGATCAACTGCTGCACCGCCGTCGCGCTGGCGGCGTGCTGATCGCTGAAGATGCAGTAGCTGTCGTTCAGCCTGAGCCGACGGTTGATAACCAGGATCGGCTGCTTGTGCTGAGAAATGATCTCGTCCATTTCGCTAATCGACAAAAAACGCGGGTAGATGATCACGCCGTCGCAGCGCATATCCAGCAGGTATTCAATGGCGGCCTTTTCTTCTGCGGCGGTGTGCTTGCCGTCCGCCAAAATCAGCTGGCGGCCGTGCTCTTCCATAATGCGGGCCGACTGGAACATCAGCTCGCTGAAGTAGTTACCGCTGTACAGCGTGTTGGTCACCACCAGCCCGATGGTCTGGGTGGTTTTGGTCGCCAGATTGCGCGCCAGCAGATTGGGGCGGTAACCCGTTTCGGCGATGGCTTTCTCCACCAGCTCACGTTTTTCCGGGCTGACATAGCCGCTGCCGGACAACACGCGGGACACCGTCGCTTTCGACACGCCCGCCCTTTTAGCCACCTCAAGTATTGTTGCCATCTCTGCGCCGTCAAAATCGATTGGGTCAGCGCAGTCTACCCAAGACGCCCCCGGTTTGAAATGTTTTCACGCCCGCTTCTGCCGCCGCTCCTGAGCTAAAAGTGACCACTATCACGAAACGAAAAACCAAAAAATCATAATTCTTGCCACCAACAAGATATCACATCATGATTTTGTGAAACCGGTTTCTTGTGGGCGTTTCATTCAGATGGAACGGCGGATCGCCCAGGCAGTAAAAGTTCGCCTTTGGGCAATCCGAATTCCTATCTAGAGAGACGATAATTCCATGCCGAAGAATTACGCAGAGATCTCCCCCGCTATCGTGAAGGCGTTGGGTGGCCTCAACAATATCGAAGCCGTTACCCACTGCATGACCCGCCTGCGGTTCGTGGTGAAAGACAAGGCGCTGATCGACACCCCGACGCTGAAGGCCATTGATGGCGTCTTGGGCGTGGTGCACAGCGGCGAGCAATGCCAGGTGATCATCGGCAATGAAGTGTCGAAAGCCTATCAGGCAGTGCTGGCGCTCGGCATGCCGGGGGCGACACCCACCGCCGCCCCGGCAAAACGCAAAATCACCCTGAAAGGCATCGGTGCCGGTATTCTCGACGCCCTGATCGGCACCATGTCACCGTTGATCCCGGCCATCATCGGCGGTTCGATGGTGAAGCTGCTGGCGATGATCCTGGATATGGCCGGCGTGTTCGACAAAGGCTCGTCGACGCTGGTGATATTGAACGTGATTGGCGACGGTGCGTTCTTCTTCCTGCCGGTGATGGTGGCTGCCTCTGCGGCGCTGAAATTCAAAACCAACATGTCGCTGGCGATCGCCATTGCCGGGGTGCTGCTGCACCCTAACTTTATCGACCTGATGGCCAAAGCGGCGCAGGGCCAGGCGGTGGAGTTCGCCTACATCCCGGTGACGGCGGTGAAATACACCTATACGGTGATCCCCGCGCTGGTGATGACCTGGATATTGTCGTACATCGAACGCTGGGTCGATCGCATCACCCCGGCGGTGACCAAGAACTTCCTTAAGCCGATGCTGATTGTGCTGATTGCCGCACCGATCGCGATTGTGTTTATCGGGCCGCTCGGCATCTGGATCGGCAGCGGGATTTCGGCGCTGGTGTACACCGTGCATGGCTATCTGGGCTGGCTTTCCGTCGCCATTATGGGGGCCATTTGGCCGCTGCTGGTGATGACCGGCATGCACCGCGTATTCACCCCAACCATCATTCAGACCATCGCCGAGACCGGCAAAGAGGGCATGGTGATGCCTTCCGAGATTGGCGCCAACCTGTCGCTCGGCGGCTCTTCGCTAGCCGTGGCGTTCAAAACCAAGAACCGCGAACTGCGCCAGACCGCACTGGCCGCCGCCGCCTCCGCCATTGTGGCGGGCATTTCCGAACCGGCGCTGTATGGCGTTGCGGTGCGGCTCAAACGCCCGTTGATCGCCAGTTTGATCAGCGGCTTTATCTGCGGTGCCGTCGCCGGTATCGGCGGATTGGCCAGCCATTCGATGGCTTCGCCCGGCCTGTTCACCAGCGTGCAGTTCTTCGACCCGGCCAACCCGATGAGCATTGTCTGGGTCGGCGGCGTGATGGTGCTGGCCGTGGTGCTGTCGTTCGTGCTCACGCTGCTTTTGGGCTTCGAAGACATCCCGGAAAACGAAGAACCCCAAACCGCGCCCCCGGCCCCGGTGACGAATACCGTTAACGCCGCGAATACCCAATAGAACACTATTTAAGTTACAGAGGATTTCATGTCTGATTCGACATTCCCGCAAGGGTTTTTATGGGGCGGCGCCCTGGCCGCCAACCAGTCTGAAGGTGGCTATCTGGAGGGCGGTAAAGGGCTGACCACGGTCGACATGATCCCGCATGGTCCCAACCGCATGCCGGTGAAGCTGGGCCTGGAAAAGCGCTTCACCCTGCGCGAAGACGAGTTTTACCCAAGCCACGACGCGATTGATTTTTACCATCGCTACCGCGACGACATTGCGCTGATGGCGGAGATGGGCTTTAGCGTATTCCGCACCTCCATCGCCTGGAGCCGGATTTACCCGAACGGCGACGAGCTGACCCCGAACCCGGAAGGCATCGCCTTCTACCGCAGCCTGTTTGAAGAGTGCCGCAAATACGGCATCGAGCCACTGGTGACCCTGTGCCATTTCGACGTGCCGATGCACCTGGTGACCGAATACGGCTCCTGGCGCAGCCGTAAAATGGTGGAATTTTTCACCCGCTATGCCCGCACCTGTTTCGAAGCCTTTGATGGCCTGGTGAAGTACTGGCTGACCTTCAACGAAATCAACATTGTGCTGCACAGCCCGTTTTCCGGTGCCGGGTTGGTGTTCGAAGCAGGCGAGAACCCCGAGCAGGTAAAATACCAGGCGGTGCACCACGAACTGGTAGCCAGCGCCCTGGCGACGCGTATTGCGCATGAAGTGAACCCCGCCAACCAGGTAGGCTGCATGCTGGCCGGCGGCAATTTCTACCCCTGGTCCAGCAAGCCGGAAGACGTGTGGGCCGCGCTGGAAAAAGACCGCGAGAACCTGTTCTTTATCGATGTACAGGCACGTGGCAGTTACCCTTCTTACTCTGCCAGGGTATTCCGCGAGAAAGGCGTGAACATCGTGATGGAGGAAGACGACAGCGAGATCCTGAAGAACACCGTCGATTTTGTTTCCTTCAGCTATTACGCCTCGCGCTGCGCTTCTGCCGATATGAACGACAACAACAGCAGCGCCGCCAACGTGGTGAAATCCCTGACCAACCCGCATATTCCGCGCAGCGACTGGGGCTGGGGTATCGACCCGCTGGGTTTACGCATCACCATGAACATGATGTATGACCGCTACCAAAAGCCGCTGTTCCTGGTGGAAAACGGCCTGGGCGCACACGACGAGTTCAACGCCGACGGCGAGATAGTGGACGATTACCGCATCAGCTACCTGCGCGAACACATCCGCGCCATGGCCGACGCCATCGCCGACGGCGTGCCGGTGATGGGCTACACCACCTGGGGCTGCATTGACCTGGTGGCGGCTTCGACCGGGGAAATGAGCAAGCGCTATGGTTTGGTTTATGTTGACCGCGACGACAACGGCAACGGCACCCTTGCCCGTACCCGCAAGAAGTCTTTCTGGTGGTACAAAACCGTTATTGCTAGCAATGGGGCGGATTTGGGGTAGGTTAAAGACCGCTGAAGGCGATTGTTGCGAGCCGCATTCCAAACTGAGCAGTAAGCCCCTGTAATTCCGCACAGGTTGTTTTTTAGCCTTTCCGCCAGCGCTATAGTCTGTTGGCTGCGGCACAATCTGCAGCCGGAGTTAGCGTTCCGAATCCCCAACCCTGTCCGAATATGGTATAAATTCGGGTATGCCGATGCGCACCCAACAATGGTGGCTCGGGTGGTGCTTCCTCCGGGAGGGCCGGGATCCGTTGGGGCCGGTACGCTAACGCCGCTCGAGCTACCACCCCGAGTTTAGCGTCTCTTCTGGTAGCGGTATTTCTCCCCCAATGGAAATGACCGATATGGAAAACATTAGCCAAAACATAGCGTCAGAAACAGCTACAAGCACCCTTGCTCTCTATCGAGAACTGTTCAATCAAATTGATTTGCATGACTTAACACCATCACAGCTTCTCGATCTGGCGGCATTGTCGGCAGAACAAACGGAAGGTTTGTGCAACGGGTTGATGCTATTCAATGAGCTTTTGCAGACAAGTTCCCAGCCTAATGCCGTCGACTGGGGGCAGCTAAATAGTTATCTGAATGCAACCGCGCATCTGCTTCCTGCACTATGCAACCTGCATGGCCGGGCATTGAGAGAAATGGAATATCACGAAGTCATGAAATGACACACTCGGCCTATTTTCGAGAGTGAATCGTCAGGGCAGCTTCTGAGAGTTGCCCTGTTGCATTCGGGCCCAGACGACACTCATTACAGGCATTGCACTGGATATTCATCCATACATCTTTTAACTGGGTATAATGAGTGATAGGCTATCACTAAGTCATTCCACATTTGGAAGAGTCATTATGCAAGAGTTCCATGAGCGTGCAAAAAATTTCCGCGCTGAAGCACAAGAACAACAGTTAGCCCAGCAGGAAGAAGATAAGGCACTAGTTGAAAAACTGGTTGGAATTTACGATCAGAAAGCCATCGCCGAGCTTCTGCGTGAAGCCAGTGGTAGCGAATGGACACGTGAGTCTTTGAATCGTTGGCTTAAAGGAAAAACGCCGCAGAAAGTATTGATAGACGCTGAGGTGAAATTACTGCGATCAATGTTGCCAAAACCCTCATCGTTTCACCCTAACTATAAGTTCCGTTTTATCGACCTGTTTGCAGGCATTGGTGGAATTCGTAAAGGGTTCGAAGAGATCGGTGGTCAATGCGTGTTTACCAGTGAATGGAACAAAGAAGCTGTTCGCACCTACAAAGCTAACTGGTACTGTGACCCTGCACATCACAAGTTCAACTCTGATATTCGCGAGATCACCCTCAGCGAGAATGATGATATTTCCGATCAGGAAGCATATAAAAATATCGATAAAGAAATCCCTGATCATGATGTTTTGTTGGCAGGTTTCCCATGCCAGCCTTTTTCCCTGGCAGGAGTATCTAAGAAGAACTCTCTGGGGAGAGCTCACGGTTTTGAGTGTGAAACTCAGGGGACATTGTTCTTTGACGTAGCCCGGATTATTGCTGCGAAAAAACCTGCAATTTTCCTTCTCGAAAACGTCAAAAACCTTAAGAGCCATGATAAAGGGAAAACCTTCAAAATTATCATGGAAACACTGGATGAACTGGGTTACGAAATTGCTGATGCTCAGGCTACCGGCCCTGGCGATCCTAAAATCATCGATGGGAAAAATTTCTTACCTCAACACCGCGAACGTATCGTATTGGTTGGGTTCCGTCGTGATTTGAATATTCATGGCGATTTTTCACTCAAAAACTTGAGTCAGTTCTTTCCGAAGAAAAGACCATCATTTGGTGAATTACTACTCGAAGATGTTGCTCCAAAGTACATTCTGACAGAGCATCTGTGGAAATATCTTTATAACTATGCAAAAAAACACCAGGCAAAAGGCAATGGTTTTGGATTTGGTTTAGTAAATCCGAAAAATGAATCGAGCGTTGCCAGAACGCTTTCAGCCCGCTATCACAAAGATGGCTCTGAGATCCTGATTGATCGAGGATGGGACATGGAGCTTGGTGAGAAAGATTTCGCAGATCCTGAAAATCAAGCCAATCGACCTCGCCGTTTGACACCAAAAGAATGTGCCCGAATTATGGGGTTCGAAACTCCAGGTGGAGCAGACTTCTACATCCCGGTATCAGATACCCAAGCGTATCGGCAGTTCGGTAACTCAGTTATTGTGCCGGCATTTGCAGCCGTAGCTAAGTTACTGGAACCTTACATTGCTTCGGCTGTTTCAAAAGACAAAAGTGAAGCCGCATAAGGTAAATTATGGCTGACGTACACTCCCCCTCAATCAGAAGCAAGAACATGAGGGCGATACGTAATAAAAATACAGCCATAGAGAAATTGTTATCCCGGGTTCTGGATGAAGCTGGGATAACCTATCGCACTCAAGTTTCTGATCTTCCAGGAAAACCAGACTTCGTTATTGATGATTATAAAGCCACAATTTTCGTTCACGGCTGCTTCTGGCATCATCATGATTGTTACCTGTTCAAAGTGCCCGCGACAAGAACCGAGTTTTGGATAAAAAAGATCGATTCAAATGTCAGGCGGGATAATGACGTCCCCCGACTACTGACAGAACAAGGCTGGCGTGAATTGATCATCTGGGAGTGTTCTCTGAAAGGCCGAATAAAGCTTTCAGCTAATGCATTATCAGAAAGGATTGAAGAGTGGCTATGCGCAAGTGATACTCATGCTGTGATCGATTCCAAAGGTATTCATCAATTAAATAATTAGCATCGAAATAATCCCATAAAGTAATCCTCCAGTACCAAGAAAAAACCTCGCAACGCACTAAAACTTAGTCTCTCATCATCGACATCTATTCAATAACGTGGATAATAAATTCATAACAATAGCTGGGTGGTATACATACCGATATCGGTGAGAGGGATTAAGTGTCTGATTTTCAACATTGGTTAACGGAAAAATCATCAGATAATTGGTACATACATATCAAAAGGCTCTCGGCAAATGATACCGGAGCTAGTGGCGGCCATCAATCTGGCGTTTATCTTCCTAATAATTCAGCAAATTTTCTTTTCCCTTCAATTAACCGAATTGATGAAGAAAATCCATCAGTAGGTCTTACTGCAAAAATAATTTCCCATGAAGTCAATGACTCTCAGGTAAGAGCTGTATATTACAACAGTAAACCAAGAAACCTTAACCCAAAGGGCCGTAATGAAACTCGTATTACCTGCTGGGGTGGACAAAAAAGCCCGGTACAGAACCAAAATAATACAGGTGCTATAGCTATATTTGCTTTCTATACACCTGAAAACTTGAAAGACTGTGGTCTTGTTGAAGCATGGGTATGCTGTACTGTTGAAGAAGAAGATTTACTCGAAGCAATTATTGGCGAAGTGCTTCCTGGGACGGCGCGATCTGGGCCATCAGCTCAGATATTAGGCGGTTTCGCTATTGATGATAGTGATTGGAAATCTCATAATTACTCAATACCTGATTCATGGAAAGTAACGTTCCCTAGTGGTAGTGATATTATCGAGTATCTTCCAAATATCTTTAAATTCAAAGGTGATACTCCAGATAAATTGTTACTAGAACGACGCGAGAAAGAGTATTCATTGTTCCGGCAAATTGAAGAAATTCATGTTCTAGATAAAATAAAGAAAGGTTTCGATTCTGTAGAAGAGTTCATTGAACTTGCGAATTCAGTTAGTAATCGTCGAAAATCCCGTTCAGGAAAATCACTTGAGATGCATCTTGAGAAAATATTTCTTGCGAATGGACTTACAACGTTTACTACGCAAAGTATTACTGAGGGTAAAAAAAAGCCTGATTTTCTTTTCCCATCCGGAATTGAATATCATAACCCAGCATACCCCGCTGAAAATCTAAGGATGTTAGCAGTTAAAACAACCTGTAAGGATCGTTGGAGACAGGCGATTAATGAAGCAAACAGGATTAACAATATACACTTATTTACTTTACAGGAAGGTGTTTCTGCCAATCAATTTCAAGAAATGAAAGATGCAGGAGTTACATTAGTAGTACCTAAACCATTGCATGATAAATACCCTAAAGAAATAAGAAACGAATTATTATCATTGGGTGAATTTATAATCTTAATAAAAGATAAATATAATGAGTAACTTTTGGGCCATCTCATATTAGTAGATAGCTCATATGATATTTATATGCCCGCAAGATTTTTATTCACTATCCATGCCGCTGGCAAAAAATCCACGTCGAAACGTGGATTCAATTTGATAGTTAAGGCCAAACATCACTTTATTCGAAGTAAACTGCGGGGTTATCTGCCAGTGAAACGAAATTCTTCGTATTTTTATCCAGCGTGCGGATCTCGCCACTTTCGATGTCGTACACCCAACCGTGCAGACGCAGGCCGTTGTTGCGCAGACCCACGGCAACGGACGGGTGAGTCTTAATATTGTTTAGCTGGGCTATGACGTTCTCTTCGACCATAGCGTTAACTTTGTCGATTTCGTTATCCCACGTTTTCTTCTCTACCACCGCTTTGGCCGCGTCCGCATAGTGCAGCCAGTGGGCCACAGCAGGCATCGGGTCAAGGCACTGGCAAGAAGCTATAGCCTTCATGGCACCGCAGTTGGAGTGGCCGCAAACCACGATATCCGTGACGCCCAGTGCCACCACCGCGTATTCAATGGTCGCCGACACCCCGCCCGGTTCCGGGCCAAAGGAAGGAACGATGTTGCCTGCGTTACGGATAACGAAAAGCTGCCCCGGGTCTTGCTGAGTCACAAGCTCGGGTACCAGGCGGCTGTCAGAACACGATATAAAAAGCGCTTTAGGGTTCTGGCTGGAGGCAAGGCTGCGGAAGAGTTCCTTACGCTGTGGGAAAATATCTTTCTGGAAGCTGAGGAAACCTTCAATGATATGTTGCATAACACGCTCTCTGGGTCTGTAGTCTCGATAACATGATAATCATCACTCCCGGTTAGTCCAGCACCTCTTGGATGAAAATGAACGTTCAAGGGATTGCAGAACCTGCTCGCAAAAGTTGCAATGACGAGGTGCAGCAATTCGTTGATGAAGATAAGTCTGAGTAAGGTATGGGAAACTCGCTGGGCCAAATTCCAGGCACAAAAAAAACACCTTTCGGTGGCTTCTTGTTCGCGCTGTACTAATGGTGCGAATGCCGGACTCGAACCGGCATGTATCTCTACGGTCGATTTTGAATCAAAGCTATCGGGTAACTTAACCGACTAACAAATCAGCGTTTTCACAGGAAATTCCTTTTCAGACAACGAAAAAGGCATTAGTTATGAAAAACGCAGATGCACATATTCTACCTACGCTAATTACCGCTATTCTCTCCACCAAAGGTGGCGTGGCGAAAACCACCGATACGGCTAACCTCGGCGGCTACCTGGCCGATCAGGGGCTGAAAGTCCTGATGATTGACGTCGATATCCGCCAGCCGACGTTCAGCAGCTATTACCCTCTTGATAACAAAGCCCCCGGCGGGCTCTACGAGCTTATAGCGCAAAACGAGCTAGATCCAGACACACCTCTATTGCTGGACTGGATATCATCATCTCGCGGCGAACTGATGAGCCTGCTTCAGGCTGCGCCCGACGGCGTGATCCGCCTGCGCCATCTAGTACGTCAGATAACCGGCCATGACGTCAACCCGTCCTGAAAAACAGCTTGTCTTGCAGGCCATGCAGAACCTGTCGTTTCCCCTGTGCCAGGAAGTGCTTGATGATGCAGCCCAACGCGTTACTCGTGGCGCCATACAAAACCCGCTAGCCTATCTGCTGGCAAAGCGACTGGACCGGAGTTTGTGCCGCCTGTGGTTTCAGAGCCGGAAGCACCGCTAAGGCCACGCAAAAAACGGGATATTAGTACGTTGGTTGCTGAGATTAGAGCACAGTAGCTGGGGAGTGGCTGATGTTGTGACGGCTCTATCGATTCCTTCCCATATGCTTATAAAAACCGTTTTTATCGACATATAAGCAGCCTACGACGGCCTCCTCACCAATACTACATCAGCTAGTGCAAGGCAGGTAAATCCGATTTAACTGCTCGCGGCCAATTTTATGGGGATAAAATAATGACGATTAAAATACATTCATCCAATTTTCAGGAGTACCATCACCACTTTTCTCTCCTTACAGTAGAGTCTCTATACTTATCCGTTAACTTATCTGAATTTATGCTTGATGAAGCCAATGAAGAAGAAAGTTCTATTCCAACGCCCAACACAGTAAACACTTTGAACAACCTCTCAATTCTCAATACTGGCACTGCCTAGGTTCGCCTCCAATCGGGCATAAGATTGCTGCGTTACACCAAGTCTGGCAGCAATATCTTTTTGGGTTTGCCCACTCACTTTACGAAAACCGATCAGATGCGGGCGTAACTGATTTATGGTATTCAATGGATAAACTATATTCATAAGATACTCGCCGTTTTTTAGATCGTTCTACAACCTATAAGCTGTTTTTAAAAAATACACCCTATAAGCTGTAAAAAAGACTATCTCACCTAATTACCTCTGCTCACTCGTCGAGTTGAAACGGGAAAGTCTTAAAGCCAAACATCGAAGTTCAATCCCCAAATTCAAGTTTCTTGGCGCAAAAGAAATTGAAAAAAAAGGTGTGAATTAATATTAACACCAAACAATTAGACCAAGAACGACAAATAATGTAATTTGATGTTCTCTACACAAAATATATATAAAAACGTCTTTTGTGAAGAGATAAAGGCAATAGCGCGCTTTGATGCCAGTGGCATCACATAATCAGCTCTCAATCCGCCGACAATCAATAGGAAATAGAGTGATACCACTAGCCCATCGTCATTCATTACGAGAAAGGCGATAGGATGGAGTCACCATGGACTGGCTGTGCTGATTTCAGCTACCGCTTCTAATAACGCCGTGAAACATCAGCGATAAATATCACTTTATTCTATAAAAAGGTCTTAATGTGAATATACGCCATATTAATAGGACAAATCAGCCCTATGCTATGGCAATCCTTCAACTACCCCTTCTAAATTTGTCCAGTAATATACTGGTGAAATTTCCACTTTACGTTGGTCTGAGCTCACCATAATAATGAATAGGCAATATATCACTCTGCCAAACACCTAACCGTCAACGCTGGTAACTCACGGAGAGTCATACTATCTTACCTTAAAATGCTTGTTCAGCGAATTATTAAAAAGCAAGGTATCACAAAAACGAAACCCCACCGGAGCGAGGTTCTGTGAATGATTAACGCTGGACCTTAAATACCCCTGTTAATTGTATGTTGATGTTATGCCGTAGCACATCCAGACAGAACAACCGCTGCGAGCAACCCACAATGCTCACATATGGCGTTGATACTGAACTCAGTGTGCAATTTCATCATGCGAGAGGTCATCTTTTTTTCCCTGCGCGGAGAAATAGGTTTTACTTCGCACATAGTCCCAGCATTCAGGCTTTTTCGCCCATTCTGAAATCATCCTGCCGTTCGCCGATTCAGTCAGAAGCCTATTCACCCGGTGAGCTAGGCTGACAAGGCGGTTCCCCATCGTTTCCTCAATGCCCTGCTGATTCCAGATCTCTGCCAGGTCCGTTTCTTTTCCATAAAGATGTGAATAGGCGGCCACGGTATAGGCGGCGATATTCGCCTTAAAGGCGGGGAAAAGTGAATTAATCAACTTATAGGCTTTCTTATAGATAATGGCCTGCGCGATGTAATTTTTAAAACTCTCAATGTTCAGTTCATCCCCATAACGCTCAGTATCCTTGTCGATCATCGTCATTAATGCGGAAAAGTTTTTCTGTCCGCCGAGGCTGACTAAATCCGGACGCTGTAACCAGGCACAGTGATATTTTGCGAAATCCGTTTTCGTTATCCGACGAGAGGGAGGAATCGCGTCTTTTAACCGTTTGATTCCCGCTGGTGTTTTACCTTCTCGTTCCAGCATGACCTTATAACTGCCGTTCGCTCGCTCGTAAAACCAACGACTGTATCCGTCCGGGCAATAGACCGTGTTTGCCATTTTTTCCAGCTGTACATGTACTGGTCGATTTGCTGACAAATCGGAAATATTGACTTTATTCTGGCTATTTGAGAACCGCGAAATATCCGCAATTAACATCTCTTCCTGTGCATTGTTCGTCTGTTTCAGTACGATGACTTTTGCGGGTATACGCACATTACGCAGATTTGTTGCCGGGAATTTCTTTTTGGTGAAAAACATGGAGGCCGTCGTCTGCCCACCGTTGACGATCTGCATCCCCTGTATCCACGCAATGCCAGGGCCGCCCCCCGGCGCTTCACCAAGCCTGACCTGATCGGCAACAATCACGATACCGTTGTTATAAGCCATAAAACGCTCGGGCTGCTCACGTAAGGTGTCGCGAATCCCCTTGTTGACTTTCCCCGTCTGGCTCAGAAATGAACGAACGTTCGCTTCCAGAATGCGGTTGCCATATTTTTCATAGATAAATCGCAGAGTCTCTCCCGGAACCACCGTCAGCGCATAATCATACTCACCCATTTCATCCGGGATCCAGACACAGGGGAGTGCGCCCCCCGCCACCTCATCAAAATTAACCTGCAGTTCGTCGCGTGGCTTACCTTCCTGCCAGTGGTTAAACAGGCGGACAATGTCCATAACCTCTAATTTAATGGTTTTACCGACCACGTCACGGGACTGATACCAGCGGGTTTTCACCTGACCATCGGTCAGTACATAAATTCTGATTTGCTCCAGTTCCGTATAGGACTGTTCGATGGTCGTCACCAATTGCCAGGCATCATTGGACTGATCCAGCGTGGATGATAATTTACCGTCAACACACTTCTGCAAAAATTGAATGCAGTGGCCGGCAATCGCTTTTGTCTCGGCATCCGGGACGTGACAAAGCTCATCGCTACCGTGATAAATGCTGACAAAAAGGTCAAGCTGATCGCCATCTTCTGAGAAGGCATAACCGCTGAGATGCACATTGTGT
Organism: Serratia sp. BW106; assembly: GCF_002607755.1. Lineage (NCBI taxonomy): Bacteria > Pseudomonadati > Pseudomonadota > Gammaproteobacteria > Enterobacterales > Yersiniaceae > Serratia > Serratia sp. BW106. Next base: position 274,797 of record NZ_MCGS01000011.1, read on the forward strand.
CCACTTACTTTCGCCATAAAGTGACACGTCTCGGCATCGTCGAATGTCATACCGATATCGGCCATATGACGCATGACAACATCGGTAAAAATCAGCTCCTGAAAAGGTGACTCAACCCCAGGCTGAGCCATCTGATCCTGATATTCTTTGCGAATCTCATTCTGCGTTTGACGCAAAAAATCAATAAGTTCCATGCGGTAATCCTGCAAAGTCTGACAAGCAATGGTTAAAATTTTGAGCCTGAGGAATTAGTGTTTGGAGTTCGAGTTGATAGCACGCACTCACCACCGGCAACGGGACATCAGCATGCGTCAGAGAGGGGAAATCTTCTTCAATGGGGAGTCCGAACGCCTCTGTCAGCAAGAAATGACGTGTATAGAATTCAGCATGTTCACTGAAATATCCGACGTGACAAAGCGATCCCTCAAAAAGACAAGCCGCCTGAGAGCTCCCCTCAAACCGCTGACGAAGACGGTTAATGATATCATTCAGAGTCGCTCCGGTGGGATGCTCGTTGAAGCGCAACCCGCACAACACGAGCGAGCCAGGTCGCTGCCAGTCCAGTTGTTCAAGAGAGTGGATGGTTACGCAAAAACCCTGCTCTGCTGTAGTGCTTTTTACCTCAATGGCTCGTTCATCGAGTTCAAAATCCTGTAGGCCATGCTGCGGCCCTACCCATGCTCCGACTGCCGTTGACGACACAAGACCGCTCTCGATCAACCGTTCCAGACACGTCAGTTCACCGATTAACCCCACTTCTTCTTCGTAACTGAGTAAACGGGTATCACGCTCCATAAATGCCTGCCATAAACGAATCCGACGGAGCAGGATTTCAAACAGATGCGCTTCCGAAACGCTCAGGAGTGAATGGAGAATATCCAGAATCATCGTCGTAAAGACATCCGCATTCCCCGTTTGCTGGCGACGGATCATCAAACCGTTCTGCCGCCCCTCCTCTGTTCCTGTCATCTCAACGCGAAATCCTTTACAGGACGGTAACGCGGTCGAGCCCGGCGAAAGAGGATGAGGAAACTCGACAATCAGCATTTCTTCATTATCAGGCTGACGACGCCCGGCATGAAAGCTACAGTCCTGGTGCGTAAAAAGCCGAATCCCGCGCCAACCCTGGGCACCGGGCTGTTCGTCAATCTGCGATCGATCCAGGGCTTTCCAGGCCACCAGCAGATCGTCTTTACTCAGCCGCACCATACTCTTGCTCCCACAGTACGTTGTTCACTTTGTACTCCACCGTCACCCCACTGCGGCTTCCCGGAAAACTGATGCCAAAAGCAACCACAGGCAAGGCATCATCCTGATATTCCGTTACCGACAACGCCTGTTGCAGGTCCAGTAAGTAAATGAGCAGTAGCCCTTTTTGACGTTGTGGCGGGATGTCGTTTATGCCAAATCCTTTGATCCGACGCAGTACCACGCCACTAGGAATGACGGGCTCATCGCGTCCTTCATTGCGTCCGGGGTCGGCATGAAAAATACGCTGCGTTTCTTCCAGCGCGGCAAGCCAGATCGATTCATCGCAGTCAATCCCTTCATCGCGTGGGGAAAGTAAACGACCAATGGAATAGCGGTCAGTTACCCCTTCAGACGCTTTACGCATCATAAGCGGGACGGGGAAGCCACAGACATCGTGATGACGATCGACGCCACCCCCTATCACCACCACCGTCCATTGGGTGAGCTCATCAACACGATTCATCCGCGTAATGAAATCCGCCAGCAGTTTGCTGTTGGCTTTTCTGGCCTGAGCGTGGGTCTCATATTCCGTTAAAAAATCAATGATCGGCTCGGGGGAGACGTTTGGCCAAATGACCCCGTTCCATTTTTCAATCTTCTCTCCGCGTCGTCTCTCAGGGATCGGCGCGCCAGAACCGACACGCCCAGTCAGACGCTGGAAGGCCGCGTAGTTACGCTTGTGGTACTCCGGTTCTTTAAACAACGAAATCGTTTCGACCACTGTGCCACTGAAAGAGAGCCATAGCGAACGCGCACTCCGCATTTTTAAGGGCGATGTCACCATTAACACGGGGTGTGATTTCACTTTTAGCCCGAAATCACGCGGGGTTCCGCCACTGGCGACCATATTGTCAAACTCTTCTCTCAGCTCTTCCGACGCATCCGCAATGTGCTCAAACCATTCAATCAGCTCATCAGTGGTATACAGCCGACATACGTCCAGATACCCCTGGCGATAGCCAAACCAGCGCCCCATCTGCATTAACGTGTCATACATGCGAGAAGCGCGTAAGAAATAACTGGTGCATAAGCCCTCAAGCGTTAACCCTCGGGCCAGCTTGTCTCCGCCAATCGCAATGACTTTTAAGCCTGTCGCGCTGTCCGAATAATCAAGCGCATCTTTCGCCGTTCCGTTTATCATTCGCACCGACACGTTTTCGATCACGGTATACAGTTTGTCGACGATCTCCCCCCACGCGAAGGCGTCGTCTGGAACCTGCTGCGGCATAACGTCGCGGATCGTCTGACCCGTCGGCAAAAAATCGGCCTGCCAGAGTGACTCAAGCTGATGTAAAAAAGGCTCGTGTCCAATCCTTCGCGTCAGTCGCTGTCTCACATCCTGAATGTAGGCGTCAATATGCTCATAAACAACCGATTGCACTTTATTGAAACGGGTCACATGAACCAGCATTGAACTGTGTTTGTCTCCCTGACCGCGTAATTCTCTGACGCAGCACGCTAGTAAAAAGCTGTCGATGGCGTGTTTTAACGAGTCCGGAAAATGGGTTAGCGTATCCAGCGAGGGATGGTGCGAACTCTTATGAGAAACCGGCATCCACCCTCTTTTTCCGTCATCGCTACAGTGATCGTCCACTCGCCTGATCAAAGGCAGCTCTCCGATCCGACCCTCCGCGGTGGCTCGACCAAATACCCTTGCCGGGCCGATGTAGTTCGAGGGCGCGCCGAGATTAATAATAAAGGCAGAAGGGAACAGGTCCGGGCCTTCATTACGCGTTTCATTACTCTCGTGAATAAAAATATTGGCAAAGGGCGTGGCGGTATATCCAACGTACGCCTTACGGCTGAACTGCATCAACAGTTTACGAATCAGGCTATTGATTGCCGTTGGCTGATGTTCAGCATCCGGCTTTCCGTCGTCATCGTAGACGATTTCCCCCGTATCAACTGAGGCGTTATCCGCTTCATCATCAATCATCAGCAGCGGTAATTCCGAAACAAAACGCTTTCCGGTGACGGGGTCAACGCTGGTGGCAACATGGTTTTCAATCCAGGTATGCAAACGCTTCAAAATAGACTTATTTTTCTTTACCACGAACAGCCAAGGGCGTTGCTCGGGACTGATACCCAGATTCTTAGCCACTCCGGCACTGAAATCACCTTTTTCAGATCGGTTGGTGACGTAATTGGGACGAATGATGGGATCGCTATCAATATCGCCCACCCCAATGATGGTCACTTTTTCTCTGAGTGGGCTCGTCTCATAGCCAAGGAATCCTTCATCAAGACGCATTTGGGTTTGCGAGCGGAGGTTGTTATGCAAACCGGCAAGGACAATGATTATCTTATATCCCGCATCCGCGGCTTTACAGATTAGTCCGGTATAGTGGCTGGTTTTTCCCGACTGTACATGACCGACCACCAGACCGCGCCGGTCCCAACGCCCTTCTCGCCCCGGCTGCTCTAGTAATCCCAGAACACGATCCGTTGAACGGTCAAGGGTATCCATAACTCCCCAGGGCATCGTTTTGCCAAGCCATTGGCGATATCGATGCCAGTAGCGCCATTCGCGTTTTGCGTCAGCGGTCAGCCAGGGTTGATGCCCTTCATCATTACTCAGAGAAGTATCTTCTCCCATCCAGATGCTGTAACGGCGGATCAACTCTTCGACCAAAATCTCCCGTTTATCAAGGTGGCTCCACTCCGGCTTCATCTGACAAACCATATCAATGTGTTGGCGCAGAATACCTGGCGTGATCGTGCTTTTATCCTGGCCTTGCAGGAACGTTTGTACAATCTGCAATACACTCAGTTGCGCGTCATCTAGGGGATTAAGACTCATAGCGATTTCTCTTGTTGATCGTCGGGGAGTTGTGCAATTAATTCGGGATAATTATCGAAGGGTTCCATATTTTGCAGATGCTTTTTCGCCAGCGCCGGTGACATCGCATGCTGTCCAACCATGGTCTGATACATCACCTGTAATACGGACAAAACCTCTGCGATCGGAGCGGTTTCAAAGCCTGTCCGCGGCGTCTCTTTTGTCTCTGCCGTATCAAGCCAGATTTGCTGAACCGGAACAGTTTCCTCAATCAGTCTTAGCATGGCCTGAATTTGCGGGGACAACTCGCCGGCCTGCGAAAGGATACTACTGACGACAGGATGTTGTAACGAAATCTGGTAATGAACACCGGATGACGTCTTCTGCGTCTGCCAGAGATAAACGAGTTCCTCGCCGGGCTTGCGCTTATTCATTTTCCCGCGTTTTGCAAATGTCCGTACCGCGCGATCGCGTGTGGATTGCGCCAATTGGGTTAACCAGGGACGCAGCGAAACCGGTGAGCGCGCCATCGATTTACGAATATCAATCTTCCAGTCTATGTCGGCATCATTCGGGATATCCAGACGGATCCGTGCAAGGCGGTGGGTTTCATCTTTCGTCCACGCTCGGGGACTACCGAGTCCAAGCCAGCTGCCCGCCACCAGCAATCGCTCATTGCGGTATACATAGAATCCTTGCTGAGCAGTCCATCCTGCCGGGCCTTGAGCCAGTTGATACTCCTGAGTCGTCAGGTGATCCTGATGAGGTAGGACGTGGCACTCCACCTTCACTGCGGGGGCGCCTGGCGCCATAGCCGAAGGCGAATGCCAGGGTTTAGAAGGATGCCCGCTGAAAAAGGGATCCCAGGCTTTAATTTTGCGATCGTTGAGTGTGAGAATGAGCCGGGGAGAACGCCCCTCAAGAAATCGGTGAAATACCATCCCCAGATGTTGTTCAACGCCATCCATCAGATTGAGGAAATCTTTCTCACCATAGCCGGGCGTGACAATTCGATCTAAAACTTCCCACAGCACCACAGTGCCGTTGGACTCAGGTTCAGCTTGCGCTAACGCCTCCTGACCCCTAGGGTCAGCGCCTTCAAGCAAATACCAACCGTCGTCCGTGCTTGCGGCGAGAATATCCAGATCCCATCGCAGGATAGTCGTTATTCCCTCTTTTTTAGAGGAAACCGTCAGACGGCGACATTGCGAAAAAGAGGCGGTTTTGAGTCCAAGACCGAAGCGGCCCAGATCGTGTCCTGAACGACGTGTCAGCGGGTTTTTGACACCCAGACGCATCGCAACATCCAGTTCAGTGGGCGACATGCCTCCCCCATTATCCCGAACCACGATATAGCTATCCGACTCACGCCAGTGAAAAGTCAGATCGACCTTACGGGCTCCGGCACTAATGCTGTTGTCAATGATGTCGGCTAGTGCGGTGGCGGTGTTGTACCCGAGCCCACGCAGAGCTTCGATCATAATTGCCGCATTCGGTGGCGCATGGCGCATGGTCGTCATTATTCTTCTTCCTGCATCTCACTCAACGCGGTTTCCCAGTGTTCGACGAAGCCGCCTAATTTCGACGCCCGGCTTTGATAGCGTAGCTTACGGAGCGCTTTGGCTTCTATCTGACGTATCCTTTCTCGCGTAACATCAAACTGTTTACCCACCTCTTCAAGAGTGAAATCTTGCGTCATACCGATGCCAAAACGCATTTTTATGATCTGTTTTTCACGTGGCAAAAGCGTTTCCAGCACCAATGAAATACTTTCTCTTAGCTCCAGAGATTGAACGGAAGCACTGGTGAAATCCTTTCCGGTCAGGATTGCGTCCCCGGACAGCGCCGCTTTGTTGTTGAGAGGGTCATCATGAAAATCGCCAATCAACACCGTCTGTTCTTCATATCTTGCCATCCGCTTGAGTTGATTTTCTGGAAGTTCAGTCAATTCTTGCAGCCGTTTGATCGTGGGCGTTATCCCCTGGCGATACAGTAATTGATCTCGACTGTTTCGCCAGCGCCTGAATTGCTCATAGAAGTGAACGGGTAAACGGATGAGCTGCGCCTGATCGGCAATCGCGCGGGTGATCTTTTGGCGGATCCACCAAGTAGCATACGTGGAGAATTTAAATCCGCGTCTATAGTCGAATTTTTCAACGGCCTTGATCAAGCCTAGGTTGCCTTCCTGGATCAGATCCTCGACATCTAATCCCCGCCCGCGGTATTTATTCGCGATAGTGACGACCAGACGCAAATTGGCGTGGATTAACCCTTCCCAAGCATCTCTGTAACTGCTGACATACAGACTCATTTTATGGCCTTCATCAAGGATAAGCGTTCGAGCGCGCTCAACGAGCTGTTGCAGGTCGGCATACTCCGGGCGGGGGATATGATTATCTTGGTACTCGTCTGCTTTCCCACTTCTCAGGAGAAATAACAGATCGCTAAAGCTGATAGTGTCATCGTCATCGGATACGGTAAGCATTTCCTCATCAGCCTCTTCCGCGTCATCTTGCTCTTCAAAAATCTCAGGCGTTGACGCCGGAAGGTGATTCGGATGCAACAACTGCAAATATTCTGCTTCGGGTAAACCCGCTAGGATTTTCATCAGATTGATAAGCGCCGTATCCATGCGCTGTCCGAGTCGTTCTTCTTTAGTTTTATCAACGACATCCCACTGGCGAATGTCCACAAGATAGTTTTCAACGATGCCGAACAGCCCCAATGCGTTGAAAGCATCAAACCAAGGTTCAAGAGGATCACTCGCCGCTAATGTCGCAGGAGCAGCGTCTGGCGGAATAACATCTTCATCGTCCACGACTAGGGGTAAATCCCTGATTAATGCTTCGACACTGGCACGAAATTCAGGCCACTGCATACCGAAATCCTCTTCTCCGGCAAGCCGGATGTCACGCGCAGAGATATGACCGGTATCCAGTGCGCAAGTGAGCAATGTTGAGAGATAAGGGTAATTTTGCGGAGAGTTCGAGACTGGCGTTGGTGGATCAGGAAGCGTGAGTTCGATATCACCCCATTCAGCAGAGCCATCTTTCGGACGATAGCGGGATAATAATTGCTGAGCTTCAGCGGAAGCATGCCTTAACGTTAGATTATCTTCGGCGGGCTTCGATTCAACTTCTGCGTCCCACAGCATGAAATCTATCGGGATTTCAGCGTCGGGTAATTCTGTCTCGGTTTCTGAGTCGTCGACTGAAACCACGGAGGGTTCCTGTTCGGCAAGTGAAAGGGGCTGCCGATAACAGGCCAACAGATCACGCAGTTTTTGCTCCTGCGCTAGGTCACTGGCGCAAAAGCCGAGGTTGTTTTGATGTTCACCGTCAACACCTGCGCGCAACAACATTTCGCAAATAGCGAAATGCCCATACTGGGCCGCAATCATCAATGGGCTATTTCCCAGAGAGTCTTGTGAATCTTTTGGTAATCCTCTGCTGAGATGAAACTCCACCACGGAGGAGACTCCGCTTTTTAGCGCCCGAATAAGTAAAGGGGGAATGCGATAAAACTCAGAAATAGTGCGATGCATGTTGACAGTCTTTCCTTGTAAACCACACCCGCGGAAATGCAATCTATCTTATAGGGAGAAAATCGAATTTGGTACTGTATAAAAACAACCTATCATTTTAGGTGATCTTCATCATCAATTGTAAAAATAGCCGGGACTGCTCTCAATGTAGATATTGACCTTTTAAAGTTAAAGTAACCAATTGGAAAAAATAGTGTTATCAGACTAATACGGCTTGCTGATTTTCCTGACGTATCAGAAGGCATACTGGATATAAACGCCCCATGTCTCGTCACGTAAACTAAAATGCGTCCCGCTACTCTGTAGTATCCCCTCAAAACGGCCCATTCACTTTTAGAGATCTTCCGACATACTGATTATGTCCCCTGAGGGGATCGCTATGCGTAAGATTCGATTCACCGGGCACCAGATCATTGCCGTCCTGAAATCAGTCGAAGCTGGCAGGACCGTCAAAGATGTGTGTCGCGAGGACGCTATTTCCTAAGCCAGCTACTACAACTGGAAGGCGAAATATGGTGGTAAGGAAGCCGTTGATATCAAAAAAATCAAAGACCTTGAAGATGAGAATCACGATCTCAAACAAATGTTTGCTGACCTGAGTCTTGAGAATCGGGCGTTAAAAGATGTAATTGAAAAAAGCTTTAAAACCAGCGATAAAGCGGGAGCTCGTCAGCTATCTGACAGCACAATTTGCCATGATCATCCGCCAGGCCTGCAGGACAGTGTTTTTTATCAGCCCGATACGCGACGTGATGAACCGGTGATCCAGAGTCTGACTGAGGCGACTGAACGCTATCCTCGCTATGGATTTAAGAAGCTGTTTCAGGTACTTCGCAGGTAAGGGAACGTCTGGAACCACAAGCGTGTACACCGGATTTACTGTCTACTAAAACTGAATTTTCGTCGTAAGGGAAAACAACGCCTGCCGGTGCGCAATTCGGCTCCGCTGGCAACGCCGGAAGCGTTCAACCAAAGTTGGTCGATTGATTTTATGCATGACGCGCTGACATGTGGCCGACGTTTTCGGACCTTCAACGTCGTGGATGATTTTAACCGCGAGGCTCTGGCCATCGGAATTGACCTGAATATCCGGCGCAGCAGGTCGTGCGGGTGCTGGACAGAATAGTGGCAAACCGTGGATATCCGGTGAAGATGCGAATGGATAACGAGCCGGAACTGATATCGCTGGCTCTGGCACAATGGGCTGAGGACCATGGCGTAATGCTGGAATTTATCAAGCCAGGTAAACCGATGCAAAACGCATTTATCGAACGGTTTAACCGAACGTTCCGGACCGAAATACTGGATTTTTATCTGTTCAGAACACTGAATGAAGCACGGGAAATAACGGAACGCTGGCTGAATGAATACAACAGTAAGCGGCCCCATGAATCCCTGAATAACCTGACTCCGGAAAAGTACCGGCTGATGGCTGAGAAACCGGAAATCTCAAAAAGTGCCTAGAACTAAAGCTAGGGATACTTACAAGACCACTTCTGATTGCTGGCATGCCAATCTCTGGCTACCATTTCAAACGTTATCGCCTCTTGCTCCTGCTCTACCTTAACGGCTTTCTTGTTCTCACTGGGATCGACTCAGCTAGCCAACAGCTTACGCGCCTCCTCCCGGCGTGCCCTGGCAGCCGCCAATATTTCGAACCGTTAGGATGTACCAGTAACACCATGCCGTCGCAATCTGTGATCTTATGCGTTTTAAGCTGTACGAACCATCACATCGCTCAGAGCCATGTTGAATATCCATTCAAAGGTTCTGAGTGGGTACAAACATTATCGAACCGCGATATACCTGCAGTTGAACCCGCATCAGTAAGTTGATGTCGGCTAACTTAGATTGAGTGAAAAAGTGGGGAGAAACATTGCGGGACCAAATTCCAGGCACAAAAAAACCACCTTTCGGTGGCTTCTTGTTCGCGCTGTACTAATGGTGCCGAAGGCCGGACTCATGAACTAAACTTAACCGATTGACAATCAAAGAAAAAATTAGAGCTATTGATTATCGATATACGATAAAAGTCCATATTTTTCGACGATGCCCTCATCCAATGCACTAATGGTGATCCCCGTATAAGATGTCCACCCATGTAAATTTTTCACGTACTGCATAATCTCGCCGGGAACCTCACGTGAAAAGTGTAAAACAATCTCATCCTCAGTTCCGTGCCATGCTGAAAGGGTATCGATCTGAACGTTTGCTGCGATTTTTTTCCAATCACAGATCGTTAGCCCTGATATTTGAAGCAAACCTAAGGTGTTATAGTCCCCATTATCAAAGGGCAGTTCATCAGGTATAGGATTTACTTCAATATTTTCTGCATCAATATCAGGATATTCTTTCTTCACAAAATTGATTATTGCGGTTGAAAAACTACTCGTACCAAATGTAGGTTTAAACCAATGCGAAACTTCTCTGTTGAAAGTATCAATCCTATGGTCATAATATTCAACAATGACTTCTAACCCACGATAAGAACTCATGACATCCTTGATGTTTTTATCATTTACAGAAAAAGTAAATATTACTTCAGGTTTTTTTCTGGTCATAGCGGCCTCAACATAAAGCTTAATGAGTTTAAGAAGATTAATCCTTACCAGTATAAATAAACACTAAAAACAGGATAACTTCAAGATAAAAGTCACAAATAAAATAAGGAATCGAAGTTTTATAGTGGTATGTTACATTAAATAATCACTATTTGATGTAACATATCACTGGTACCAAAGAAAGAATCAATAATGATACTTAATTGTCCTTTTTTCTAGAGTACATGATGAGTACTTACCCCATTGGCCTTTAACAACACATCTATTTCTTTCAATCCAGTTCGAGTATTTGTCAAATTTATAATTAACATACTCAACACCATCTCCAACTTCAGGGTTGTTAAAGGATGAGGAAAAGGTCTTTATAAGATTACCACTTATTGAATACTCCTCCCAACTTTTATGTGTCACCCTGTTATTATCAAGATATCTTTTCTTCAAAATAAACAATGGAGTTTTTTTATCTTTTCCAAACTCATATTCATATATAACAGTTTCCATAGGGACATTTTCATAACGATAGTTTGAAATATTCACTCCCTTGGCATTTATAAATGTTTCCTTTATTACAAATCCTTTCCTATAATACCTTTTTATTTCACCCAAGATAGGAGAAGGTTTATCATATGAAACCTCGATATCTCCTGATGCTAGCTTTCGATATATCAAGTTTGTTTGATATGTTGTCTCTTTATTATTTTTATCATAAAGATATGATCTAATGGATTTTATATTCCCATATTTATCTCTGTCATATAAAGAATAATCAAACTTCATCAAGTTGCTTGATGGTGAGGAATGCTTGTACGCATTATCGATATCCACTCTTACAGGAAGAGGATTTGGATAACCAGATGAGATATGAATCGCCTTACTGGGTGTTTTTATATAATAAATGTTTTCGTCCGGATCATATCGAATCATCCTTTTTTCTTCTGACCTCGTAGTCCTCTCAATGATTTCTTTTACAGGTCCATGGACATCCCCTATTCCATAATCTAACGCGGGGTCTTTTGCTAGCTGTCTATTAACAAAACCTCCGGGATCATCTGCATATGAAGATAATGGAATACAAAAAATAATACTTAAAGTTTTCCTGTACATATACTCCTCCTCAAAAAATTCCCCGTGATAACCCACCGATTACATACCTAAAGAATCTCTCAAAAATCAGATAAAAACCCATGTGTTCAGCCTAAAGGCAAGTACTTTAGTAAGTCTAAAGAAAATCAATCTTAAGGAATGCTAAAGATGGTGTCAAGGCACACTATCAAGATGGATCCATGATCCCCAAGCGATTGAAAGAAGCTCGTAAAAGAGCAAAATTGACACAGGAGAAACTCGCTGTTATGGCAGGAATAGAGGAGGCGACCGCCTACTCCAGGATGTCTCATTATGAAAACGGTACACATCGCCCTTCATTTGAGACAGTCTGCGCTTTTGCCAAGGTCTTAAACGTACCTGAATGCTACTTTTATACTGTCGATGATTCTTTTGCTGAAGCCTTGCTTGAGCTTTATAATAAGCATCAAGCATTTTGGAATTCTTCTGGTAAAAATTAATAATAGAATCTGAGTTATGACTAGAATATAGTAATATATTATTCTGGTTATCGGCCCACAAACGTGGGCTGATATTAATGATTCGATTTTTTAACACGTTTCTTCGATATACTACATTCCATTTTTTCCACTGCAATCCTTTTTAATAATGCTTCCGCGCTGTTAAGTCCGCTAATTAGCTCTGAGTTTTCTTCTCGCCATTGTGCTGTCAGCTCACCGCGGAAGGCCTTCGCGAGGATGGAGTGAGTCATGTTATCTATTCGTTCCAATGCGCTATCAGTCATTTGTTGAATAGAATCAGCATAACCGAATATCTGGTCAACACGGCGAACGATTTCATTTTGTTCTTCCGTAGGAGGTACAGGAATAAATAAGTTACTAACATCCCCAACTCTATAATGTTTAACGCCGGTACCTACAGCGAAAGACTCTGCCCTCGTTCTAAAGCTTGGGGACATAAGAACAGTCAATATAAATTTAGCCTTTACATACTTCTCAATAGTTCTAATCAGCATAGTACGCTGACCCAAACACAATTGTTGGCCTTGAGGAATAATAGTAGCCTCTCCCATTGGTGCTTCGCGGGTAAAAATTATATCCCCGGCCTCCGGTGGACATCTCCGTGACCAGTACTCGTATATTTCTCGTCCAACATACTTCATACCTTCCCAATTCAAATTACCATCTCTAATATTTGATGTTCGAACAATTGGTATACCGGACTCGATATAGGGTGCCGTTTTGTTATGACAATCCACAATCATTAGCACACTATCTTCTAATTTTTGCCATGACCAACCTTCCGGTAACTTCTCACCAACTTCATTTTGACTCCCGTTAAATTCCTTTAACCTTTTAATTACTCTCTTAACTTCATTATGCTTAGGGTTTTTAGTCACCCATTTTTTCTTTTCAATTTGGATGTTTAGGGTGGGATTATGGCTACAGCAATTATTATTGCGCCACTCTTCCGTCAAATTTCCATTCACAGCGGCGTTTAACACCGATTGCCTGAATCTTTTCAAAACTTCAGGAATGTTTACCAACCGGGCTTTAATACTCTCCACGCGAGCCAAAAGCTCATCGAGCTTATCGGCGATGATCTTTTGTTCCGGCATAGGAGGTAAGGGAACATTGAGTATTGATAGTTTTTGTGCATTCACATTTTGAACAGCATTACCTGCAGACATCAAGCGAAGCTGAGTCCAATAATCATGCGAGTTCAAAAAATGCTTAATAAAAACCTCCGAGATAGACTCAGAAGGTTTGAATCTAATAAGGTATGATGCAAAAACCACTTTTTCTGGGGGATTTTTTATTAGAGCACTAAAACCTATTGACCCTGCTCGTGAAATAACGATATCTCTATCGTACAATTGATATTTATACAGATCAGTAGGCGGCTCCTCACAATAAGGAACACTATCCCAGTCCAAAAACCCTTTAGTAATATCAGTCGTCCTTAAAAATTTAACATTTCCATCAAGCTGAGATTTGGTTGTATATCCATATTGTGGTTTACTGCATATATCAGCTAAAGTGACATTAACCCAGCCTTCTGGAAGAATATTTAAACGCATTATTTTTCACCACCCAACATCTCACGCAGCAACACCTTCTGCGCATCCGCCTCTTCCCCAGCCCCTAACTCCCACATCAACGCATCCAGTTCACCAAGCGCCTGTACCAGCTCACTCATGGCTTCTCCTGCTAATACAGCGGGCTCTGACAGGCTGGCTGCATCCACACTGCTGTTATCCCGCAGCCAGGAGATATCTAGAGAATCACCTTTGGTATCGCGGATCCACTCCCGGGTAAAGATCCGCCAGCGGCTGGTTATCAGGCGATCATCAACATTGTCGTTTTCCGCCGTGTCAGGTGCGTCAATTTCCTCAGCGTTAAAACTCCATTCGCCTTGCTGACGAGGTGCATTACCATAGGGAGAGTCGCCAAAAACTGCTTCAAACGGCTTGAGATGACTATCGCCAAATGGAGTACGTTTACCAAAGCTTGGCATATTGGTACGCAGATCATAGACCCAGACATTTTCAGTGCAGTTTTCTTCCTGGTATTTATTGGCGTCAGTGCCTTTGGTGAAAAACAGCACATTGGTTTTGACGCCCTGAGCGTAAAAAATACCGGTCGGTAAACGGAGGATGGTATGCAGATTACATTTGTTCATCAGGTCACGACGCACATCGGTACCCACGCCAGCCTCAAACAACACGTGGTTTGGCCCCTATATTTC
>NZ_MCGS01000012.1:0-195662 GCF_002607755.1 Serratia sp. BW106
GCTTAACCGATCGGTGTTACCGCATTGCGGGGTTAGTTTGATGACAAACACCCGAAAAACGTGGTTTTCGGATGTTTGGGGTAAATCAGAAGACATCATCCTTTGTTTTTATTAGCCCTCAAAACTGGACTTTTAACAGTAAAGAACTTTGTTAGCAGTCTGACCCCGCACTGCGGGTTTTTTTATGCCTGATCGAGAGGGGTATCCTGGGTTTGTTTCCAGTCGGCCAGCGCCTGTTGACGGCGGCGCTTGAGTTCGTCGCGGATCGCCAGCCCTTGCAGGCCGCTGGCTACCACCTCTTTGACCGACACCGCGTTCGCCACCTGAAACGCCTGGCGCAGATAATCGCCCTGCGGATAAGGGTTATTTTCAAAGCCGGTACGCCCGCGGGCGTCAGCTTCGCTGGTGAGGATCATCTGTTCCAGCCGCTGCGGTTTGCGCCAAACATCAACCGCGTCAAACAGCTTCAGCAGGGTCTCCGGGCGCAGCTTGTTTACCGTATGGATCAGGTCGTGATATTCGGCGACCAACTTGGCCAGATCGCGCACCGGGTTGGGTACTCGCAGTCGCTGGCACAGTTCTTCGACCAGCAGCACGCCCGCAGGTCCATGGCCGTGGTGATGTGGCCAAAGCTCTTTTGGCGTCTGTCCCTTGCCGAGGTCATGGCAGAGTGCGGAGAAGCGTACATCCACGTCTGGGCTTAGCTGGGCAGCGATTGCCAGCGTCATCAGGGTATGAACACCGGTATCAATTTCCGGATGCCATTTGGCGGGGGCTGGTACGCCGAACAGGGCGTCGATCTCCGGGAACAGTACGCCCAGTGCCTCGCAGTCACGCAGTACCTGAAAATATACCTGTGGGCTCTGGCTTTGCAGTGCCTTCTCGGTTTCTTTCCATACCCGTTCGGCCGTCAGCGCTGAGAGTTCACCGCTGTGGGCCATCTGACGCATCAACTCGGCGGTCTCCGGGGCAATGCTAAAACCCAGATGGGCGAAGCGGGCAGCAAAACGCGCTACGCGCAGCACGCGCAGCGGGTCTTCACCAAAGGCATCGGACACGTGGCGCAGCAACCGTGCTTGCAGGTCGGCTACGCCGTTGAAAGGGTCGATCAGTTCACCGTCAGCGCTGCGAGCGATGGCATTGATGGTTAAATCGCGGCGCTGCAAATCTTCTTCCAGCGTCACGTCCGGCGCGGCATAGCAGGTAAAACCGGTATATCCCTGGCCGGATTTTCGTTCGGTCCGCGCCAGCGCGTATTCTTCATGAGTCTCTGGGTTAAGAAATACCGGGAAGTCTTTACCGACCTGTTGATACCCCAGCGCTATCAGCTCTGACGGCGCGGCGCCCACCACCACCCAGTCGCGGTCGACCACCGGTATCTCAAGCAAGCTGTCGCGGACGGCACCGCCGACCAGGTAAGTCTTCACTGTTAACTCCTGAATTTATCCAAAGGCTCTGTGGATCAGATTACCTCAATTAGCGATGCGCTGCCGAAACCAATAAAAAGGGCGCCATGCAGGCGCCCGATCTCAAACTGAACGTGACTTAAATCAGTTCATCCAGCGGTTGTTGCTCTTGCGACGCGGGATCAGGTGTGGCAACAGCAGACCCAACAGCAGGCCTACGCCAGCTACGCCGCCGCCGTACATGAACCACTGCAGGATAATGGTGCGCTGTTTGTCGTCGAGCTGCAGGTTAACGGCATTAACCTTTTTCTGCGCCACGACCAGCTGATTTTTCAGATCCTGGTTTTCCTGCTGCAGACCGCTGATGGTGCTGTCGCTACCCGCCACTTTCTGCTGCATTTCTGCGGTACGCTGGTTCCAGCTGTTGTCGATATTGGCCAGCTTGTCGGTCAGGGTTTTGACCTGTTGTTCCAGCGCGGGCACCTGGGTGCGCAGGCTTGGGGTCTGGCTAAGCTGATCGAGCGGGATCCAGGTATTGCGGCCCTTGGCATCGCGGATCTGGCCATAATTGGTGCTGTCATTTACGCTCAACAGGGTCACTTCTTCACCGGCGTTCAAGGTACCGACAATACGGTACTGATTACCCGGGCCGCTGTGGACGTAAGTATTCAATTCATCGGAGATATAGCGCTTATCTTCGGCATGTGCGCCCCAAGTGATGCTGAAGCTCAGCACGGCAAGGCAAATTAGGCGTAATTTCTGCATTAGTTCATCGTTTCTGTGTGAATTTATGGGAACGATAGTAGAGCGTTCAGTCTGACGACGCAACGCAAAAACCGGAATGAGAACTATCTTACTGTGGCAGATTCTGTGAGTTGCGCAGTGTTTTATAACGTAACAGGTTTTTTCTGCAGTTAGCAGGGTTAAGGCGTCGGGAATCGCGGTAAGATAACGGCAACTGTGCGTCACCGGGCAGAACGCGGCAGGCCAGTCCCGCCGCCGTGAAGGCTGACGCGAATGCGTAACTTATTGGTGTAAAAGACTTATGACCGTTGAAATAGAACTGAAATTTATTGCTACCCCGGATGCGGTTGCCGCCTTGCCGCAGCAACTGGCTGCCTGGCCGAATCAGCATTCCGCGCCGCAAAAACTGACCAATATTTATTTCGAAACCGCCGACAATTTCCTGCGTGGTCAGGATATGGGGCTGCGTATTCGTGGGTACGACGACAGTTATGAAATGACCATCAAAACCGCCGGTAAGGTAGTGGCAGGTTTGCATCAGCGTCCTGAATACAATGTAGCGATTGCCACGCCGGAGCTGGCGCTGGATAGGTTGCCGGCGGATATCTGGCCGCAAGACTGCGATGTTCAGGCGCTGGAACAGGCGTTGCAGCCGCTGTTCCGCACTGACTTTGTGCGTGAGAAGTGGGTGGTCACTTACGGTAAGAGCGAGATTGAGGTTGGTCTTGACCAGGGTGAAGTGCGAGCCGGTGATCTGAGTGAAGCACTGTGCGAGATCGAACTGGAACTGAAAGAAGGCAACACCACCGATTTGCTGGCGCTGGCCAACGCACTGGCGGAGCACGGCGGCCTGCGTCAGGGCAACCTGAGCAAGGCGGCGCGGGGCTATCATTTGGCGCAGGGCAACGTCCCGCGTGAGCGTCATCCGCTGGCAGTATTGAAGCCGGCCGCCAAATCCAGCGTTGAGCAGGGGATGATCGCCAGTTTCGAACTGGGTTTGAGCCATTGGCAGTATCACGAAGAGCTGTGGCTGCGCGGCGATACTCAGGCCCGTCGTTCCGTGATGGAGGCGATTGCGCTGATCCGCCAGGCACTGGTGATTTTCGGTGGTCTGGTGCCACGCAAGGCCAGTGCCGATCTGCGCGCTCGTCTGACCGCACTGGAACCGCTGTTGATTGATAAAACCACCCAACCGCAGGTGCTGTGCTACAGCGCGGAATATCTACAATGTAAGTTGGCGCTCACATCGTGGTTGGTGACCGGTGCCTGGAAACCCTTTATCGATGCCAAGGCGCAGGCCAAGCTTGACGGGTCCTTCAAACGTTTCAGTGACATTATGCTGGGGCGCAGCGCCGCGGAATTGAAAGAAGCCTTCACCCGCACGTTGAACGATGATGAATATGAGGAACAACTGCCGCGTCTGACGCGTCAGGTATCGGCATTTATCCTGCTGTCGGGCGCTTACCCTGACGACGAAACCGGTCCGTACATCGACGCTTGGCGCGAGTTGCAACTGGCGGTGGCCGAACGGCGTCAGGGCTGGTACGAAGGCAGCCGCAAGCAGGCCTTATTGCAGGTGCCATTCTGGTTAAACGGCGCCCTCCGCTAATTAAGCTGGCTTGCGAGGCGCAGGCCGCAGAACGGATCATTCACTATGTTGCCACTTTCAGCAGCGTTACAGGCTCAGGCACAGAACATCGTGCAGCGTTTTCAGGAAACTCAGGGCGCGGACTGCGCGCTCAGCGATCAGGAACAGTGGGTTTTGGCGTCGAGCGACTTTGTCTGCGACATGTTGCTCAACCAGCCGGAATGGCTGGCGACGCTGCGCAAGCAACCGCCGGTGGCGGACGAATGGCAACACTATGCAGCCTGGCTGCAGGATGATTTGGAAGAGGTGCGTGACGAAGCGCAACTGATGCGCGTACTGCGCCTGTTCCGCCGCGAGACGCTGGTGAGGATCGCCTGGGCGCAGGCGTTGGGCCAATGCAGCACGCAAGAAACGCTGCTGCAACTGAGTGGGTTGGCAGAAACGCTGATCGTCAGCGCCCGCGACTGGCTATACCAAACCTGCTGCCGTGAGTGGGGCACTCCCTGTAATGCGCAGGGCGTACCGCAACCGTTGCTGATCCTCGGGATGGGCAAATTGGGCGGCGGTGAGCTGAATTTCTCATCCGATATCGATCTGATCTTTGCCTACCCGGAAAATGGCCAGACCCAGGGCGGGCGGCGTGAGCTGGATAACGCCCAGTTCTTCACCCGTCTGGGGCAGCGGTTGATCAAAGCGCTGGATCAGCAAACCATCGACGGCTTCGTCTATCGCGTGGACATGCGCTTACGGCCGTTTGGCGACAGCGGCCCTCTGGTGATGAGTTTCGCCGCGCTGGAAGATTATTACCAGGAACAGGGCCGTGACTGGGAACGTTACGCGATGGTCAAGGCGCGGCTGATGGGCGGTTCAGAAGACGTTTACAGCGAAGAACTGCGCAAAACCCTGCGACCGTTCGTTTTCCGTCGCTATATCGATTTCAGTGTGATCCAGTCGCTGCGCAATATGAAAGGCATGATCGCCCGTGAGGTTCGGCGGCGCGGGCTAAAAGACAATATCAAGCTGGGTGCCGGCGGCATCCGCGAAATTGAATTTATCACCCAGGTGTTCCAACTGATCCGCGGCGGCCGTGAGCCGGCGTTGCAGGGCCGTTCCTTGCTGCCTACGTTACAGGCGGTGGGGGAACTGGGGTTGCTGGAGCCGCAGCAGGTACAGGCGATGAGCGCCAGCTACCTGTTCTTGCGTCGGCTGGAAAACCTGTTGCAGGCGATTGCCGATCAACAAACACAAACGCTGCCGCAGGATGAACTGGATCAGGCGCGCCTGGCCTGGGGCATGGGGTTCGACGACTGGTCGGCACTGCTGGCGGCGCTGGAGATCCATATGCAGGCGGTCAGGGCGGTATTTAACGACCTGATTGGCGACGATAGCCCTGACGTTGGCGAAGATCCGGATTATCAGCACTATCACAGTCTGTGGCAGGACGCGCTGGAAGAGAACGAACTGGCCCCGTTGACGCCACACCTGGACGAAGAGGCGCGCAGGCAGATGCTGCGCACCATTGCCGAGTTTCGTCATGACGTCGACAAACGCACCATCGGCCCACGCGGTCGTGATGTGCTCGATCAACTGATGCCCCGCCTGCTGGCGGAAGTGTGTCCGCGTCAGGATGCACCGACCGCGTTGCTGCGACTGACTCAATTGCTATTGAGCATCGTGACCCGTACGACCTACCTCGAGCTGCTGGTGGAATACCATGCGGCGCTCAGCCATTTGATTCGCCTATGTGCGGCTTCACCGATGGTGGCCAATCAACTGTCGCGTTATCCCTTGCTGCTGGATGAACTGCTGGAGCCGGCGACGCTGTATCAGCCGGTGGCCCCGGATGCCTACCGCAGCGAACTGCGTCAGTACCTGTTGCGGGTGCCGGAAGACGACGAAGAGCAGAGGCTGGAGGCGTTGCGCCAGTTCAAGCAGGCGCAGCAATTGCGTATTGCCGCCGGGGATATCTCTGGTGCGTTGCCGGTGATGAAAGTGAGCGATCACCTCACCTATCTGGCGGAAGCGATTATCGATACTGTGGTGCAGCAGGCGTGGAACGATATGGTCGCACGCTATGGCCAGCCGACCCATTTGCAGGAGCGTGAAGGGCGCGGTTTTGCGGTGATTGGCTACGGCAAGCTGGGCGGTTGGGAACTGGGCTACAGTTCCGATCTTGACCTGGTGTTTATCCTCGACTGTCCGCCGGAGGTGATGACCGACGGCGATCGCAGCATCGACGGCCGTCAGTTTTATCTGCGTCTGGCGCAGCGCGTGATGCACCTGTTCAGCACCCGCACCTCGTCCGGTATTTTGTATGAAGTGGATGCTCGCCTGCGGCCGTCGGGTGCAGCCGGTATGTTGGTCAGTACCGTCGAAGCCTTTGCCGATTATCAGCAGAACGAGGCCTGGACCTGGGAACATCAGGCGCTGGTGCGGGCGCGCGTTGTACATGGCGATCCGTTGCTGCACCAGCAGTTTGACGTTATCCGCCGTGAGATCCTGTGCAAACCGCGTGATCCGGAAACGTTGAAGCGCGAGGTGCGTGAGATGCGCGAGAAAATGCGCAATCACCTTGGCAGCAAGCAGCGCGATCTGTTTGATATCAAAGCCGACGAGGGCGGGATCACCGATATCGAATTTATTGCTCAGTATCTGGTCTTAGGCTATGCGGCGGCCGAACCACGCCTGACGCGCTGGTCTGATAACGTGCGCATTTTCGAGCTGATGGCCAATTACGACATCATGCCGGAAGAAGAAGCGCGCGCGCTGACCCAGGCTTACGTCACCATGCGCGATGAGATCCATCATCTGGCGTTGCAGGAGCATTCCGGCAAGGTCGGCAATGGGCAATTCGTCGCCGAACGTGAACAAGTCCGCGCCAGTTGGGCGAAGTGGCTGGGCTGAGCAGGCCGGTTGCGCAATACGTTTTGCAGCTATTACAGACGTCTGTGGTAATATCTGCGCCACTAAAATTTTGTACTTTTTTGGAGTTATCGGATGAAAGTTACACTGCCTGATTTTCGCCGCGCCGGGGTATTGGTGGTGGGTGACGTCATGTTGGATCGCTATTGGTATGGGCCGACCAGCCGCATTTCACCGGAAGCGCCGGTGCCGGTGGTCAAGGTTGAAACCATTGAAGAGCGTCCTGGCGGTGCGGCTAACGTGGCGATGAACATTGCTTCGCTGGGCGCTAACTCACGCCTGGTGGGCCTGACCGGTATTGATGATGCCGCGCGGGCGCTGAGCGCCAAACTGAACGAAGTGAACGTGCGCTGTGATTTTGTCTCGGTGCCTACGCATCCGACCATCACCAAGCTGCGCGTGCTGTCGCGTAATCAGCAGTTGATCCGTCTCGATTTCGAAGAAGGCTTCTCTAACGTCGATCCACAGCCGTTACTGGAGCGCATTCAACAGGCGCTGCCACAGATTGGCGCACTGGTGCTGTCCGACTACGCCAAAGGCGCGCTGAGCCAGGTACAGAGCATGATCCAACTGGCGCGGGCTGCCAAGGTGCCGGTGCTGATCGATCCTAAAGGATCGGATTTCGAGCGTTATCGCGGCGCAACGCTGCTGACGCCAAACCTGTCCGAATTCGAAGCGGTAGTCGGTCACTGTAAAGACGAAGCCGAACTGGTTGAACGCGGCATGAAGTTGGTCGCGGACTTTGAGCTTTCTGCCCTGTTGGTTACCCGTTCCGAACACGGCATGACGCTGCTGCAGCCGGGCATTGCGCCACTGCATCTGCCAACTCTGGCGCAGGAAGTGTTCGACGTTACCGGTGCCGGCGATACGGTTATCGGCGTGTTGGCCGCAGCACTGGCTGCCGGTAACACGCTGGAAGAGTCCTGTTTCCTGGCCAATGCCGCCGCCGGTGTGGTGGTGGGCAAGCTGGGCACCTCGACCGTTTCACCGATCGAGCTGGAAAACGCGGTACGCGGTCGGGCCGAAACCGGCTTTGGCGTGATGACCGAAGCCCAGTTGAAAACCGCTGTGGCGCAAGCACGTCAGCGCGGTGAAAAAGTGGTGATGACCAACGGTATCTTCGACATTCTGCATGCCGGTCACGTCTCTTATCTGGCCAATGCCCGCAAGCTGGGCGATCGCCTGATTGTGGCGGTGAACAGCGATGCTTCCACTAAGCGCCTGAAAGGCGAAACCCGTCCGGTCAACGCGCTGGAAAACCGCATGATCGTGCTGGGTGCGCTGGAAGCGGTGGACTGGGTAGTGCCGTTTGAAGAAGACACGCCACAGCGACTGATCGCCGACATCCTGCCGGATCTGCTGGTGAAAGGCGGTGACTACAAGCCTGAAGACATCGCCGGCAGCACCGAGGTGTGGGCCAACGGCGGTGACGTCAAAGTGCTGAACTTTGAAGATGGTTTGTCGACCACCAACATCATCAAGGCAATCAAAGACGGGCGTGGTTAACGCTCGCTGAAAACGGCGGTGGGTAGTGAGTGGACTAAAGCAAGAGCTGAGTTTGGCGCAGGGCGTTGGGCTATTGTCCACTTCACTGCTGGGCACCGGGGTGTTTGCCGTTCCGGCCCTGGCAGCACAGGTGGCGCAGGGCGATAGCCTGTGGGCCTGGCCGGTGCTGATTATCCTGGTCTTCCCTATCGCCATCGCCTTTGCCGCTTTAGGCCGTCACTTCCCCAGCGCCGCTGGCGCAGCACACTTTGTCGGGCTGGCCTTTGGCCCGCGCATGGCGAAAGTGACCGGCTGGCTGTTTTTGTCGGTGATCCCGGTTGGGCTACCCGCTGCGTTGCAGATTGCCGCCGGTTTTTGGCAGGCCACTTTCGGCTGGAGCGCCAATGGCCTGCTGTTGGTGCAGATCGCCACGCTGGTGGTGATTTGGTTTTTAGGCACGCGCAGCGCAGGTTCCAGCGCCAATATTCAAACGCTAATCGCTATTCTGGTGGTGGCGCTGGTGGCCGCTATCTGGTGGCGAGGCGACATCTCACTGACTCAAATTCCCTGGCCGGCCATCGACGAAATCTCCCCGCCCAATCTGTTCCACGCATTGGCAGTGATGTTCTGGTGCTTTGTGGGGTTGGAGGCGTTTGCCCATCTGGCGACCGAGTTCCGTAACCCTGAACGCGATTTCCCGCGTGCGCTGTTGTTTGGCATGTTGGTCGCCGGGGCAGTGTACTGGGGCTGTACCGTAGCGGTGCTGCATTTCCATGCCTACGGTGAGCATCAGGCGGCGGCAGCTTCGTTGCCGGGTATCGTGGTGCAGCTGTTTGGTCAGCATGCGCTGTGGGTAGCCTGCATTATTGGCTATCTGGCCTGCTTCGCCAGCGTGAATATCTATACCCAAAGCTTCGCCCGGCTGGTGTGGTCGCAGGCGCAGGATCGTCCGTCCAGCGCGCTGGCCAAGCTGTCTGCCGGACAGGCCCCGGTCAATGCATTAAGCGCGGTGGTGGGGAGTTGCTTGCTGTTCACTTTGCTGATTTATACGCTGAAACTACCGCTGGATACGCTGCTGGTGTATGCCAATGGCATCTTCGTGTTGATCTACCTGCTGTGCATGCTGGCGGGTTGCCGAATTTTGCACGGACGTTCGCGGTTAATGGCGGCGACAGGACTGGTGCTGTGTGTGTTGCTGATGGTAATTATTGGCTGGAAAAGTCTGTATGCGCTGGCAATGTTCGCGCTGATTTGGCTGGTGTTGCGGCTTAAGCCGCAGGCGGCGTTCAAACCGCAATAAGGGCGCGGTGCCGCGCCCTTAACGGTAACTTATTCGGCGTCTGGCTGTTGCGCAGCAGGCGTGGCGTTCAGCTTGCTTTCCAGCTCACTCATACGCTGTTCCAGCAATGCCAGTTTTTCGCGGGTGCGCAGCAGCACCTGGGTCTGCACGTCGAACTCTTCGCGGTTGACCAAATCCAGGCGGGTGAGCTGTGACTGCAACACCTGACGGATTTTCTTCTCAACGTCTTCCCCGAATTCACGCACACCTTTAGGCATGGACTCATGCACCTGACGTGCGATCTGTTCAATTTTTTTCGGGTCAATCATGGCGTTTCCCTTTCAGAGTTTATTAGCTGTCGCCTAGTGTAATGCGAGTTGCTCGCCGGATAAACTATTAACCGCATTCCATGGCACTGGCCGAATTGTGCTTTTGCCAATTGCCCTGATTAATCATTAGCGTTATAGTCGAGAAGCTTATTCTCAGGGCGGGGTGCAAGTCCCCACCGGCGGTAAATCACCTTTTACGGTGAAAGCCCGCGAGCGCTCAGCCAGTTTCTTGCAGTTTGGTTAGAGGTCAGCAGATCCGGTGTAATTCCGGGGCCGACGGTTATAGTCCGGATGGGAGAGAGTAACGGTATCTGCCGGGCTTGCGCCCGCTTGCGTTATTTTTTTAGCTATTGCTAGCTACTCCTCAAGATCGCCCTGGTTCTGGTAATCCATAATTTTCTAATGAGGTTTTTTACCATGAATCAGACCCTACTTTCAGATTTCGGCACGCCAGTAGAACGCGTAGAACGCGCTCTTGAAGCATTGCGCAGTGGGCGCGGTGTGATGGTGCTCGATGATGAAAATCGTGAAAACGAAGGTGATATGATCTTCGCCGCAGAAACCATGACCGTTGAGCAGATGGCGCTGACCATTCGCCACGGTAGCGGTATTGTGTGCCTGTGTCTCACCGAAGAACGCCGTCAGCAGCTTGAGCTGCCGATGATGGTGACTCACAACTCCAGCCAGTTCCAGACCGCCTTCACCGTGACTATCGAAGCGGCGCAGGGGGTGACGACCGGTGTTTCCGCATCCGATCGTCTGACCACCATTCGTGCGGCAATTGCCGATAACGCCAAGCCGAGCGATTTGAACCGCCCTGGCCACGTGTTCCCACTGCGTGCGCAGCCGGGTGGCGTGCTGAGCCGTCGTGGCCATACCGAAGCGACGATCGATCTGGTATCAATGGCCGGTTTCAAACCTGCCGGCGTGCTGTGTGAACTGACCAACGATGACGGCAGCATGGCGCATGCGCCAGAAGTGATCCTGTTCGCCAAACAGCATGACATGCACGTGCTGACCATCGAAGATCTGGTGGCTTACCGTCAGGCGCAGGAGCAGAAAGCCAGCTGATATCAGACTGATTTTCTGAACATGAAAAAAGCCGCATACGCGGCTTTTTTTGTCGCTGAAAAACGGTTAACCGATGCCGCCACTTTGTAACAGCGTCAGGCTGAATCCCATCACCGCCATTCCGCACAATACCCCGTAGCTCGGGTTATTATTCGGATCAATTTCTTTCGCCAACGGCATC
Source organism: Serratia sp. BW106 (assembly GCF_002607755.1). Classification (NCBI taxonomy): domain Bacteria; kingdom Pseudomonadati; phylum Pseudomonadota; class Gammaproteobacteria; order Enterobacterales; family Yersiniaceae; genus Serratia; species Serratia sp. BW106. The sequence continues at coordinate 11,006 of NZ_MCGS01000012.1, forward strand.
AGTTCATCGACCGATAGCGCCACCATAATGCCGGCGACTGCCGCCATAATCGACGCCATCACCACCGGTGATATCATCGGGCCGAGCAGCAGAAATGCCAGCACGCCGCCGAGGATTTCCGCCATACCGGAAATTCCCGACCACAGCAGTGCCTTGGTCTTTGAGCCGGTCGCCGCATATACCGGCCCGGCAACCGCCAGACCTTCAGGGATATTGTGGATGGCGACGGCCAGCGCAATGCCCATCCCCAGTTCCAGATCGGCACTGGCAGTGACATAGGTAGCGATGCCCTCCGGGAAGTTGTGCAGGCTGATGCCCAGCGTCAACAGCACGGCGGTACGTTTCAGGTTGTGCGGCTGGAGCGGCTTCTGTAGTAAATCTTGTGGATGCTGGTGTGGCAGCATCCGATCCAGCGCAAAATAACCCAGCAGGCCGAGCATGAACATGCCGTAGCCCAACATGGGTGACATGCCCTGGGTGTGCAGCGCCGCTGGCAGCATTTCCATTAATGATATCAACAGCATAATCCCGGCGGCAAAGCCGAGAGAAAATGCCAGCATTCGATTGGAGGGCTTCTGGCCAATAATGCCGAATAGGGCACCGACAAAGGTGGCGCCGCCGGCCAGCAGGGTCAGGAGCAGTGGTACGGACATAACTCTCTCCTATATGCTGAAATTATTGTTTATTTTCTGATACTAACAGAGTAAAGGCATAAATCGAGTGGATTTGGCTGATTGCTTCCATTGTTTTAACCATTCAAATTTATTGAAGATCATCATCATGGTTATCCGGCTGTTTTAGCGCGGTAAACGGCGTAATCTGGTTCACATAATGTATTGCGACCAACCAAGGATCCTGTATGAACACCTCTCGTATGCCAGCACTTTTTCTCGGCCACGGTAGCCCGATGAACGCGCTGGAAGAAAACCGCTACACCCAGGCATGGCGTACGTTGGGTGAAACCTTGCCACGTCCGAAGGCTATCGTTGCCGTTTCTGCTCACTGGTATACCCGTGGCACTGCGGTTACCGCGATGGAAAAACCGAAAACCATCCATGACTTTGGAGGGTTCCCACAGGCGCTGTTTGATACCCAGTATCCGGCACCCGGTTCACCTGAACTGGCAGCGCAGATCCAGCAGGTGCTGGCGCCGATCAACGTCAAGGCTGACGTCAGTGAGTGGGGGCTGGATCACGGCACCTGGGGCGTATTGATCAAAATGTATCCCGAGGCGGACATTCCGGTCGTACAGCTCAGTATCGACGGTACCCAACCGGCGGAATATCACTATGACCTGGGCCGTAAACTGGCGGAGCTGCGCGATCAGGGGATCATGATCGTTGCCAGCGGTAACGTGGTGCATAACCTGCGGATGGTGAAATGGCAGGGTGACGCCACCCCTTATCCATGGGCAACGTCGTTTGATAAGTTCGTGCGGGATAACCTGAATTATCAGGGGAATAACCACCCGCTGGTGAACTTTATGCAGCATGAAGGCGCTGCGCTGTCGAACCCGACGCCGGAGCACTATCTGCCGTTGCTGTACGTGCTCGGTGGTTGGGACGGTGAGGAGCCGATAACCGTGCCGGTGGACGGCATTGAGATGAGCTCATTGAGCATGCTGTCAGTACAGATCGGCTAGAACGTTCACGCCAGCTCAGGCTGGCGTGGATTTATCTGCAAAACCGCAGGACTCGCGGATCACCAGAGAAGGCGGCAGGATGATACGTTTTGGCGGCTCATCATTGCCCTGAATACGGCTATACAACAGTTCCCCGGCTTTACGGCCAATCTCGCGCGAGGCCACCGACACGGTGGTCAAACCCGGCTGTACCAGCGAGGCTTCGGTAATATCATCAAAACCAATTAACGCAAAATCTCTGCCAATCTGACGGTCGAGTTTGCGCAATGTCTGCATTACCCCCAACGCGACGATGTCCTGATAGCACAGGGCAGCAGTGATTTCCGGGTGGGCCATCAGCAGCCGTTCTGCTGCCTTGGCACCGGAGCTCTGGCTGGCCTCGCTGTCCACAATCCATTCCCCTTTAACCATAATCCCGTGTTCCAGCAGCTTGCTGGTGTAGCCTCCCAGCCGCTGTGCGCGCGTGGTTGAGCTGATGGAGCCGCCGATAAAGGCGATATGGCGATGGCCAAGATCCAGCAGATGCTGAGTCGCCAATTGGGTGCCCAGGAAGTTGTCGGTGCCGACGAAGTCAAAATGCGCATCGGCCACCGGCCGAACCACCATAATGGCCGGTATCTTGCGGCGCTTCAGCGTTTCAAAAAACAGAGTGGGAGTTTGCCGGGCGGCGCACAGCACCATGCCGCTGGTATTGTTCTGTAGCAGGGAGTCGACAAATTTTTGCTGCCTGTCGGCAGACTCTTCGCTGTTGGCCAGAAACAGCATCAACTGGTGACGCTCCATTTCCTGGCTCAGCCCGGCGGTCATCTCCGCATAAAACGGATTGGTGATGTCGTGCAGTAACAGGCCGACCTGGTTGCTGCTGCGATTGCGCAGGTTAGCGGCGGTCTGGTTGTAGACATAGCCCAGTTCATCAATGGCACTCAGTACCCGCTTACGGGTGGCGTCCGATATGCGGCCACGGTTGCGCAATACCATCGATACCGTGGCGGTGGAGACTTTTGCGTGTGCGGCGACGTCCGCCAAAGTTATCGTGCTCATTTTATCTCCTGTCGATGCCGACGGTCATAGCAAGGTATAACGATTAATCTTATTTCGTAAAATTCCGTCAATAAATCGTGATTCATGTCACGAAAGCTCGGTTTTTTATGGGGTTATTATCGATTTTAAGAGGTTAATCCCGTTAACCAGCCTGTTTGTCAGAAGGTTAATCGATTAATCTTTTTCTATGTATCCAGTTCATAGGCAGAAGAATATGACAGAGCAACAGCATAAATCAACCAGCTATGACAAGTATCCGGAAGTGGCGGTGCAGGGGTTTGATAATGCCGCCTGGCAAGGCTGGCAGGCAGTGACCGAGGCCGTCAGCCACAAAATTGCCGCCCTCGGGTTGCGTAAAACCCTGTTGGTAGTGGATTGCTACCATGGGGTGAGTCTGGCAGAGCTAATCGAGAATCTTATTAAGCCTCTGCAGCCGGCCAGTAGCATCAATGCTGAATCGGCCAAATACGATGAACCGCACATCCACGCGATGATTGAGCGCAATTTAACCGATGACCGTGTTTTTGGCGTGTTGTCGTGCCATGAAATGCCCGAGTTTTTTGATGCTGAGCGCGTCCAGCAGTTGCGCGATCAAATTGCGCGCGTCGACAGTGGGCTGGTGGTGGTTTATGGACCGGGCGCGGCGCTGATCGCCGAAGCCGATGTATTGGTGTATGCCGATATGGCCCGCTGGGAAATCCAGCAGCGTTTTCGCCGCGGCGAACTGGGCAACTGGGGCGCGGCCAATGTGGACGAGGATGTGCTGCGCCGCTACAAGCGTGCATTCTTCGTGGAATGGCGAGTCTTCGATCGTCATAAAACCCCACTGCTACAGCGTGCAGATTTTGTGTTGGACACCAACCAGGCCGGCCAACCGAAGCTGGTGACCGGTACGGCTTTCCATGCCGGATTGCAGCAGGCAACCCAACGCCCATTCCGCGTGGTGCCGTTTTTTGACCCCGGCGTTTGGGGTGGCCAGTGGATGAAACAACAGTTCGATCTCGACCCGACGGCAGCCAACTATGCATGGTGTTTTGACTGCGTGCCCGAGGAAAACAGCCTGCTAATGCGTTTTGGTGACGTCCGGGTCGAGATCCCCTCACAGGATTTGGTGCTGTTATATCCCCACCCCTTACTGGGTGAGCGGGTGCATGCCCGCTTCGGCGCCGAATTCCCGATCCGTTTTGATCTGCTGGATACCGTCGGCGGGCAAAATCTCAGCTTCCAGGTGCACCCGCTGACGGAATATATCCAACAGCATTTCGGTATGCATTACACCCAGGACGAAAGCTATTACATCCTGGCGGCAGAGCCGGGTTCCGAAGTGTACCTGGGGGTGAAAAACGGCACCGAACCGCAGGCGATGATGGCCGATCTGGCCGCCGCGCAAAGAGGTGAAAAAGCCTTCGATGATCAACGTTTCGTGAATCGTTTCCCGGCGCGTAAACACGACCATTTTCTGATCCCGGCGGGGACGGTGCATTGTTCCGGCTCGGGCGCCATGGTGCTGGAGATCAGCGCTACGCCGTACATTTTCACCTTCAAGCTGTGGGACTGGGGTCGTCTGGGATTAGATGGACAACCGCGCCCGGTGCATCTGCAGCATGGTGAGCAGGTGATCAACTGGCAGTGCGACACCACCTGGGCAACGGAGCATTTGGTGAACCGCATTGAGCAAGTTGCCGAAGGTGCTGGCTGGCAGGAGGAGCGAACCGGTTTGCACGAGCGGGAATTTATCGAAACTCGGCGTCACTGGTTTAGTGAACCGGTGCTGCACCATACCGAAGGCCGGGTGAACGTGCTGAATCTGGTCGAAGGGGAAGAGGCGGTAGTTGAAAGCCCTGAAGGCCATTTCGCGCCCTTCGTGGTGCATTACGCCGAAACCTTTATCGTACCGGCCGCCGTGGGGCCGTACCGTATCAGCCCCCATGGTCGCAGCCTGGGCAAAACTCTGGGCACCATTAAAGCCTGGGTAAGGGGATAAGCATTATGTTGAAAGTGATAGTGACCTCCCATGGCCCGTTGGCCGAGGCGCTGATGAGCAGCGCAGGTATGGTTTACGGTGAACTGCCAGGAACCAGCCATGTGGCCCTGAGCGAAGGGGCGGGTATTGAAGCCTTTAAACAGGATTTTGCCGATGAATTGCAGCGGGTAAGCGCAGGGGCCGACGGTGTGCTGGTGCTGTGCGACATGCTGTGTGGCACGCCCTATAACGTGGCCTGCCGCCACGCATTTGATCCCCAAAGCCCGGTGCCGATGGCCGTGGTGACCGGCGTGAATTTTCCGATGTTGTTAATGAGTGCCGAATTACTGGAGGGAAAGGATGTTCAACAGGCGGCACAGGAGCTGGTAGCGCTGGGGGCTGAGGCGATTTCCCTTGCTCGTCCAGCGGTAACGGCACAACCAGACGATTTCTGAGGAGAGAATATGGCCATTTCATTTGTTCGTATCGACGACCGGGTTATTCACGGTCAACTGGTGACCCGTTGGGCGAAGGAATTGCCCTGCGACGGCATTGTGGCGATCGATGATGAGGTAGCGGCGGATCCACTGCTGTCATCGGTGATGAAGGGGGCGGTGCAAGACACCAGGGTATGGTTGTTTACCGTGCAGCAGGCGATAGAAAAGCTGCCGAAGGTGATCGCCAGCGACAAGCAGTACTTTGTGATTGGCAAATCACCGGTCACGCTGCGCAGGTTGATAGAGGCAGGGATCGATCTCGGTAATCGTAACAAGAAAATCAACGTTGGGCCGATGTCTGCCCGCAAGGACACGGTGACCATTGGCCCGAATCAATCAGTGAGCGCGGTAGAGGCAGAGGCCTTCGATTTTCTTACTGAACACGGACATGCCATCGAATTTCGTTTAGTCCCTGATGCCAGCCATTTCAGTTGGCTGGACGCAAAAAAGAAACTCAAATAAGCCTGAACGGCAGGAGTTAACTATGTGGTTTGAAGCGACGCTTATCGGGATACTTTGCTATCTCGGCGCGCTGAGCAGTCCCTGGCTGCTGGGACTGACCGGAGGCTGGTATATTCTCAGCCGTCCGTTGGTCTCCGGCATGCTGGTGGGGGCTATTCTCGGCGATGTACAGACCGGTATCATCATCGGTGTTGCGGTCCAGGCGGTGTATATCGCCATGGTCACACCGGGCGGATCGATGCCGGCCGATCTCAACTTTGTAGCGTTCCCGGCGATTGCGCTGGGTATTCTCTCCGGGAAAGGAACCGAGGTGGCGGTCGCACTGGCGGCGACTATCGGCATCATGGGGACCGTGCTGTTCAACGCCATGATGGTGCTCAATTCTTACTGGAATCACCGTGCGGATCTGGCGGTGGAGCGCGGTGATGAACGGGGAATTTACCTCAATAGCGCCATCTGGCCGCAGGTCACCAACTTCCTGCTGCGTTTTATTCCGACGTTTATCGCGGTGTTTTTCGGGGCGCGCTACATCAACGCCTTTATGGACAGCCTGCCGGCGCTGGTGTTGACCACCATGAACGTGGTGGGCGGTATTCTGCCCGCGGTCGGTATCGCCATCCTTCTTAAACAGATTATTAAAAGCTACAGCATGCTGATTTACTTCCTGGTGGGGTTTATCTGCATTGTTTTCCTCAAGCTGAATATGGTGGCGCTGGTGATTGTCGGCGCGCTGCTGGCACTGATTCACTACAACTATAAGCCAGAGCCGCAGGTGGCCGCCGCACAGGCCGCGCCTCAGGCTGATGATGAGGATGAATTCTGATGGATACGCCAACACCAAAATTGACTAAGCAGGATCTGCGTCGTTGCTGGCGCAGTTGGATGATGTACAACCTGTCATCGATGAGCTTTGAACGCCTGGAGTCTTACGGTTTCTGCCTGAGTATGATGCCGGCATTGAAAAAGCTGTATCAGGACAAGCAGCAGCGTATTGAGGCCATTCGCCGCCATACCTCGTTTTACAATACCGAGCCGCAGCTGGGCGCGATTGTGAACGGCATGGTGATAGGGCTGGAAGAAAAACGCGCCAATGGCGAGCCGATCGACGGGGAAACCATCAACACGCTCAAGGTGGGGCTGATGGGGCCGGTGGCCGGTATTGGCGACTCGATGGTTCCGGGCATGCTGATCCCGATTTTGCTGAGTATCGGCATGGCGCTGGCGGCCGGTGGCAGTGTGATTGGCCCGCTGTTTTACATCATCGCCTTCAGCCTGATCGTCATTCCGGGGTCTTACTGGCTGTTTATGAAAGGCTACAACATGGGCTCCGGCTCGGTGGAGATGCTGGTCAGCAGCAAATCCTCACGCCTGCGGGAAGCACTTTCCCTGCTGGGGGTATTCGTCATGGGCGGCGTCGCGGCGAGCTACGTCAAACTGGGGACAGGTCTGGAGTTTGTCACCAAAGACGGGGTAAATATTCACCTGCAGCAAATGCTGGACGGCATTTTCCCTAACCTGATGCCGTTGATCGTGGTGCTGGCGACCTGGTACCTGATGGCCAAGCGCGGGCTTTCACCGGTGAAAGCGATGCTCGGGCTGCTGGTATTGGCGGCGGCAGGGGTAGCCTGCGGTTTATTCTCTTAAGCTATCCTGAGTTACACGTAGGGGCGAATATATTCGCCCCGTTCTCTTTCACGGCTCAAATCGTTGCCATTTTTCCGCTACGCTGCCCGGTTTGGAAATGAACTGAAAGCGTGCCGGATCGGCCTCAAACTGTGAGTATAAGGGGGCATCGCTCAGGCCGAACTCGTGGTATTGGCGTGGTCCGATGGCGTGCAGCCTGCCGGATTGATATCGTGGATTCTGTTGCCAAATAATATGGTTGCCCTGCAATAACGGGTACCAGGCCAGCCCTTTGTATTCACGTACTGCATCGTATTCAAAGCCATATTCACGATCGCACCAGGCGGCGAAGGTCAGCGGCTGGTTGGGATCGGCGGAAATGGTGGCGTGAGCCCATCCTGGCGGTACCAATACCTTTTCACCGGGGCCGGCATGGACGGCAAAGCAACGTCCCGGCTCACGCTCAACCCGTTCTTGCATGTAAATAATGGCCTTACCTCGCCAGATCTCGTACAGCTCCGGCGGTGACCAGCCGCTGTGTACGCTGATGCAGTGCACATGGCCCTGGCTGCGTACCGGCTCCTGACCTAACTGGCCCTTGGCATAGGTGACAATACCGAACAGCAACATGCGCTTCTTCAATTCCGCCAAATGCTGTTGTTTGGCGACGTCCATAGCGATGGCATAAACCTGTTCCGGCCCATGGCAGTCAGGGTCGCGTAAGGAGCGGCGGATTTGTTCCAGCGTTCTTATTTCCGGCAATGGCCCAATCACCTCATCGCCATAGCCGAATCCCATCGGGTTGTCGCTAATGCGCACATCAAGGCCAAATTGCAGCATCGAGTCACTCATATTGCGCCTCCGCTTTCCAACCGTTGCCATCGGCAAAGACCCGCAGTTTGAATCCCTGTGGTTGCAGTGCGTCGTAGTTGTGCCCTGCCACCGTTGGCCAGACCGCCAGGGCGGACAGCACCTCAGTACCGGTGTTAATCAGGCGGTGAGCGGTAAACGAAGGGATATGGTGAACGCTGCCGGGGGCAACCTGTTCCAACGTACAAGCCCCGTCCCGGTGTTGCAGTAGCAGCAAACCCTGGCCACGCAGGCCAAAATAGAACTCAGCCTGTTCGGGGCGCTGATGAAAATGCCCACGGGTCATAAAGAATTCGTTACCCACCCGGCCAGGCTGCAGGTGAGTGGTGCCCACAAACAGCTCACCTTCCTGTAGCTCGGAAGGCAGCATTTCGACCTGATAGACGGCAAGTTCTGCCGGCATCGCTCGCCATGCTGCAGGATCGGCAAAGATCCCCGCCAGACTGCCCAGGGTCGTAGATTTGCGTTGAATATCAGGTGCGGTAAAGCATCCGTCGGCCAGGTTGACCTGCGGTGGAATAAGGGACGTCAGTTTCATATCTGGTTGCTCCGCCCGAGGAGAACAGACGCTTCGAGTATAAAAGGTTAATCGATTAATCACCAGACGAAAAGCATAAAAAAAGCGCGATATTATCGCGCTGAGTTTTATGAAAAGTTGTTTTTTAACCCGAGATACCCGGGCCTAGCGCACCGAGGGGCACTCCGGCGGGCAAGCCGCTACGACCCCTTCGGCACGCTCTCCCTAATAACGGGCTTCGTCAGTAGTCTGAGCGTGATATCAACCAATCTGTGTTAACCGAGGATGATGTGCGGGTAGAAACGCGACAGATCCTGGGTGATCAGTTCGCGATCTTCACGCAGACCGATGCCGCAAGGTTGATCGTCGACCAGCCAACTGCCGATCAGCGTATAGCTGCCTTCGAACTGTGGCAGTGGGTGGAACTGCTGTACGATCATGCCTTCTTCGCCGTAAGGGCCATCAACGCGCGCGACTTCCTGACCGTTCTGCACGATCTGGATATTGGCGCCTTCGCGTGAGAACAGCGGCTTGGTGACGTAGTGATCGAGCTGCGGATGATCGTCTTCTGCAAAGTAAGAGGCCAGCAGATTCGGGTGATCCGGGAACATTTCCCACAGCATCGGCAGCAGGGCCTTGTTGGAGATAATGCTTTTCCACGCCGGCTCCAGCCAGCGCACGCCGGCATCTTCCAGCTTGGTGGAAAACATCTCGCGCAGCATGAATTCCCACGGGTATAGCTTGAACAGATTACCGATAACCTGATTTTGCAGGTCGGTAAACTGGCCCTTTTCGCCCAGACCAATCTCTTCCATAAACAGGAATTCTGTTGGGACTCCGGCTTCCAGCGCGCAGTCCTGCAGGTATTGCACGGTACCGCGGTCTTCCTCACTGTCCTGGCAACAGGCCAGGTGCAGCAGGCCGAAACCGTGTTGTGCTTTCAGCTCGGCGAAACGCTCGATCAGTTTTTCCTGCAGGCTGTTGTACTGATCGGACTCCGGGCTGAGATTGCCGGCGTTGATCTGGTCTTCCAGCCACAGCCATTGGAAAAAGGCCGCTTCGTACAGCGAGGTCGGGGTATCGGCGTTATTCTCCAGCAGCTTGGGAGGATTGATACCGTCGTAGGCCAGATCAAGACGTGAATACAGTGACGGCTGGCTGGTGCGCCATGAGCTGCGCACGAACTCCCAGGTGTGTTTCGGGATGCGGAACTTGGTCATCAGCGCATCGCTGCTGACCACTTTCTCTACCACCTGCAGGCACATCTGGTGCAATTCGGCGGTGGCGTTTTCAATTTCTTCAATCTGCGCCAGCGTGAATTGGTAATAGGCATCCTCACACCAGTACGGCTCGCCATACATGGTGTGGAAGCGGAAGCCGAATTCGGTGGCTTTTTCGCGCCAGTCCGGGCGCTCGGTAATCGCAACGCGTTTCATGCATTAACCGCCCATGCTGCGTGAGCTGGAGGTTGCGCTGCTGCGCTGCATGCTGGTCTGCTTGGCAACGGATTCGCCAAAGCCGCCGCGGGTGACGGTATTGGTGACGGCCGGTTTAGGTGCCATCGCGGTTTTCGGCACCGTCATGGTGCGGCCACCGGCGGTCGCCGGGCCGTAGCTCTTGCCGGAAGCGTCAACGAACTTGCCGTTGGCCGGGCTGGCAGCGTTTTTAGAGGTGAACAGCGGCTGCTGAGCAAAGCCGGAGCCGCCCATCATGCGGCCCATCATGTAACCTGCCATCAGCGGCATCCACATGCTGCCACTGCTCTGTGACTCAGCGGCCATGCCGGCCTGGGCCGGAGCTGATGCCTGTGTACATTGCGCTTCACCGAACTCGGCGACACAGTCTTCACGGGTGGCATATTTTGGCGCGGTTTTTTCGGCTTCTTTCAGGGCGTTGTTATAGGCGGTGGTGCACTGCTCGCTCATCGAAGGATTGGTGCGCGAACAGTCGTCGGCATTCTGATACATAGAGACCGTTTCATCGCTCTTCTCGCAGCCGGCCAGCATAAAGACTGCGCTGATCGCCAAAGCTACGGGCGCAACGCGGTAGTCGCGCCAGGATTTGCGGAACGTCTCTCGGTTGATGTTTTTTGTCCGTTTCATCGTTATTCATCCCATCAGTCGGGCTGTATTCGCCCATTCCCAGTAATGGCGGTAAGGATAGGGGAAAGATGGTCAAAATTAAAGCTGAAATGCCCACAGAATCCACTCTTTACGCAGCTATACGTTAGGTTGTGCGCCAGTTCGCTTTACCGGCTAAAAAAGCCGCGTCATAGTTTCATTTTGGAACATCGAGACGAAAGTAACGTTCCATAATGAAACAAAAAAGTCGAAGAACCTAAAGCGTCTGGCAAGCCCTATAGTCAGTTCATAACAACGCGACGGCACAAGACCGACGCATCTATCACCTGATATCTGAACGTTACCATCGCCAATTTCCCTACAAGGATCCGGTTATGTTGAGAATCATCCAGTCTCCAGGCAAGTACATCCAGGGCGCCAACGCATTGGCCGCCGTGGGCGAATACGCTAAAGCCCTTGCCGACCATTATTTTGTGATTGCCGACGACTTCGTGATGAAGCTGACGGGCGATACCCTGATGGGCAGCCTGCATCAGCACGGGGTGAAGCATCACGCCTGTGTGTTCAACGGCGAATGCTGCCATAAAGAAATCGACCGGCTGGGCCTGGAGCTGAAGGCTCATGGTTGCCGCGGTGTGATTGGTGTCGGCGGCGGTAAAACGCTGGACACCGCCAAGGCCATCGCGCATTACCAGCATCTGCCAGTGGTACTGATCCCGACCATTGCGTCTACCGATGCTCCCACCAGTGCGCTGTCGGTGATTTACACCGAACAGGGCGAATTTGCCGAATACCTTATCTACCCGCGCAACCCGGACATGGTGGTGATGGACAGCGCGATTATCGCCAAGGCACCGGTGCGACTGCTGGTGGCGGGGATGGGCGATGCGCTTTCGACCTATTTTGAAGCACAGGCCTGTTTCGATGCTCAGGCGACCAGCATGGCGGGCGGCAAATCGACGCTGGCGGCGCTGAGTCTGGCGCGGTTGTGTTATGAAACGCTGCTGGCGGAGGGCGTGAAGGCCAAGCTGGCGGTTGAGGCCGGGGTGGTGACGGAGGCGGTCGAGCGCATTATCGAGGCCAATACTTATCTGAGCGGCATCGGTTTTGAAAGCAGTGGCCTGGCGGGCGCGCACGCTATCCACAATGGTTTCACCGTACTGGAAGAGTGCCATCACCTGTACCACGGCGAGAAAGTGGCGTTTGGCACGCTGTCACAGCTGGTGCTGCAAAACAGCAGCATGGAACAGATCGAAACGGTGCTGGATTTCTGCCAGCGTCTCGGCTTGCCAATCACGCTGGCGCAAATGGGTGTGAGCGGCGATCCGGCAGCGAAAATCATGGCGGTGGCCGAAGCCAGCTGCGCGGCCGGTGAAACCATCCACAACATGCCGTTCGAGGTCACGCCTGCCAGCGTACAGGCGGCCATTTTGACGGCAGATCGGCTGGGCAGTGCCTGGCTGCAACAACACTCAAGCTGATACCGCAGGGGCGCAGCAGGCTGCGTCCCATCGGCCAAACGAGGAAATAACCGTGAAAAAACTGATCAATAAAGTTGAGTCGGTACTGGAAGAGCAACTGCTGGGGTTGGCAGAGGCTCACCCAGAGTTGTTGGTGCATCAGGAGCCGGTATTTGTCACCCGCGCCGATGCGCCGGTCGCGGGCAAGGTAGCGATCCTGTCCGGTGGCGGCAGCGGCCACGAGCCGATGCACTGCGGTTTTGTCGGCGAAGGCATGCTGGATGGTGCCTGCCCGGGGGAAATTTTCACCTCGCCCACGCCGGATAAAATGTACGAGTGCGGCCAGGCGATCGACGGCGGTGCCGGGGTGCTGTTGATCATTAAAAACTACACCGGCGACATCTTGAACTTTGAAACCGCGACCGAACTGCTGCACGACAGCGGTACCCAGGTGGCGACGGTGCTGGTGGACGATGATGTGGCGGTGAAAGACAGCCTGTTCACCGCCGGGCGACGCGGGGTGGCCAATACCGTGCTGATGGAGAAACTGCTCGGTGCGGCAACGGCGCGCGGCGACGACCTGGATAGCATTGTGACGCTGGGGCACAGTATCAATAATCACGGGCATTCGATCGGTATTGCACTGGGTGCCTGTACCGTGCCGGCGGCCGGTAAACCTTCGTTCGTGCTGGCGGAAAACGAGATGGAATTCGGCGTCGGCATTCACGGCGAGCCAGGCATTGCGCGACGCCCGTTCACCACCCTTAATGCGGCGGTGGACGACATGTTCCATACCCTGATCGACCATGGTCACTACCAGCGCACTGTCCGCGTCTGGGATCGTCAGCAGGGCGAATGGCGCGATGAAGTACAGACCAAACAGCCGCTGACGCGTGGCGACCGGGTGATCGCACTGGTGAACAACCTGGGGGCGACGCCGCTGTCCGAGCTGTATGGCGTTTACCACCGGCTGGCGGAGCGTTGTGCCGAGGCGGGAATGATCGTTGAGCGTAGCCTGGTGGGCTCTTACTGCACGTCACTGGACATGCAAGGGGTCTCGATCACGCTGCTGAAAGTGGACGACGAACTGTTGTCCTTGTGGGATGCGCCGGTGAAAACACCTGCGCTGCGTTGGGGCTGCTGAGGAGGAATCATGGCGTTAACCAAACAACAAGTGGTCGACTGGCTGATGCGCTGTGGTGAGGTGTTTACCCAGCAGCGTGATTTTCTAACCCGGCTGGATACCGAGATCGGCGATTCCGACCACGGGCTGAACATGAACCGCGGCTTCAACAAGGTGGTAGAAAAGCTGCCTTCGGTGGCGGACAAAGACATCGGTTTTATTCTGAAGAACACCGGCATGACGCTGCTGTCCAGCGTGGGGGGAGCCAGTGGTCCGCTGTTCGGCACCTTCTTTATCCGTGCCGCACAGTCGGCCAACGCCAAACAGAGCCTGGATCTGGCGGAGCTGCACCAAATGATGCAGGAGGGTGTCGAAGGCGTGGTGATGCGCGGTAAGGCGGAGCCGGGTGATAAAACCATGTGCGATGCCTGGTGGGCGGTGGTGGAAAGCCTCGGCCAGTCGGCTCAGCAGCAGTTAAGCGTGGCAGAGGCCTTGCAGCGCGCCAGTGAACGGGCGGAGCAGGCGGTTGAAAGCACCATCACCATGCAGGCACGCAAAGGGCGGGCCAGTTACCTGGGTGAACGCAGCATCGGTCATCAGGATCCGGGTGCCACCTCGGTGATGTTGATGATGAAAACGCTGGCAGCGGTCGCCGGCCAATAGCAGGAGGCGAGATGATCAATATCGTTGTAGTTTCACACAGTGCGCTATTGGCGCGCGGGGTTGAAGAGCTGGCGTTGCAGATGATGCGCGGCGACGACTGTAAACTGGTGCTGGCGGCGGGTGTCGATGATGCGGATCATCCGATAGGCACCGATGCAATCAAAGTGATGGAAGCCATTGAGTCGGTGGCTGACGGTGTGGGCATTGTGGTGTTGATGGATTTGGGCAGTGCGCTGCTGAGTGCCGAAACCGCGATCGATCTGCTGGATCCGTCGTTGGCCGCCAAGGTGAAGCTATGCTCGGCACCACTGGTCGAGGGGACGCTGGCCGCGGTGGTGGCCGCCAATGCCGGAGCGGGGTTGGAACAGGTGCTGGCAGAAGCACAGGGTGCGCTGCAGGCCAAACAGGCGCAGTTGGGCGAAGCTGCCACGCCGGTGGCCAACAGCGTTGAGTTGCCGCTGACACAGGGGAAAAGCGTCAGTTGGACGGTGCAGAACCCGCATGGCCTGCATGCTCGTCCGGCCGCCCGACTGGCAGAAACGCTGGCCCCGTTCGATGCCGAACTGGTGTTGGAAAAGCAGGGCCAGTGCGCCAATCCGCGTAGCCTTAACCAGCTGGCGCTTTTGCTGGTGCGCCACGGCGACACCATCCGGCTGATTGCCGACGGGCCGCAGGCCGATCAGGCGCTGGCGGCGTTTAGCGCGCTGGCAGAGCAGCACTTTGGTGAAACGGTTTCCGAGCAGAGTCTGCCTTCATTACACGGGATTCCGGTGGCTGAAAGCGTGACCAGTGGCCCGGTGTGGCAGGCGATCAGCTTCTGGCCGACGGTGGTCGAGCGTACTATTGGCGCAGACGACGTACTGAACGAACAACAGCGGCTACGCCAGGCATTGCAGCACACGCTGAGTGATTTGAATCGGTTGGCGGAGCGCACCGGCTCGTTGATTGGCAAACCGCAGGCGGCAATCTTCGGTGCTCACAGTATGCTGCTTGACGACCCGGATCTGCAGCAGGCGGCCTATACCCGCATCGCCCGGCAGCAATGCAGTGCCGAGCAGGCCTGGTGGCAGGAGATGGAAGCCATTGCCGGGGAGTATCGCGAACTGGATGATGAATATATGCGGGCGCGTGAGTTGGACGTGCGCGATATGCTGCGCCGCACCCTGAGTCATCTGCAACAGCAGCCGTTGCCGGTGATTACGCTGACCGCGCCGTCCATTCTGGTGATGGACGAACTGATGCCGTCAGACGTGGTGATGCTCGACCGTCGTCTGGTGCTCGGCATCTGCCTGAGCGGTGGCAATGCGCTGTCGCACAGTGCGATCCTGGCGAAAGCGATGGGGATGCCGATGGTGGTCGGCATGAACGACTGTATGAGCAAAACCCGCAACGGCCAGAAAGCGATGCTGGACGCGGCGCGTGGTGTGCTGCAACTCAGCCACTGATTGCACCCTCAGGCGCGCAGCTTAAACTGGCGGATATCAATCTGATATTGTTTGATTTTCCGCCACAGCGTGGTGCGGCCAATGCCCAGCAACTGCGCCATCTCGTTCAACTGTCCGCGGCTGACGTTGGCCGCGCGAATGATCGCCTGTCGTTCCATCTCCGCCAGCGTCAACAGCGGCATGCCCGGTTGCGGTTCACTTTCCAGCAGCGGCTGGTGGCTGAGCAGGTGTTCAGGTAAATCCGCCAGTTGCAGGTGGTGGCCGTGACACATCATCGCGGTGCGCTCCACCACCCCCTTCAGTTCCAGATCGTTGCCGGGCCACAGATACAACCCGAGTTGAGCCATCACCTCATCATCCACCCGGAAACGGCACTGAAAATGCTGTTCAAGCGTGCGCAGATGGTGCTTTACCAGCAGTGGAATATCGCTCAGTCGCTGGCGCAGCGAGGGGATCTGGATCTCGAACGCCTGCAGGCTGTAAAACAGCTGGCGGCGAAAACGATTCTGCTGCACCAACAGCGGCAGATCGGCGGCGCTGCTGGCGATCACCCGCACATCGACCGGGATCACCCGGTTGGAATTGAGCCGCATCACCACGCCGGTTTTCAGCACCTGCAACAGCGCCGACTGCATCTCCGCCGGTAAATACTCGATCTGTTCCAGGTACAGCGTACCGCCGTTGGCCAGTTCAAACTTGCTGAGTTGGCCCGCTTCTTCCTCGTTGGCATCGCTGCCCAGCAGCTCACGCAACCCCTGCGCTTCCGGCATCAGCTGGCAGTTGAGGGCGATATAAGGCCCGGCGGCGCGGTCGCTGGCGTTGTGGATCGCCTGACTGAGTAGCTCCTTACCGACACCTTCCTCGCCGCACAGCAGGATCGGGTGCTGGCCTTTCGCGGCTTGCTGGCCATAACGGATCAACCGGCGCATCTCCAGCGAGGCGGAAGGCATCTGTTCAAAACTGTGGCTGACACGGCCCAATTGGCTGCTGACATACTGGCGCAGCCGTTCTAGCGGATGCAGCAGGGCGATAAAACTACAGCGCTCACCGTCGAAGATTGGCTTGAGGGTTAACAGCGTCGCGATAAACTGCCGCTGACTTTCAAAGGTGACCTCAACGTGCTGCAACGGCTGCCGCTGGGCGATGGCGCGGTTGAGCAGGGCGGGCAGCGTCAGCAACTGGGTCAGCGCTTTGCCCTGGCTTTGTTGCTCATCCAGTTTCAGCAAGGAAGCGGCGCGCTGATTGATGTACTGCAGGTAACCGCGATGGTCCCAGGCCATGACGCCGTCATCCACCCCGTCGAGCAGGCCATAAAGCTGGTTCAGGTGGCGGTTGGATTCTGCCAGCAGGCTGTCGGCGTTCAGGGAGTTGCCGATCTCGCGTGCCAGCGCCAGCGTCAGTGACAGATCGCCAGCGGCGCAGTCGGCCAACCGGCAGCCCAGCGCAATCGAACCGCGTTGACGACCGCTGTTGTCGTAGACCGGCGTGGCGCAGAATGACCAGTCGTGCAGCGCCTGGCGCACATGTTCGCTGCCGCGCACCTGCATCGGGTGGCCCTCGGCTACCGCCAGTGACGGCGCGTTGGTGCCGATGTCCCCCTCGGCCCAATAGGCACCGGGGGTAAAACCCAATAGCTGCAGGCATTCGCGCGTTGGGGCATCGCCGCACAGCCACAGCATGCAGCCGCTTTCGTCGAGGATCATCAGCAGGCAGCGGCGCTGTTCCATGTATTCGCAGGCGTCTTCCAGCGCCGCCTGACCGAGCGTTAGCAGGTCATTCTTACGCTGGCAGATGGAATTAAAGGTGGCGCCGAGTGCGCAGTGGGGCGCTTTCCACACCGCGGGCTGCATCAGGCTGCGGCAACGCAACCAGGAAGCATAGATTGCCGGCGCAGGGCGTTGCGCGGGGGGCAGGTCACCTTCGATCAGGCGTTGCCAGCTTGAAGTGTTCTCCATCGGATCCCATCCAGACGAGATAAAGCGATAACCTGGATGATACCACTCCAGGGTGGGGGAAGGGCTGTGAGGCGGCGGGCAGAACCGATGACCCGGCAAAAAAAACGGGGTGCGGCAGAAGCCGTACCCCGTATTCAGCGGCGTAAATCCATCAGTTACGGAATGGGTTACCGCTGTTGCGTGCAGGCTGGCTGGTGGTGGTCGCCGGCGCGGAGGCACGGGTGTCAACCGGAGCAGCAGCAACTGGCGCGGAGGTTTGTGGTGCAGGGGCGTTGCCGTTATAGCCTTCAGCGTAAGCGTCTTGTGCCGTAGTCGCTGGGGCTACCACGTCTTGCGAAGTAGAAATCGGTTTACCCAATGCGCCGTTCAGCAGCAGCAGGTCGTTCTCGTTCAGGGTACCGAGTGCCGACTTGATGTTCAGTTGGTTGATCAGGTAGGTATAACGCGCGCTGGAGAGCTGTTGCTTGGCGTTATACAGCGTACTGGTGGCATCCAGCACGTCGACGATGGTACGAGTACCGACCTGGTAACCGGCCTCGGTCGCATCCAATGAACTCTGGGCAGATACTACCGCTTGTTGATAGGCGTTGATGCTGCTGATCGAGGCATTCACGTTATTGAACGAAGAACGCACGGTCTGCACTACGCTGCGGTGGGCGCTTTCCAGTTGCTCACTGGCGCCGACGAAGTTGTACTGCGCCTGCTGCACCTGCGAGTTGGTCTGGCCGCCGCTGTACAGTGGCATATTGAAGCTCAGGCCCACTTTGTTCTGACCAATGTCGCTGTCCGGCGTAATGTTACGTGAACCGCTGTTATTGGTATTGCTAACCGCGGTGGATGCGCTGAAATCAACGGTAGGCATATAACCGGTCTGTGCGGAACGGATCTGCTCACGGGCCAGATCCTGGCTCAGACGAGCGGACAACAGGCTCAGGTTACGGCTTTCGGCTTCTTTCAGCAGGTTATTTACGGCATCCGGGCGTTTGGTGTTGAAACGGTCGGTATTCAACGAGGCCAGTTCCGGATAGAAGGTACCGGTGACCTGGCGAAGTTTTTCCAGCGCGTTATCCAGGTTGTTACGGGCAGTTACTTCGGCCGCCAGCACGGTATCGTAGGACGAACGGGCGTTCTGCACGTCGGTGATCGCTACCAGGCCCACGTTAAAGCGTTGGGTGGTCTGGTCCAGGGTGCGGTAAACCGCTTGCTTGTTCGCCTGGGTATAAGACAGCGTATCAATAGCGCTCAGCACGTTAAAATAGGCGGTCGCGGTATCGAGGATCAACTGCTGCGAAGAGGTCTGGAAAGTCACGTCGGAGATGCCGGCGGTTTTTTCCTGCAGCGTCAGCGCACGCCATTTGGACATGTCGAAGATAGTCTGCGTCAACGCCAGTGAGCCACTGGTGGCATCGCTGTTGGCATCGCGGCTGTCACGGTAGCCATTGGTGTAAGTGTAACCGGCGCTCAAACCCAACTGTGGCAGCAATGGGCTGCGTGCTTCGTTGATTTTTTCGAATGCGGCGTCACGGTCAGCGGCGGTTTTGCGCAGATCCGGGTTACTTTCCCTGGCCTGTTTGTAGACCTGCAGCAGGTTCTCTGCCTGGCTCATTGCACTGAAGCCGCCCAGGCTCAGTCCGATAAGAAGGGGGAGCAGTTTCTTCATTTGCATTCCTTGTTGTGCAGCAATATTGCTATGTTGTTAGCGCTGACGATAGACGAAATAGTTGCCGATTCTAACAGAGTCTGTTGTACGCCTCAGGTGGCTGAATGTGCCATCTTGCGTAACTTTTACCTTTCAGGCCGCCTGTTTACCTTAGTTCAACTGGCTGCGTACGTCACACCTGATATCATGGCTCACAATCTATCATAAAGCCGCGGAAGATTATCCCGCCGTTTCTGTCATCAAAACTGTTTATTTTATCGGCATACTCACGCTGGAGAATTCATTTATGAGCCACTCGCAACCATCGCCCGTTACTCTCGATAAAAATGATGTAGAAATTATTGCACGTGAGACGCTTTATCGTGGTTTTTTTTCACTCAATTTATATCGTTTCCGCCACCGCTTGTTCAACGGTGAGATGAGTCCCGAAATTAAACGCGAAATTTTCGAGCGCGGGCACGCCGCGGTATTACTTCCCTATGACCCGGTGCGTGACGAGGTGGTGCTGATTGAACAACTGCGGATCGCTGCGGTCGATACCAGTAGGTCACCCTGGCTGCTGGAAATGGTGGCGGGCATGATCGAAACCGGCGAGAGTGTTGAAGACGTGTGCCGCCGTGAAGCGCAGGAAGAGGCCGGCGTCGTGGTCGGACGTTGCAAGCCGGTGTTGAGCTACCTGGCCAGCCCTGGCGGTACCAGCGAGCGCTTGTCAATTATGGTGGGCGAAGTGGACGCGACTACGGCGGAAGGCATCCATGGACTGGAAGAAGAACATGAAGATATCCGGGTCCATGTGGTCAGCCGCGAACAGGCTTACCGTTGGGTTGAAGAGGGTGCGATTGATAACGCGGCATCAGTGATTGCATTGCAGTGGCTGGCGTTGCACCATGAATCGTTAAGAAAAGAGTGGGCCAATTAATGAAACAGCGCTATACCCCTGATTTCCCCGAAATGATGAGATTGTGCGAAACCAACTTCGCGCAATTGCGCCGCTTGATGCCGCGCAATGATGAAGTGGGTGAAACGGTGACTTATCAGGTGAACGGCGCCAGTTATCGTCTGACCATTATTGAATCCACCCGCTATACCTCGCTGGTGCAGATCGAACAGACCGTCCCGGCAGTCAGCTACTGGAGCCTGCCTGCGATGACGGTGCGGCTGTATCATGACGCGATGGTTGCGGAAGTGTGTTCAAGTCAGCAGATCTATCGCTTTAAAGCACGTTATGATTATCCCAACAAAAAGTTGCATCAACGCGACGAAAAGCATCAAATTAACCAGTTTCTTGCTGATTGGTTGCGCTACTGTTTGGCGCATGGAGCAATGGCGGTTCCGGTTTGTTAAACAGACTGAGATAACAAAGGACACCATTTGGAAAGCCTGTTTAAACCGACCGTGGCAAGTGGGGCCAGGGTCAGGATCCTGCAAATAACAGATACCCACCTTTTTGCCGGCGAAAATGAGACTTTGCTTGGCATCAATACCTATCGCAGCTATCACGCGGTGTTGGACGCTATCCTGGCGCAGCAGCGTGATTTTGATCTGGTCGTCGCCACCGGTGATTTGGCACAGGATCATTCATTGGCCGCCTACCGGCACTTTGCCGAAGGTATTGCACGGTTGCCGGCGCCTTGCGTTTGGCTGCCGGGCAACCATGATTTTCAGCCGGCGATGGTCGACGCACTGGCCGACGCCGGAATTGCCCCGTCAAAACAGGTGCTGGTGGGCGATCACTGGCAGGTGCTGTTGCTGGACAGCCAGGTCTTCGGCGTGCCGCACGGTGAGCTGAGCGAATATCAGCTCGAGTGGATGGAGCGCTGCCTGCAAGCCTATCCCGATCGCTATACCCTAATGCTGTTGCACCATCATCCGCTGCCGTCCGGCTGCACCTGGCTCGATCAACACAGCCTGCGCAACCCGCATACGCTGGGCGCGGTGCTGTTGCGCTACCCGAAAGTGAATACCCTGCTGTGCGGGCATATTCACCAGGAGCTGGATCTGGAGTGGCAGGGCCGACGCCTGCTGGCATCGCCGTCCACCTGCGTGCAGTTCAAACCGCATTGCACCAATTTCACTATCGACGAGGTTTCACCCGGCTGGCGCTATCTTGATTTGCTGCCGGACGGCCGCGTCGAGACGCAGGTTTTCCGCCTGGAAAACGACGATTTCCGCCCCGACATGGATTCGGATGGGTATTGATGCCTTCGACACTGCTCTACCTGCACGGTTTTAACAGCTCGCCGTTCTCGGCCAAGGCAACCTCTTTCAAGGCGTGGCTGGCCGAACATCATCCGCATATCGAAGTCCTGGTGCCTCAACTGCCGGTGTTCCCGGCGGAGGCGGCCGAAATGATCGAGAACATGGTGATGGAACGAGCCGGGCAGACGATAGGCGTGGTCGGCTCCTCACTGGGCGGGTACTACGCAACCTGGCTTTCGCAGTGTTTTTCACTGCCGGCGGTAGTGGTTAACCCTGCTGTGAAGCCGTTTGAACTGCTGATTGACTACCTTGGCAAAAACGAGAACCCCTACACCGGCCAGCAATATGTGTTAGAGTCTCGTCACGTTTACGATCTGAAAACGATGCAGATCGATCCCTTGGAGTCACCGGATTTAATCTGGTTGCTGCAACAAACGGGCGATGAAATTCTCGATTATGGGCAAGCGGTCGCCTATTACACCGCATGCCGACAGACGGTGGAGTCGGGTGGAAACCACGCCTTCGTCGGTTTCGAGCATTACTTCCCCCAGATTGTGGATTTTTTAGGGCTAAACGCTGTCTGAGCAGACGGTTCCGGCACCTTCCTTACTAACCACGAAAAACTCAACGATGACTCAATCCAGCTATAACGCTGATGCCATTGAAGTACTCAGCGGTCTAGAACCAGTGCGCCGTCGTCCCGGCATGTATACCGACACGACGCGCCCCAATCACCTCGGCCAAGAGGTGATAGATAACAGCGTCGATGAAGCGTTGGCCGGTCACGCCAAGCGCATCGACGTGATCCTGCACGCCGATCAGTCACTGGAAGTGATCGATGACGGCCGTGGTATGCCGGTGGATATCCACCCTGAAGAAGGCGTACCGGCGGTTGAGTTGATCATGTGTCGTCTGCACGCGGGCGGTAAATTCTCCAATAAAAACTACCAGTTCTCCGGCGGCCTGCACGGCGTGGGGATTTCGGTGGTTAACGCCCTGTCGACCCGGGTAGAAGTCAACGTCAAGCGCGACGGCAACGTCTACAGCATTGCCTTTGAAAACGGTGACAAGGTGCAGGAACTGGCGGTGACCGGCAGCTGCGGCAAACGCAATACCGGCACCAGCATCCATTTCTGGCCTGACGAGAAGTTCTTCGACAGCCCGCGTTTCTCTGTCTCGCGTCTCAGTCACCTGCTGAAAGCCAAAGCGGTACTGTGTCCTGGGGTAGAAATCTACTTCATCGACAAGCTGAACAACACCGAGCAACGCTGGTGCTATCAGGACGGCCTGACCGATTACCTGATGGAAGCGGTTAACGGCCTGATCACCCTGCCGGAAGCGGCGTTTGTCGGCAACTTTGCCGGCGATACCGAGGCGGTAGATTGGGCACTGCTGTGGCTGCCGGAAGGCGGTGAACTGCTGACCGAAAGCTACGTCAACCTGATCCCGACCATGCAGGGCGGCACCCACGTTAACGGCCTGCGTCAGGGCTTGCTGGACGCCATGCGCGAGTTCTGTGAATTCCGCAATATCCTGCCGCGTGGCGTGAAGCTGTCCGCGGAAGATATCTGGGACCGTTGCGCCTACGTGCTGTCGGTGAAGATGCAGGATCCGCAGTTCGCCGGGCAGACCAAAGAGCGTCTGTCGTCACGTCAGTGTGCGGCCTTTGTTTCCGGCGTGGTGAAAGACGCCTTCAGCCTGTGGCTGAACCAGAACATTCAGGCGGCGGAACAGCTGGCCGAGCTGGCTATTTCCAGCGCCCAGCGCCGTCTGCGTGCCGCCAAAAAAGTGGTGCGCAAGAAGCTGACCAGCGGTCCGGCACTGCCGGGTAAACTGGCCGACTGTACGTCGCAGGATCTGAACATGACCGAACTGTTCCTGGTGGAAGGGGACTCGGCGGGCGGTTCAGCCAAACAGGCACGCGATCGTGAATATCAGGCGATCATGCCGCTGAAAGGCAAAATCCTGAATACCTGGGAAGTCTCCTCGGATGAAGTACTGGCCTCGCAGGAAGTGCACGACATCTCGGTGGCGATCGGTATTGATCCGGACAGCGAAGATCTCAGCCAACTGCGTTACGGTAAAATCTGTATCCTGGCGGATGCGGACTCCGACGGCCTGCACATTGCCACGCTGTTGTGCGCGCTGTTTGTACGCCATTTCCGTTCGTTGGTGAAGGGCGGTCACGTGTATGTGGCTATGCCGCCGCTGTACCGTATCGACCTCGGCAAAGAGGTGTTCTACGCGCTGGATGAAGAAGAAAAGGCCGGCGTGCTGGAACAGTTGAAACGCAAAAAGGGCAAGCCAAACGTTCAGCGCTTTAAAGGGCTGGGTGAGATGAACCCGCCGCAATTGCGTGAGACTACCCTGGATCCGAACACCCGCCGTCTGGTGCAGTTGACGGTGAGCGACGAGGACGTGGATCAGACGTTGGCGATGATGGACATGTTGCTGGCCAAGAAGCGTTCCGAAGACCGCCGCAACTGGCTGCAGGACAAAGGCGATATGGCCGAGCTGTCTGCCTGACCGACAGGCCCGGCTCCCCGCCGGGCTTTCTTCCCGCAGGCGCTGCATGCGGCGCCCGATGACTTTGGGCGGAATGCATGAAAATCACCCTCGAAGAATTACTGGCGTTTACCACCGTCGTTGACAGCGGCTCTATCACGGCCGCCGCCGAACAGCTCGGTCAGACCACCTCCGGTATCAGCCGCGCGCTCAGTCGGCTGGAAAAAAAACTCGATACAACTTTAATGCGCCGCACCACGCGACGGCTGGAGCTGACTGAAGAAGGCCAAAACTTCCTCAGCCATGCGCGCGAAATTATCCGCTCGGTTGAGAACGCCGAAGAACAGATGGCGTTGCGCAGGCTGATCCCGGCCGGCAAGCTGCGGGTCAATGCCGCCGCCCCCTTTATGGAACACGTGGTCGTGCCGTTGGTGGCCGGCTTTCGCCAAAGTTATCCGCAAATTGAGCTGGAACTGAATACCGACAATCTGATTATCGACCTGCTGGAGAAACGCACCGATATTGCCATTCGCATCGGTGTGCTGCGGGATTCGACCATTCATGCGCGCCTGCTGGGTGCCAGCCGCTTACGTGTTCTTGCCAGTCCGGATTACCTCGCACGTAACGGCACTCCCACCAGCGTCGAAGCGCTGCGAGAGCACTGCCTGCTCGGCTTCACTCAGCCGGAATCACTCAATTTGTGGCCGTTGCGTTATCAGCAGGCGCAGCATTTTGCCATCACGCCGACAATATCGGCCTCCAGCGGTGAAACGTTGCGGCAGTTGGCGTTGCGTGGCGAAGGGATCGTGCAGTTGGCTGATTTTATGACGCGTGACGATCAACGCAGCGGGCGGCTGGTGCCGTTGCTGGAGCAGGAGACGTTAGATGTGCGCCAGCCGATTAATGCGGTGTATTACCGCAATACCCAACTGGCAGCGCGTATTACCTGTTTTCTCGACTACGTCAGTGCGCATATTGATGCGCAGACGCTGTAGGGGCCATAGGGCGGCCCCTCAGGGGATTACAGTGCGTTACCCAGTACGTGAATCGTCACGCCCAGCACACTGTCTTTGATGGTGTCACGATGCTGGTGCATGTGAGCGATATCCAGGTGTTTTTCCAGGTGCGCCTGGCTGGCCCATTTCTCCAGCATAAACACCGAGTCCGGCGACAGTTTCTGCCATGGCGCCTGGGTGTGACTGTCGATCATTGGCGTATATTCACTACAGCCGTCTTCTGCCAGCACCAGCGGGATCAGTTTCTCAATCGCCTTCAGGACCGTTTCACGGTGGCCCGGCTTGGTTTTGATTTCTGCAATTACGGTGATCATCACTACCTCATTGATTGACATGTATTCCCGTCATACTTCAAGCCGCCTCTTTGTTGGCTGCCCGCACTTACCCCGGTCACGTACCACTTGTACGCTCCCGGAGGTGCGTTTGCTTGCCGCCTTGATGCGACTCGAATTATTTTGGGTATATCGTATCAGTTAAGCAAAAATTTCGGCCAGATGCTCGCGATAACGTGCGATGTCGCCGTCGATATCCGGTTGTTTAATCACGTCATTACAGATAAAGGTCGGCAGCGCTTCCATACCCAGGAACTGATTGGCCTTGTGGAAGTGCAGATACACGCCGTCAACCCCGACGCCGTGGAAGAACTGTTCCGGGTCGGTAAAGGCTTCCAGCGGGGCGTTCCAGGTCAGGCTCAGCATGTACTTCTTGCCCTGGATCAGGCCGCCGGAACCGTATTTTTTGCCGGCGTCGGAGCGGGTGCGACCATCGCTGGCATACAGGCTGCCGTGCCCGGCGGTGAATACTTCATCGATGTATTTTTTCAGGATCCACGGCTCGCCCATCCACCAGCCGGGCATCTGATAGACCACCACGTCGGCCCACAGGTATTTTTGCACTTCGGCTTCGATATCGTAGCCGTCGTCGACCACGGTGACTTGTACCTGGTGCTGCACATCGCGCAGATAGGTTTCCGCCACGTCGCTCATCGTTTGGTTGAGTTCGCCGTTAGAATGACCGAACTGTTTTTTAGCATTGATAATCAGGATATTGCTCATCTTTCACGGCACCTGTCAGAGTTAAAATATGTGATGTCTCCGCGCCAGGGTGCGGAAAACATTTCGCTGACAGGGAGTGTAATGCTTAGCAATGTAAGTAAAAATGGGATCCAGCGCACAACAGTGTTGACTGTGAGTCAATAAATGCGCCGTGGAATAGCGAAATTTTGCATAAAATCGGCAGATGAACCGGCCACGCCGGATGATTGCTGCGCCATCTGTGACAGCCACCCCGCTGATGAGTTACTATCGCGGACAGAATCAACCCTTTGTCGTCCAGGGATTGCCAAGCCACGGTCTGAGGATAATTGAGTAATGAGTGATCTGACTCATGACGGTGTAGAGCGTTTACCGCTGCACACATTCACTGAAAACGCCTATCTGAACTATTCCATGTACGTCATCATGGATCGGGCGTTGCCGTACATTGGTGACGGTTTGAAGCCGGTACAACGCCGCATCATCTACGCCATGTCTGAGCTGGGGCTGAACAACAGCGCCAAATTCAAAAAATCTGCCCGTACCGTGGGTGATGTGCTGGGTAAATACCATCCGCACGGCGACAGTGCCTGCTATGAAGCCATGGTGTTGATGGCACAGCCATTCTCTTATCGCTATCCGCTGGTAGACGGCCAGGGGAACTGGGGTGCGCCGGATGATCCTAAATCCTTCGCCGCGATGCGTTATACCGAATCCCGCCTGTCCAAATACGCGGAGGTGCTGCTGGCCGAGCTGGGTCAGGGGACCGTTGACTGGGTGCCAAACTTTGACGGCACCATGCAGGAGCCGAAGATGTTGCCGGCCCGCCTGCCCAACATCCTGCTGAACGGCACCACCGGTATCGCGGTGGGTATGGCGACCGATATTCCGCCACACAACGTGCGTGAAGTGGCCGCCGCTGCAGTGGCGCTGATCGACAAGCCAGGCGCTTCGCTGGAAGAGTTGCTCGAGTTCGTACAGGGCCCGGACTACCCGACCGAAGCCGAGATCATTACCCCGCGTGAAGAAATCCGCAAAATTTATCAGAACGGCCGCGGTTCGGTACGTATGCGCGCCGTCTGGAATAAAGAAGACGGCAGCGCGGTGATCACTGCCTTGCCGCACCAGGTTTCCGGCGCCAAGGTGCTGGAGCAGATTGCCAGCCAGATGCGCGCTAAAAAGCTGCCGATGGTCGAAGATCTGCGTGATGAATCCGATCACGAGAACCCTACGCGGCTGGTGATTGTGCCACGTTCCAACCGTATCGATCTGGATCAGGTGATGAATCACCTGTTTGCCACTACCGATCTGGAACGCAGCTACCGCATCAACATGAACATGATCGGTCTGGACAACCGCCCGCAGGTGAAAGGGCTGGTGGAAATCCTCACCGAGTGGCTGGCATTCCGTCGCGATACGGTACGCCGTCGCCTGAACTACCGTCTGGAAAAAGTACTGAAACGCCTGCACATCCTGGAAGGTTTGCTGGTGGCGTTCCTCAATATCGATGAAGTGATCCACATCATCCGTAGCGAGGACGAGCCCAAGCCGGTGCTGATGCAGCGTTTTGGTATTTCTGATACCCAGGCCGAAGCGATCCTCGAACTGAAACTGCGCCATTTGGCGAAGCTGGAAGAATTCAAGATCCGCGGCGAGCAGGATGAGTTAGCCAAGGAGCGCGATCAACTGCAGGCGCTGCTGGCCTCTGAGCGTAAGCTGAACACCCTGATCAAGAAAGAGATCCAGGCCGATGCGCTGGCTTATGGCGACGATCGCCGCTCGCCGATTACCGAGCGTGCAGAAGCCAAGGCGATGAGCGAGCACGACTTTGTGCCGTCGGAGCCGGTGACCATCGTATTGTCTGAAATGGGCTGGGTGCGTAGCGCCAAGGGCCACGATATCGATCCAAGCGGCCTGAGCTACAAGGCCGGTGACAGTTACCGCAGTGCGGCACGTGGCAAGACTAACCAGCCGGTGGTGTTTATCGACTCCACCGGGCGCAGCTACGCACTGGATCCTCTGACGCTGCCTTCGGCGCGTGGGCAGGGCGAGCCGTTGACCGGCAAGCTGACGCCACCGCCGGGTGCAACCATTGAGCAAGTGCTGATGGCCGCAGACGACCAGAAATTGCTGATGGCTTCTGACGCCGGTTACGGCTTCGTCTGTACCTTCAACGATCTGGTGGCGCGTAACCGTGCCGGCAAGGCGATGATTACTCTGCCGGATAACGCCAAAGCGCTGGCACCGATGGAAATCCACGGCGACGATGACATGCTGCTGTCGATCACTGCCGCCGGGCGCATGCTGTTCTTCCCGGTTGCCGACCTGCCGCAGTTGTCGAAGGGCAAGGGTAACAAGATTGTTTCTATCCCGTCGGCCCAGGCCGCATCCGGTGAAGACAAACTGACATGGCTGTTCGTGCTGCCGCCGCAAACCTCTGTGACCCTGCACGTGGGTAAACGCAAGCTGACGCTGCGTCCGGAAGATTTGCAGAAATTCCGTGCGGAACGTGGCCGTAAAGGTACCTCACTGCCACGAGGCCTGCAGCGAATCGACCGCGTAGAGGTCGATGCTCCGGCGCGTGCGCCTACCGGCGACAGCGAAGAGTAAGCCTGTAACGGCAGGATAACCCCTCGGGCGCAGCATGCTGCGCCCGCTTTATTTCCCGCCGGCGGCAATTATTTTCAAATAGTTAACATTTCCCGGCATAAAATTATTGTGCGTTTCGTCGGCTGGCGGGAAAATAGCAAAAAAAGGCAGGGCAGGTTTTCGAACCCTGCAATCAAAGAATGAGTAAAGGGATCTGCGCAGCGTTTCAGGCTGCGCCGGCAGTGTGCTAATGAGGTTGTTATGTTATTAATTTTACGTGCCGTGCTCGCCACCCTGTATTGTCTGCTGGTGTGCATTTTCGGTTCTATTTACTGTTTATTTTTCCGTCCCCGAGATCCCCGCCATGTGGCGACGTTCGGTCATTTGTTTGGCCGCCTGTCCGGGCTATTTGGTCTGAAAGTGGAAGTCCGCGTGCCGGCCGATGCAGCTAAAAACGGTAACTGCATTTATATTGCCAACCACCAGAATAACTACGATATGGTAACGGCCGCCAAAGCGGTACAACCGCGTACCGTGACCGTGGGTAAAAAAAGCCTGCTGTGGGTCCCGTTCTTCGGCCCACTGTATTGGGTGACCGGTAACTTGCTGATTGACCGTGATAACCGCGCCAAAGCGCACGGCACCATTGCTCAGGTGGCCGAACAGTTTAAAAAACGTGATATTTCGGTCTGGATGTTCCCTGAAGGCACCCGCAGCCGCGGACGTGGGTTGATGCCGTTTAAAACCGGTGCATTCCACGCGGCTATCGCTGCCGGAGTGCCGATTGTGCCAATCTGCGTTTCCACCACCAGCGGTAAAATTAATCTTAACCGTTGGAATAACGGTCATGCGATCGTCGAGGTGATGGAGCCGATCGATATCAGCAATTACAGTAGAGAAAATGTGCGTGAGCTGGCTGCCCATTGCCATGAGCTGATGCTGGCGAAAATTGCCGAGCTGGACGCGGAAGTTGCCCAGCGCAATGCGGCCGGAAAATAATATCCCTACCGGCTTCAAAGAATGAACTTTTAAACGGCGTCAAACGCCGTTAGCGACTGGGCTCCTGCTAATCTGATTAACAGGGGCCCGGTTTTTGCACAGGGTTTAATCATTGCTTTTCATGGAGAAAATATGTCACTCAGTCGACGTCAGTTTATTCAGGCATCGGGCTTGGCGCTGTGCGCAGGAGCCGTGCCGCTGAGGGCTGAGGCGAGCGGAATGCAGACCCCATTACCTATTCCCCCGTTGCTGGAGTCCCGCCGCGGTCAGCCGCTGTTTTTAACCTTGCAGCGCGCCCACTGGGCATTTATGGATAATCGCAAGACGTCGGTGTGGGGCATTAACGGCATGTACCTTGGACCGACGGTGCGGGTTTACAACGGCGATGACGTCAAACTGATCTACAGCAACCGCCTGCCGGAGCCGGTGGCGATGACCATCAGCGGTCTGCAGGTGCCGGGTACTCTGACCGGGGGCGCGCCGCGCATGATGTCTCCCAACGTTGACTGGTCACCGGTGTTGCCTATCCGCCAGAGTGCGGCCACCTGCTGGTACCACGCCAGCACGCCCAACCGCATGGCCCCGCATGTTTACAACGGCCTGACCGGGCTGTGGCTGGTTGAGGATGAAGTCAGTAAGGCATTGCCGTTGCCGAACCACTATGGCGTCGATGATTTCCCGTTGATCATTCAGGACAAGCGGCTGGATAACTTCGGCACACCGGAATATGACCCCCCGTCGCAGGGCGGCTTTGTCGGCGATACGCTGTTGGTTAACGGTGTACAAAACCCCTTTGTCGAAGTCTCACGCGGTTGGGTGCGCCTGCGCCTGCTTAATGCTTCCAACTCACGTCGCTACATGCTGCAACTGAGTGACGGTCGGCCACTAAACGTGATCTCCAGCGATCAGGGTTTCCTGCCGGCACCGGTAGCGGTGCAACAGCTTTCGCTGGCACCGGGTGAGCGCCGCGAGGTGCTGATCGATATGTCGAAAGGTGATGAGGTGACGATCAGTGCCGGTGAAGCTGCGGGCATTATGGATCGCCTGCGCGGCCTGATTGAGCCTTCCAGCATCCTGGTTTCCACCCAGGTGTTGACGCTGAAACCGACCGGTTTACTGCCGCTGGTAACCGACAATCTGCCGATGCGTTTACTGGCGGATGAACTGCTGGACGGCAGCGTTAGCCGCACCCGCGAATTCCGTCTGGGCGACAGCCAGGCGGGGATCAACGGGGCCGTCTGGGACATGAACCGTATCGATGTACAAACCCAGCAGGGCAGTTGGGAGCGCTGGAATATCCATGCGGATACGCCGCAGGCGTTCCATATTCAGGGCGTACGCTTCCTGGTGAAACGGGTCAACGGCGCGCAGCCGATGGCGGAAGATCGCGGCTGGAAGGATACGGTATGGGTCGACGGCGACGTCGAGCTGCTGGTCTACTTCAATCAGTCCACTTCGGAGCATTTCCCGTTCCTGTTCTACAGTCAGACGCTGGAGATGGCGGATCGCGGCAGCGCAGGCCAGTTTATGGTACAGCCTGCGCTTTAAGTTGGTTGCAGAGGCTTCTCCTGGGGAGCCGCACGCAACATCTCCAGAAACGCCTGCACCACCGGCGTTGCGCTGTCGGCATGATAAATGGCGTACAGATCCGCTGACGGTGCCTGCTGCAGCGGGCAAAAACGCACGCCGGGCCAGGGAATACGGCCGTAACTGTCCGGCAGCAGCGTGATGCCATAGCCTTCTGCCACCAGCGCCATCAGGGTTTGCGGTTCGTTGACCTGATAGGCGATATCCGGTTTGAAACCCTGCTGTAAACACAGGTTATGCAGATACAGGCCCAGGCTGGCCTCGTGCGGCGGCAGCACAATGAATTTTTCATGTCGCAGCGCGGCGAGCGGCAGGCTTTCCGCCTGCGCCAGCGGGTGGTCCAGAGGCAGCACCACCGCAATATTCTCCCGGGCCAGCAGTTGGCTCGCCAACCCCGGCAGTACCTGCTGCCTGGCCTCGCGCCAGACACCAATATCGATATGACGTTTTTGCAGCGCAGTGATTTGCTGGCTGGGTGTCAGCTCGTTTAACGCCCAGGTGACGTTGGCCGCTTGCCCGGCAAAGCGCTTCAGCGCCGGTATCAGCCCGCCCCAAACCGAAGTGCCGACCATGCCGACCACCATATGCCCGGCCTCACCACGGCCCAGTTGTTGCACCTGGTTCAGCGCATGCCCGGCCTGATCCAGCAGCATTTCTACGTTTTGCAACAGCGTGCGGCCTGCCAGCGTTAGCGCCATCGAGCGGGTGGTGCGTTTGAACAGCTCCACGCCCAGCTGGCTCTCCAGCTCTTTGATGTGTTTGCTGAGCGGCGGTTGCGAAATATTCAGCCGCAGTGCCGCCTGGGTGAAGTTCATCTCCTCCGCCACCACGCGGAAATAATGCAGCAGACGGAAATTAATCCGGCTGGGATCGGGCAGGGGTTTGGGCTGTTTGATGCTGATGATGGCCTCCTGTGGCTACCAATTTATAGGTAAATGGAATAAATCGGCCGCCAATAATGTATTGGTCGCCGCTGCACCTCGCTCTCTACTATGGGGATCACCTCCCCCTCATAGAAGAGAATACAATGTTTAATCAAGAAGATGCTTTTTCCTGTGCCGAAGTGATCCGCACCCGACTGCCGGGCTTCCAGCCACGCGCTGCTTTGATTCTGGGGTCCGGGCTGGGCGCACTGGCGGAGGTAATGACAGACACTCTGACCATCGACTACGCAGAGCTGCCAGGGTTCCCCGTCAGCAGCGTGGTGGGCCATGCCGGGCAGCTGGTTGCCGGCTGGCTGGAGGGCGTGCCGGTACTGTGCATGAAGGGGCGTGGCCACTATTACGAAGGTCGCGGCATGCAGGTGATGACCACCGCCGTACGCACCTTCAAACTGCTGGGCTGTGAATTTCTGCTGGCCACCAATGCTGCCGGTTCTTTGCGCCAATCGGTGGCACCGGGCAGTCTGGTAGTCCTCACCGACCACATCAACTTTATGCCTGAGTCGCCGCTGGTTGGCGATAACGATGAGCGTTTTGGCCCGCGTTTCTTCAGCCTGGCCAACGCCTACGATCGCGAGCTGCGCGGTCAGTTGGCTCAGGTGGCGGAAAGCGTGGGCATTCCGCTGGCAGAAGGGGTATTTGCCGCTTACACCGGGCCCAACTTCGAAACTCCGGCAGAAATCCGCATGATGCAAACGCTGGGTTGCGACGTGGTCGGCATGTCGATCGTGCCGGAAGTGCTCTCGGCGCGTCACTGTGGGCTGAAAGTGCTGGTGGTGTCCGCGATGACCAACTACGCCGAAGGGCTGTCGGATACGCCGCTGTCCCATGAGCAAACGCTGAGCTGTGCAGCGCTGGCGGCCGAGGACTTTATGCGCCTGATCCGTGAGTTCTTCAAAACGCTGTAATGCTGTAAAACCCCTCGCGGCAGGGAGCGGGAACCCTGCCGTGCGAATCATCGTTTTAATCAGAATAATAAGGTGATGGTGATGGCAATAAAAACGCGACTGAAGGTGATGGTCTTTCTGCAGTTCTTTATCTGGGGTGCCTGGCTGGTCACGCTGGGATCTTACATGATTAACACCCTGCATTTCAGCGGTCTGCAGGTGGGTATGGTATACAGCGCCAAAGGTATTGCGGCGCTGATTATGCCGGGGTTGGCGGGCATTCTTGCCGATCGCTGGATCAAGGCCAATTACCTGTATGCACTGTGTCATCTGCTCGGTGCGGGTGCACTGTATTGTGCCGCCCAGGTTGAACAACCGATGCTGATGTTTTGGGTGATGCTGTTCAACGCCATGGTGTATATGCCGACCATTGCGCTTTCCAACGCCATTTCCTATTTCTGCCTGGAAAAGCACGGTTACGATACGGTCAAGGATTTCCCGCCGGTGCGGGTGTATGGCACCGTCGGTTTTATTGTGGCGATGTGGCTGATCGGTTTTAGCCGAATTGAACTCAGCAATATGCAACTGTATCTGGCCTCCGGGGTGTCTCTGCTGTTGGCCGGTTATTCGCTGACGCTGCCGAATTGCCCGACCAGTAAGGTGGAAAAGTCGAAAAGCTGGTTCAGCGTGTTGGGGCTGGATGCACTGGTGTTATTCCGCCAACGGCGCATGGCATTGTTTTTCCTGTTTGCCATGCTGTTGGGGGCGGCACTGCAGGTCACTAACACCTTCGGCAACCCGTTCCTGCACGATTTCGCCAATAATCCGCTGTATCAGGACAGCATAAGCGTCAGATACCCGGCGGTGCTGTTGTCACTGTCACAAATCTCCGAGGTGTTTTTCATCCTCACCATCCCGTTCTTCCTGCGCCGATATGGCATAAAACAGGTGATGCTAATCAGCATGGCGGCCTGGACGCTGCGTTTCCTGTTCCTGGCCTATGGCACCCCGGTCGGTTTCGGCTTTGTCCTGCTGCTGCTTTCGATGATCGTCTACGGCTGCGCCTTTGATTTCTTTAATATCTCCGGGGCTATCTTCGTGGAGCAAGAGGCGGATCACCGTATTCGTGCCAGTGCGCAGGGGCTGTTTATGACCATGGTGAATGGCATAGGCGCTTATCTGGGGGCGATTGCCAGCGGTGAAGTGGTGGATTTCTTCACCCACAACGGCGTCAAAGATTGGCAGAGTATCTGGTTGATCTTCGCTTTATATACGCTGGTACTGGGCGTGATTTTTGCTCTGACCTTTAACTATCAGCATCGGCCGGAGGAAAGCCCTGGCCCAATACAGCGGGCGCATTAAAAATATATGGGCGCATCTCGTTTGCGCCCATATTGTTAATTACTAATAATTGCGACGCCTTCTTATTATTGTTTTAAGTGCCATAAGTATTAAATAACCAACAACAAAATAAAACATTATCACAACAATATCTTGGTTGTTATTTTAAAAAAAACAATATCTCGTAAGTTAATCTTATTGCTGATTGGCTTTTAAGCGGGTATTTCTTGACTGGCATAGGGCTATGTGGTCTCTTATTGATAACGGGGAATAATGGATTGTTGCTGAAGGGTATTCTTTAATTATGGCACTCGCAGAGAAAAATTTGTCTTTAGTTGAAAACGATTTTTTCACCCTGAACAGTAAGAATAGCACCCTAATTATTAAGGCTAAAAATGAATCCATTCATCTTACTGAATTGCAAAGGCGCCTTTTTTGTATTTTGCTTAGCGGCGTAACCAAGAAGCAAGAAGTGATAGAGTCAGTATGGGAAAATAATCACGTCACTATCACTGACAACAACTATCATCAATTAATATATCAATGCAGAACATTACTTTCCCGTCATGGTATTCCTCCTGAAGTCATCAAAACCATCCCACGATACGGTGTCAGGTTCAACTGCTCGCCACTGGAAGAGGCACAGGCTCAGCACTCTGGCTGGTTTACCCAGTGGCGTGAAAAATTCGTCAGCATGCTCTGTAACAGGCAAAGCCTTATCCGTAATCTTTTTATTTTACTGGTTGTTAATATTGTTTTTATTGTCAGTGCCATGGCGTAAATGAAATGGCCTTGCCTATTTACCCTTACAACAAGCGAGAGGCGTGGCGTGAGATTTTGTTTTGTTCCTGGTAATTTTTCCATCATTTATCGTATCGAGAAAGAAAAATGGCCAGCGGTACTGGGATATGTATTGCTTATTTTTGGACTGATAACGGCTATTTTTGTGACCTGTGAGACGTTCTATAAAACAGAAAACTCTGAGATCAACCTTGAAGCGCCATTAAAAAAAACACCTGATAAGATCGTCAGTCAGCTGACCAATCCATTGCCAGCACTGTTTTATCCCGATGGTCAGAAAGATGCAGATACCGATCAAGAGCGCTTTCGTGTTACCAGAGAAGTCGCCAGTGACACCTTATTAATGACGGCTCCGGTCGCAAAGTTACCGATGAAAGTTGTGGGTTTACTCTGTGACAAAAGTAACCATGCCGGTATGGCCATTATTGAAGCCTCGGGGCGACAGCAGAGTTATCTCTCAGGCAGTGCAATCAATGACATTTACCCGATAATAAAAATATTTCCAGACCGGATTATTATCAATGAAAACGGATTTTATGCCGCATTAATACTCGAGAGTTGAGTGTGATCATTGATGTTGCATTATCAGGGTTCGCAATTGGAAAGGCATATGTACAACACTGACTTATCTCCAGACAGGCATGGGTTCATGCACGCAAAAATGACAAGACCTCTCATCACGAAAACACTCATATTCATCGCAATGCTGGCCATCGTGCTGTGCATGATAACCCCCGTTCAGGCCGAAGAATTCTCCGCCAATTTCAAAGGAACGGATATTCACGAATTTATCAGTACCGCCAGCAAGGCACTGGGGAAAACCATCATTATTGACGATGGGGTGAAAGGTAAAGTCACGGTTCGCAGCTATGAGCCGCTGGATGCCGGGCAATACTACCAGTTCTTCCTCAATGTGCTTGATGTCTATGGTTATGCAGTCATCAGCATGCCCAATAATGTCCTGAAGGTGATACCGGCGAAAGACGGTAAAAGAGCGGCCCTTAGCTCCCTGAAAACGCCCGCCGAAGGTGATGAGTTGATCATGCGGATTGTCCCTTTGAACAATATCGCGGCGAAAGAAGTGGCCCCGTTGATGCGCCAATTTAACGACAGTATTGGCATCGGCAACGTGGTGTTCCTGGAAAGTGGCAATGCGCTGTTGATCACCGGCCGGGCTGACGTGGTCAATAGCCTGGTGGAACTGGCCCATGAAATGGATCGTACCGATCAGGCCAGCGTAGCCTCAGTCGCTTTGCAACATGCCTCTGCCGCCGATGTAGTCAGCATTGTCACGACCCTGTTTCGGGATGAGAGCCGAACCAAGAAGGGCGTGCAGCCAGGGATGAAAGTGGTTGCTGATGAGCGGACCAATACCGTGCTGATTGCCGGTGAGCCGACGATACAGGCACGAGTCAAAAGTATTATCCGGCAGTTGGATCAAGAGAAAGCCAGTCAGGGAAATACCAAGGTGATCCGGCTGAAATATGCCAAGGCGCAGAGTCTGCTGGAAGTACTTTCTGGTGTCAGCGCCAATCTGCAGGACGACAAAAAGTCTGCCGGTGCCAGCGTTTCAGTTATGAAGAACATGGTGATCAAGGCGGATGAGCTGACCAATGCGCTGATCATCAATGCCACGCCAGATGTCATGAGTAACCTGGAAAAAGTCATCGAGCAGCTCGATATTCGCCGTGCACAGGTGCTGGTTGAGGCGGTGATTGTCGAAATGCAAAATGCCGATGGCCTGAATCTGGGCATTCAATGGGCTAACCGTTATGGCGGAGGCACGCAGTTCGGCAATGCCCAGGCGCAAATTGCCCCCGGATTTAAAGGGGGGATGGAGGAAGTCTTCAAAAATGCCAATGGCCTGGTGACGGGTTTCTACAGTGGCAACTGGGCCGGCCTGCTTACCGCCATCAGCAACCAGAGCCAGAATAATATTCTCGCCACGCCCAGCATCATGACACTGGACAATGAAGATGCCGA
Organism: Serratia sp. BW106; assembly: GCF_002607755.1. Classification (NCBI taxonomy): domain Bacteria; kingdom Pseudomonadati; phylum Pseudomonadota; class Gammaproteobacteria; order Enterobacterales; family Yersiniaceae; genus Serratia; species Serratia sp. BW106. The sequence continues at coordinate 47,890 of NZ_MCGS01000012.1, forward strand.
GTTCAGTGTCGGGCAGGATGTGCCTATTCTGACCGGCTCTCAAACCACCAACAGTGACAACGTGTTCAATACGGTGTCGCGCAAAACCGTCGGTATCAAGCTGAAGGTCAAACCGCAAATCAACAAGGGGCAGTCGGTACTGCTGCAGATCGAGCAGGAGGTTTCCAGCGTGGCGGAAAACAGCTCGGTGGATAAGGACAACCTGGGGGCCACTTTTAATATTCGTACGGTTAATAACACCGTCCTGGTGGAAAGCGGTGAGACCGTGGTGGTCGGCGGGTTGTTGGACAAGTCGCAATCCGACAGCAAAAGTGCGGTGCCGTTTTTGGAACGCATTCCGCTGCTGGGTGCTTTGTTCCGCTCTACCTCGCATAAAGAGAGTAAACGCAATTTGATCTTGTTCATTCGGCCGACGGTGATCCGCTCTACCGAGGAATATGCGCAAGAAAGCTTGCGCAAAGCCGCCCGTTTCCGCTCGCTTAACGCCCAGTCATTGCCGCTGAAAGCCCATGCGGATGCCCAGCTTGATATGGTCGGCGCTGCTGAAAATGGCGCCTTTAAGCAGATCCAACAGCAAATTGATGGGTTTTATCGGCAGGGCCGCCAGTGACCGATATTTGCTTGTCCTATGCCTGGGCGCGTCAGCACCACGCGCTCCTCACCGGCGAAGAAAACCAGCGCACCCTGTGGTGCCGACAGGACGTGAGCCTGGCCACGTTGGCCGAGCTTGCTCGCCTGTTGGCGGAAGACATTCCGCTGTGCCTGTTGGACGAGAGCGCCTTCGAACAGAAATTGCTGGAACATTACCAGCAGGGCAGCAGCAATACGCAAAAGACCATGGACGATTTGGGCAAAGAGCTCGATTTTTACAGCCTGGCACAGGCGCTGCCGGCAACCCAGGATCTGCTGGATGAGCAGGACGATGCGCCGATAATCCGTTTATTGAACGCCATGCTCAGTGAAGCCATTAAAGAACGGGCCTCGGACATTCATATTGAGACCTATGACTGCGAACTGGTGATCCGTTTTCGTATTGATGGCGTACTAAAAACCATTCTGAAGCCCCAGCACCAGCTTGCAGCCCTGCTGACATCCCGCATTAAGGTGATGTCAAAACTGGATATTGCAGAGAAACGGATCCCGCAGGACGGCCGTATTACCCTGAAGATTGGCGGCCGAGCCGTCGATGTTAGGGTGTCCGTTTTGCCGACCAATCATGGAGAGCGGGTGGTGATGCGCTTGCTGGACAAAAGCAGCGTCAGCCTGGATCTCGCCAAGATGGGCGTCCGTTCGCTTGAATTGGCGGCGTTAACGCGGCTGGTTCATCAGCCCCACGGGGTGATCCTGGTGACCGGCCCGACCGGGTCGGGGAAAAGCACCACGCTGTATGCGTTGCTGATGCAGATTAATGACGGCAATCGCAACATCATGACCATAGAAGATCCGGTCGAGTTTGAATTAAAGGGGATTTCGCAAACCCAGGTTAACACCCGGGTCGATATGACGTTTGCCCGGGGATTGCGCGCCTTGCTTCGTCAGGATCCGGACGTTGTGCTGTTGGGGGAAATACGCGATACCGAAACCGCACATATTGCGGTACAGGCTTCGCTGACCGGGCACCTGGTGTTATCTACCCTGCATACCAACACCGCCATCGGTGCTATCACCCGTTTGCGCGATATGGGGATCGAACCCTTCCTGCTGGCCAGCTCCCTGACGGGCATTCTGGCCCAGCGGCTGGTGCGAAAATTGTGCCCACATTGTCGGCAGCCTTATGCGCTTTCTGCAGAACAAGCCCACTCAATACAGTTATCCCCCGAGATCGAACCCGTTGCGTGGCGTCCGGTCGGCTGCGAAAAATGTCATGGTTTGGGGTACCGCGGGCGGCTGGGGATCCACGAACTGCTGCTGATCGATGATGCTATCCGCAAGGCGATTCATTTGAACAGCAGTGAGCAGGAAATTGAACAATTGTGCGGTGATGCGCGACACACCCTGCGCCAGGATGGTGTACGCAAGCTGCTGATGGGGGAAACCAGTATTGAAGAGGTGCTGCGGGTAACCGGTGGGGAGCCATGCAGTGAAGTTTAACTATCAGGCCTACGATGCCGCCGGCAAAGGCGTCAAAGGCGTGCTGGAGACGGATTCCTTACGCAGCGCACGGCAACGGCTGCGTGAGCAAAAACTGACGCCATCACGGATTACCCCGCAGGGAACAAGCCTGGTCGCCTCTCTGCTGGCTGCCCGGCGTCGCCCTCGTTTGAGCAGCAGCGAACTGGCTCTGGTGACCCGCCAGCTCGCGACCTTAATTGCGGCCGCCTTACCGCTTGAAGAGGCGTTGTTGACCGTCGCACTTCAGTCCGAAAAAAAGACGGTGATCCAGCTAATCACCCGCCTGCGCAGCCATGTGCTGGAGGGCCTGTCGCTGTCTCAGGCGTTGATGCAATTCCCCTCCGTTTTCGACCGTCTGTTTTGCGCCATGGTGGCTGCCGGCGAGAGCAGCGGCCAGTTGCCTTTGATTTTCACCGAGTTGGCGGATTACGTCGAACAGCGGCAGAAAATCAAAAACAAAATGACCCAGGCCATGACCTACCCGGTGATCCTGACGCTGGTCGCCATCGCGGTGATTAGCCTGCTGTTGGTGGCGGTAGTGCCGAAAGTGATTGAACAGTTTGTGCATATGAAACAAACGCTGCCGTTAACCACCCAAATCCTGTTGATGTGCAGCGACGGGATAAGCCGCTGGGGACCTTATGGCCTGGCGGCGATCGTAACGGGCACGCTGACCTTTCGCTGGCAGTTGAAAAAAACGCGATTTCGTCTGGCATGGCACCGCTATTTATTGCGCATGCCGGCTCTGGGAACCCTGTTCCTGAATCTGGATACCGCCCGTTATGCGCACACCCTCAGCATTCTGACACTCAGCGCAGTGCCTTTGTTGGACAGCATGAAGATCAGCGCGGCGGTGCTGAATAACGACGAGGCCCGGCGCCGGTTACTGGAGGCGATGACGCAGGTACAGGAGGGCGGCGCTTTGCACCAGGCGCTGGCGGACAGCCGTCTTTTTTCCCCGATGATGCGCCATATGATCGCCGCAGGTGAGCGCAGCAGTGAACTTGGCAGCATGTTGAAACGGGCTGCCGATATGCAACAGGACGCCCTCAATCAACGTATCGCGTTGGTACTCAGCCTGTTTGAACCTGCGCTGGTGATTAGCATGGCCGGCATGGTTCTGTTCATTATTCTGGCGATCCTGCAACCGATCCTACAGCTCAATAACATGATGGGTTAACTCAATGGAGAACACTATGCGAACCCCAACCGTAAGACGTGGCACCCGACAAGCGGGCTTTACCCTGATGGAAATCATGGTGGTGATTGTGATTTTAGGACTGCTGGCCAGCTTTATTATCCCTAACCTGATGGGCAATAAAGACAAGGCCGATCGGCAAAAAGCCGTCAGCGACATTGTCGCCCTGGAGAACGGGCTGGACATGTATCGTCTCGACAATGGTCGTTATCCCACTAACGAACAGGGGTTGGCTGCGTTGATTGCCAAACCGGTCACGCCACCGCTGCCGCGCAATTATCCGGAGGATGGCTACCTGCGCCGCCTGCCGCAGGATCCCTGGGGCAGCGATTACCGTCTGTTAAACCCGGGAATACACCACAAGATTGATATTTCGTCAGCCGGGCCTGACGGTGAATGGGATAACGCAGACGATATCACCAATGGCTCTTAGCGGCAGGTTACGCCAGCGCGGATTTACCCTGATGGAAATTATGCTGGTGTTGGTGCTGATAGGCATCACCGGTGCAATTATTGTCCCCCATGACCGTTCAGAACGGGCGCAGTTTGCCAATGCCATGACGACGCTGACGCTGGCGTTGAGCGCGGCCCAACAACGTGCGGAGCAGACCGGGTTCCCCGTGGGGATTTCCGTTGCCGAACAAGGGTGGCAACGGATGATCTACCGTACGAGGGCGCGGTCCGAAGAGCGCGAAGGCTGGCGAATCGATGGCATTCATGGCGCGATTTTACCTGATAGCTTAAGTCTTTCATTACAGCTGGAACAGCTGGAGATGGTTTTACCTTCAGCCCTTGATCCTGAAGCCACGCCTCAGCTGTGGTTCTATCCGGGCGGTGAAATGTCGTTGTTTACCCTTAAGTTACGGAAAAAACAATGTGAGCAGGCAATAGAATCAAAGGGTTATATGAGTTTAGCCCTGTCAGAGGAAAGTTGCGATGAGCCGCAAACGCCGTAATGGCATGACGTTGCTGGAGGTTTTGGTGGCGATGATGATTTTATCCGTCGGTTGCATGGCGGTGATCCGCACCACTGGTCAACAGGTACGCAATCTCGGCAAACTGGAGGATACAACAGTGGCCGGCTGGGTAGCGGACAATCAACTGGCCCAGATCTATCTGGGGGATATTGTCTTGTCTCCGCTGTGGCAACAGGGCACTAGCATGATGGCTAATCGCCAATGGTTTTGGCGCAGCCGTAGTCGGCAGACCACCGACAGTCACCTCCAGGCCATTGAGATCGAAGTAGATAGCGAACCTGAGTTCAGCTACCCGATCTTGCGTCTGCGTACCTGGAGGGCGGACTATGCCAAACCCTGAGCAAAAGGGGTTCACCTTGATTGAAATGATGTTGGCGATCGTGATTTTTGCCTTGATGTCATTGATTGCGTCGCAACTGTTGAGCAGCATCGTGAAGAACAATGCCATAGTCCAAACCCAGGCCAACGCCCTGACCCAATTACAGCAGGCATTCGCCCTGATGGAACGGGATATTCGCCAGACCCTCACGCTGCCGTCCGAGCCTTCATCCAGAGCGAATTTGGCGGGTGCCCGCATTGTGGATAATGCACCGAGCCTGGCGCTATTACGCAGTAACTGGCTTAACCCCGGTGGCTTACTACCGCGATCCTCGCTGGAGCGAATCACTTACCGCCTTCATGATGGCCAGTTGCAGCGACTGAGCTACCCCACTCCTGATGCGCCAGAGGACAAAGCAAGAATCATCACGTTGATAACGGGCGTAGAAAGTTTTCACCTGCGGCACCGGCTGGCCGGACATTGGCAGGCCGGCGGGTTTGCAGGCACCGGTTTGCCTCAGGCTATTGAGGTCTCCGTGACCTTATCTGACCGCGGGACGCTACAGCGCATTTTCTTGCTGGCCGACGGAGAAGCCTCATGAACAAGTCGCGAGGTATGGCCTTGTTGGTCGTGCTGTTACTGCTGGCGTTGATGGCCATTTTGTCGATGGGGATCCATCAGTATTGGCAACTGACTTTTTCCCGAACCTTGCATGCGCAAACGGCTTTTCAGGCCAAATGGGATCTGTTGGCGGGGGAACAGTTTGCCAAACAATTGTTGTCGGAAAGCTTACATGATGAGACGTCGGTCAATCTGGGGCAGCGCTGGGCAGTGCCAGGGATGATACGCACGGAAGACAGAGAGATTTCCTATGTTATCAGGGATGCTCAATCCTGTTTTAATCTCAATACGTTACGCTACCGTTACTTGCCCGATAAGCAAAAAACGGCCCCGCAAGACAAGACGGCAGCCCAGGAGCCCCCTGCCGAAACCGCCAACAATATTCCCCGTCAGGTGTTCGATGCCCTGTTATCAAACCTGGCGTTCAGCGATGAGGAAACCGAACGTATCGGCAGGGCGATAGAACAACATCTGAAGCCGGAGCATTCTGCATTTAGTGACGTTTCTGAACTGCGGGCATTCCCTTTCATTGACCGCCAACAGTATTTACGTCTGCGACCCTGGCTATGCGCGCTGCCCGAGCGCCAGCCGGCAATCAATATCAACACGCTCAGCGAGGCTCAGTTGCCGCTGTTGCGCGCCTTATTTTTAAACCAGACCAGCGACAGCAAATTGAAACAACTGCTTAACGCCCGGCCCGCCACCGGCTGGCAGGGACTGGATGATTCGGACTGGGCAACCGCATTGGCCGGGCTGCGCTTACCTTCGCCCTCCGGCGAGAAATTACTGGTGACGGAAAGCCGCTATTTTAACCTCCAACTGGTCACTCAGGGTACAGACAGCGGTTATTACCTGCGTAGCAAATTGCATTATGAAAAAGGCAGGCTGGCGGTGACCGGTCGCCAAACCGGGCAGGGGGAGAGTGTGCAATGACCTATTCAAAACCTTTGCTGGTGCTGGCATTGGGAGAGGCCGGAGCCCCGACCCTGTGGTGTCAGGGAGACCCTGCCGAGCCGCAATGGCGACATGCAGGAGTATGGTTGCCGGGAACGCTGCTGCCCGTCAGCGCATCGCAATGTCGGGTTATGGTCTGCGTAGCGGGTCAGTCGGTGACATTGCAAAGGGTGTCATTCAATGGGCCTCGCCGGGCCGCGACGGCTTTGGCTCTGGCTTATCAGTGTGAAGATAGCCTGCTGGAAGAGGTCGAGCAGTTATACTGGGTAATATTGAACCGCCAGGAAGACCACTATGCCCTGGCCGGTTATCGTCATGCAGACATGCAACGCTGGTTGTCACAGCTGGCGGAATGGGACATCACGCCGGATATGCTGGTACCAGACACGCTTTGCGGACCGGTGGATGAAAGTCATTTTTATCGTTGGCATGGGCGCCTGCTATGCAGGAGCTCGCTTTGGTCAGGTTATTCGCTACCGGCACACTGGCTGCCGGCCGCGGGTGAGGTTGCCGTTGTGGACTCGGTTCCCTTGTCACCCTGTGATGCCTTGTGGGATAGGGTGCGGGGGGAGGCGGAGACTTCGGCTTCGCTGCTGCAAGGCAAATATAAGGTGAGGCCTCGCTGGCAACGTCATCCTTTCTGGCAGCACTGGCCGGCCGTTGCCGGAGTCGCACTAACTCTGGGAGCGCTGGCGGTCGGTGGGCTGTATTACCAGCATCAGGCTGAACAAATTGGCCAGCGTCGTGACGTTTTATATCAACGGCTTTTTGTGGGTCAGCCGATACCGGCCGATCCTCTGAAAGCGAGCTCAGAGGCTATCCGGGCTCTGCAAGAGGCCAAATCCCCCCGCCAATTCTTCGAGCTTGCCGCACAGGTGCAACAGGCCTTAAAGGGGATCCCAGGGTATCGGATCCTCAGCCTGGCTTTCGAAGCCGATAAGTCTGCCATCACCCTTAGGCTACAGGGAGCAGGATTACAGCCCTTCACCAAAATAAACGATCGGGGCAATACGCTGGAAATGCGAGTGGATCCGGTAAACCAGCAGGGCACGCTGACGCTGAGGGAAAACTTATGAGTTACCCAAAAGTCCGACCGGGCGTGAGAAAAAAGAGAGGGAAACTTCTCTGGTGCAGCCTGCTCGCCGGGCTCTGTCTTCTGGCGTTTTATCTCCAGCAAAAAAACCAGTCGCAGCAGGCGGCCAGTGAGTTGGCGCAGTTGCAGCGCAATGCCCAGCGCATTAACACACTACGGCGCAATCACCCTCCGGGTTTGCCTGCGGCAGCATCGCTACCGGCCTTACTTCAGACCACCGCTAAAAAACATGGCGTGTTATTGGGCAGGTTACCGCCTGATCTGCCGACTCTGGATGTGGCACTTCCCCCACAACCGCTCAAACCCTTGCTGTTGTGGCTGGGGAGCCTGCAACAGGAATATGGCATGAGGGTCGATGTGGTCGATCTCAGCCTGAGCGAGGAAGGCGATATCGTCACAGTGGAAAGATTGAGTCTCCAGGCTCCCTCGATTCGTTAATCAAGAGGAATAAGCATGTCGTTTTACTCTGATATTTTTCTTTGGCCATTGCTCTCGGGGCTGGTAGGGCTGTGCATTGGCAGTTTGCTCAATGTGGTGATTTATCGTTTGCCATTGATGATGGAGCAGGAAGAAAAAACGCTGGTGATGGATTATTTAGCCTCGCAATCCCCGACAGGCACTCGGGTTGAAGAAGCGCCGCCGGCAAGACTAAACCTGTTTCTGCCGCGCTCACATTGTCCCCGTTGTCAGTACAGGCTCGCCTGGTACGATAATATTCCTCTGATCAGCTGGCTGCTCTTGGTCGGGCGCTGTCGCCAATGCCGGCAGAAGATAGGCTGGGCATATCCCGCGGTTGAACTGACGATGGCGGTGATCGCCACTTTGTTGGCCTGCTATCGGCTCCCAGGGGGAGATTGGGTGATGATCATGGTATTTAGTGCATTGCTATTGTCGTTGGCCATCATTGATTTTCATCATCAAATCTTGCCGGACATCCTGACATTGGGTTTGCTGTGGTGCGGTTTGTTTTGGCATTGGCTGGAGCAGCCGGATTTTCTTGGTGATGCGGTGCTCGGCGCGATGGGAGGCTATCTGGTGTTATGGTCGCTGTATTGGGGCATGTGGTTTATCACCAAGAGGGAGGGGCTGGGGTACGGCGATTTCAAGCTGTTGGCGGCGCTTGGCGCCTGGCTGGGATGGCAAAAATTACCCGAGGTCCTGTTGATCGCTTCCACCGCAACGCTGATTGTCACTCTGTTATGTTCGAAAAAACGGGCAAATGGCTGGAGCCAGCCCCAACCTTTTGGTCCGGGACTGTGTGCTGCCGGGGTCTTTTGCCTGATGTTACTGTTGTAAGCGGGTTATTGCCGACGAGAGGCTTCAATGAAAGTGGCCAGGGATTGGTTAAAGTAAGCGCATTTCTGTGCAACCGGAGTTGGGTCCTGATTTAACCGGTTAATGATATTTCTGGCTTCTGTCGGCAGCGTGTCGGACAGGGTTTCATCGACCGGCCACTGTTTCTTTTTAGCCTCCGAGATTGCCGTTTTTGTTAAAACCGACATCGCAGGGATATCGCTGCGCTGGCAATTTTCTTTTAGATATTCACTTCCCGCGATCAATGCTGCTAATTGTTGTTGGTGCTGGCCATTCAGTGTGGGATCTGTGTTGCTTTGAGTCGATGTTGCACACCCGGTTAATAATATGTTGCATGAAACAAAAGATAATAGAATTAGTTTTTTCACAACTCACAGACTCCGTTTAACTTAAGGGTTTTTACGCCTATTATTTCAAAAATAAACGTCAGGAATAATGTTTTTATTCCCTGTTGAATATTATGTGGTATCGGTGTTCTGATGTCACTTATAACCTCTTATATTCATGTTTTTTAAGAGGTGGTGGGTGAGGAAATATTTATGATGTCCACAGAGTAAATGGCGGTTAGCTGTGGGTAGAAAAACTCACCGTTTAACCATTTAAATTCTGGTTTTAACTCTGGTGACAAAATGGAATTGAAAAAAATCGCATTGGCTGTAGCCACATTGACTCTCTCCTGTGGTGCTTTAGCCCATGGTTATGTGGAATCGCCGCAAAGCCGCGCTTATAAGTGTAATTTACAGCAAAATACCGACTGCGGCCCGGTACAGTATGAACCACAGAGCGTTGAGAAAGATTCAGGCTTCCCGTCGGGGCCTTTACCGCGCGACGGTGAACTGGCCAGCGCCAGCATTCCTAATTATTCTCCACTTGATAAGCAAAGCATGAATATGTGGGCCAAGAATCCGATCAAGGCGGGGATAAATAAATTTACCTGGTACCATACGGCTCAACATAAAACCAATAACTGGCGTTATTACATCACCAAACAAAATTGGGATGCAAATAAGCCACTGACGCGTGAGGCGTTTGAGTCTGCACCTTTCTGTCAGGAAGAGGGGCATGGACAAATGCCGTCCCAACGCCAGGTGACGGAATGTAACGTACCAGAACGCAGTGGTTATCAGGTGATTTACGGTGTTTGGGAAATTGCCGATACCGCTAACAGCTTCTATCAGGTGATTGACGTTGACTTTGGTGAAGGTGAAACCGCGACTTCGGAATGGAGCAAACAGCTTTCGGGTCAGGTTGCCGGCAAATCATTGAAGGAGGGCGATAAGGTTATTGCTCGTTTCTTTGACGACCAGGGTGAAGTGGCGTCACTACGTACCGAAATGACCATTGCCAGCCAGGCGCAGACGGATAAAAACCGCTGGTCACATGACCTGGCCGTGTTGATCAACAGCAAACACAGCGATATCCGTGTTGGCGTCAAGGATAACCAGGGCCAGGTCAATCCGGTTTATGGCAACAACAGCGCGTTCGTCAAGGATGACAGCCGCCTGAGCAACGTGGTCATCTCGTATGAAGAGCAGACCCAGGCCGTTGAAGAGGAAGTGGAAGTCTCCGGCGTTCAGGTGGATAAAATCCAGGATGGGCACGCCAACGTGAGTTTCAAGGTTAACGTCAAGGGCGCGGTCACGTTTGAAGCCAGGGTGATTAATCATCAGGGCAGCGAAAAAGGTTACCTGAAGCAAAACGTCGCGGACGATAGCCTGGAGATGACGTTGCCTCTGAATGAGGTGACTGCCGGCCATCATATGCTGAAATACTTCGCGACCAACAAAGAAGGCCAGTTAGTCAAACAGGATGTGATTAACCTACAAATTGAAGACACTTCTTCCGGCAACTATCAATATATCTTCCCCGAAGGCCTCGATAGCTACACCGCTGGGACAGTGGTGCTACAACCCAAGAATGGCAAAACCTACCAGTGCAAACCTTTCCCTTACAGCGGCTATTGCAAACAATGGACAGGTTCTACTACCCAATTTGAGCCCGGTGTTGGCAGCAACTGGCAAGAAGCCTGGATATTAAAAAACTAACGGCAACGCTATTTTTTGTCGGCCTGTCCCGGCCGACTTTTTTCATCAATAATAAGGAGGTTACTGAATATGAAAAGCCATGTGCCACGTTCTCGCTACGATCGTTTTTCACGCATATTACACTGGGTATTGGCCGTAGGGATTATTTATGCTGGGCTGGTAGGCTATGGTTTGCATTTTATTTCAGATCCCCAGATTTTTAGCTTTTTTTCAGAGCTGAATATGTCATTGGCAACGGTGATGACGCTGTTGATGATTGTGCGTTTCACCTGGCGTTTTTTCAGACCGGCAGTGCCCTACGGTGAACATATTCAGGGTAATAAAAAAGGGTTGGTTATTTTATTGCATGAGGTTTTTTATCTGATCATCTTCGTGGTGTTAATCAGTGGTTTTTTAATGTTGAAGGACGGCTATAGCTTATTTGGCATGCTGCCGGTTCCGCAACCGCTGCATAACCTGGAGGTGAATCTCTTCTTTTTCACCGTTCATCGTTACAGTTGTATGGCCCTGGGGCTGATGCTGTTAATGCATGTTGCTGCGGTAATCAAACACCAGCTAATTGATAAGAAAAATATTCTTTCAAGAATGGTGTAACTGCCGGGATGCCCATGATTAATCCAGGCCTAGCGTGCGCAGTAATAAAATGTAGCCTATTTACTTAAAAAAGGAAAAAGTATGTTCAGGAGCAATATTGCGAGTCTTATTTCTCTGGCTCTCTTCTTTCCTTATTTAACGCTCGCTTCCCCTTTGGTACCCGAGTTCACACCCACAGAGGTGATTGATGGTGGCGATGTTGGCATCTTTAACGTGGTATGCGATTACTCCCATACGCTGGCGGACGATGCCATTGTGATGCCGAATTTACCGGGGTTATCGATGATTCATGATTTTTTTGGCAATACCGGGGGTAATGCCATGAGTACCGCCGAATCATTGCTACAGGCCCCGAGCACCACCTGCACCTCGCCCTATGACGCCTCTTCGTATTGGGCACCGCAGCTTAAACGGGCCGATGGCAGCATAGTCACCCCCAACTATATCAAGGTCTATTACCGCAACGAGAAACCGGCACAACAAGCTGCTGCCCCCCTCCCAATGGGCTTACAACTGTTGGCCGGTAATCACCATCGGCCGCAGGGGCAATATGATCCCAACATCTGGTTTTATTGCCGCACGACGCTTGAGGGAGGGGAACATTCAAATGCTCCGCCGGAAAGCTGCCCGCAGATAGCCGGGTTTTATGAAGGCGCCGAATTCAATATTTCGCTCACCTTCCCGGACTGTTGGGACGGCCAAAGCCTGACGACTTCCCCGCAAAAACGCAATGCAGCTTACAGCGATGTGGAAAGTGGGCTGTGCCCTGCAAACTATCCGGTGAAAATCCCGCGGCTGAATATGCGTATTCACTATGCGCTGGGCGATAATGGCAACCTGAAAGGCGCTCTGTTGTCCATGAACCCGACCCTGCAGGCAGATGGCAGTTTGCAACCGATCTGGGGCAATCTTTATAGTGCCCATGCGGATTTCTTCTCTGCCTGGAGCCCGCGCGCTACCCGCTATAGTGTGGAGGAGTGCCTTAATCGCACCCTGGCCTGTGACAAGGATATACCAGGGGATTTCGAACGTAGCAGCGCCGATGCCTGGGTTTCACTGGCAGATGGACGTTTTCATGGTGATGATCCGATCATCAAAGTAGGCGGAGAGCAAAACATCGGGCTGCTGAAGTTTGCTTTGCCGGAACGCCTCGACAACCTCAACATCAGCAAAGCCGACCTGCGTCTGTATGGGCGTCAGGTCAGCGGTGAAACCGGGCAGGTGCGGTTATACGCGTTAGCGGAGGGGAACTGGGATGAAAATGAAGGCGGGCATGCTCTTACCCACTGTCCATCTGCAGCTCCACTGGATCACGCGCAGATGTGGAGTGATTCCGTGCAAAAGACCTTTAATGTGACTGCCGCCGTTATGCTGGCGATACAAACAGGCCAGCGTGAAATCAACTTTTGTCTAAGCGGCGGGGAAGCCACGGATGCCGAGTTCAGCAGCAAGGAAGGGCCTCGCAGCCCGGTGCTTCGTTTCAATTTCTCCCCCGTTACAAACGGCTAATATCCCGCCGGTCATTATGAACGCAGTGATGAAGGCGACTGACCAAAATGACGCCGAAAGTGCGTACTGAATTGGGCCGGGGCACTGAACCCACATTGGGCGGAGATCTCTGTCAGAGACAGCCGGCTAGTGATGACCAGTTGATACGCCCGTTCCAGGCGTCGCTGCAGGACATACTGATAGGGCGGCAGGCCAAAATACTGTTTAAAGACCCGGGAAAAATGGAAGGTGCTTAACTCCACGAGCTGGGCCAGAGCCTGGAGTGTGATGGTCTCGCCCAGGTTTTCTTCAATATAGCAGGCCAGCTGTTCGCGTTGTGTTTTGGAGAGTGCTTCGTGCCTGTGCGTGGTGGTGAACAACGTTCGCAGGTACTGCGAAGTTTCTGTTAGCAATGCCAGCATCAGGGACGAGGCATGCAATTCATCGGTGCTGGTTTTAAGGCTGGCACACAGCTGTTTGATTATTGGGCTGCGTATGTTAGCGCTCGGTTCAATGTTCAGCCCCGTTTCACCGGCAGGGAATAACGAAATCAATGCGGGGGAAACTGAAATGGCGGTATATTTGAGAGTGCCTTCTATATAGGTCATAGCTTCAAAGCCGCAACCGCAGGGGATCAGGTCTGCAACCTGGGCAATCGCACGTTTGCAGGGTATCCGTTTTTGGTCAAACCAAATGTCGCCATGGACGGTGGTACTGCCGTCAGGTGCCTGAAAGCTGTCATAAACGATCAGGGTGTGGCTGGGGCGTACAAGCTGAGCCAAATGAGCGCCGCTGACCTGAACGTTATCAATCTGACCGTGTTCCCATTGTGTAGAGAAAATAGTCAATTCTGTTTCATGACGGTAAGTCAGTCCATTATTATTATTTTTCATGGACAGGAGGTCTCGATAATTTAAAAAAATGACAGGTTAGGTGTCCATTGTGCCGAAATAAATAGTTAACCCTGCGTTTAATTATCTTCAATTATTATTCCTAATGATATTTTTTTGGGGTGGTTACCCACGGTTAATTTATGGCTTTTTTATAGTCAGGCCATCTGTTTTTTATCGGTGGTGAGACAGGGACATTCTTGGGTCAGGCCAGTGAATCAGAATTCAATCGCCTGAAAGCGCATGGCATTGCTGGCGGTATAGAGTACCGTATGGTGAATGTTTCGGTGCCCCAGATAGTCCTGAATCAAACGGGTATCAATACCTTGATTTGCCAGACAATAACCGCAGGCATGGCGTAGCATGTGGGGATGTGTCGGGATTTTGATATTGGCATTTTGACCATAGTGGCGTATCAGTCGATAAATTTGCTGGCGGGAGATACGTCCGCCTTTTCGTGAGAGAAAAAGCCAGGGCAGATCGGCATAACGCCAACTTTTTCTTATTTCCAACCAGCCGCTCAACATGGCAATTTCATTTTCATGCAATGGGTGCTGTACGGAAAGACCATTTTTCAGACGGGGTATGTAGATTCTTTTTGCATCCAACTCGATATTATCCAATGTCATACCGCTCAGTTCGCTGGCGCGCAGCCCATGGATAAAACACATACTGATCATGCATCGGTCACGCCAGGCGTTCAGGCTTTTTGGAATACTCTCGATCATGCTTTTTATTTCTGATTCATCCAAATATTTTCTTATATTTTGTTTCATATTTACCTCCGTTGTATATATGTGTGGTGATAATTAAATAGGTGGGTCATTCAATGATATATTTTGTAACAGATCGCAATCCTTAGGATAAGTCTTACGTGTTTATAGTTGCATAATTAGATGTTCATCTTCTACTTGATTTTTGCTGTGGCTTCATAATTTTTGCCGTATTCTGTTTGTTGGTATCTATATCATTTAAAAACAATGAGATGGCTTTATTTTATTTTTGATAAATTGCTATTTATTTATGATTTTCCTATGTATTTAAGACTATTCTTTATAAAGTCATAAGGGTTAAACAAATATCTTAATGGTTTTTGTTTCAATTCTATTCTGTATTTTTTATTACAATTGGGTAGATATTAACCATAATTAAACACCACAGGGACCTGTGCCGAACGTCAGCTCCTTCCAATCTCGTCAACCCAGGCTGGCAGGCTTGCGCGCAGAGACCGATGTCACAGCTCCTTCCTCCCGTGATGACTTCCGATAAATCTTGGTCCCCGGCGCCAGCCCCGAGATGTGACCGATCTGTGAAATAACCATGCTCTTTTTGCCACTAGTGCGTATAATCGCCGCCCGGCGATTAATTAACCTGTGAAAGAGCACCAGAATGAGCACTACCAGCCTGATCCAACCCGACCGTGAATTGTTTTCCTATAAGCCTTATTGGGCCGAATGTTATGGCACCGCGCCGTTTTTACCGATGTCGCGCGAAGAGATGGATCAACTGGGCTGGGACAGCTGCGATGTGATCATTATCAGTGGTGACGCCTATGTCGATCACCCAAGTTTTGGCATGGCGATTATCGGCCGCATGCTGGAAGCGCAGGGCTTTCGCGTGGGCATCATTGCGCAGCCGGACTGGAGCAATAAAGAAGATTTCATGCGTTTGGGCAAACCGAACCTGTTTTTCGGCATCACCGCCGGCAACATGGACTCGATGATCAACCGCTATACCGCTGACCGCAAACTGCGCCACGATGATGCCTATACCGCCGGCAACGTGGGTGGCAAGCGTCCGGATCGCGCCACGCTGGTTTACAGCCAACGCTGTAAAGAAGCTTATAAAGATGTGCCGATTGTCCTGGGCGGCATTGAAGCCAGCCTGCGTCGCATCGCTCACTATGATTACTGGTCGGATACCGTGCGCCGCTCGGTGCTGGTGGATTCCAAAGCCGACATGCTGATCTACGGCAACGGCGAACGTCCGTTGGTGGAAGTGGCGCACCGTCTGGCCGCCGGTGAAAAAATCAGTGAGATCCACGATATCCGTAATACCGCAGTGATGCGCAAGGGCGCATTGCCAGGCTGGACCGGCGTGGATTCTACCCGGATGGACAAACCGGGCCGCATTGAGCCTATTCCCAACCCTTACGGTGATGACCTGCCGTGTGCCGACGGCGGCAAGCCGGAGCCGGAAGCCAAGCCAGTCACCGTACGTGCTGCCAAGCCGAAGCCGTGGGAAAAAACCTACGTGCTGCTGCCTTCCTTCGAAAAGGTGAAGGCCGACAAGGTGCTGTACGCGCATACCTCGCGTATTTTGCATCATGAAACCAACCCGGGCTGTGCCCGTGCGCTGATGCAGTCACATGGCGACCGCTACGTGTGGATTAACCCACCAGCTATCCCGCTGACCACGCCGGAAATGGACAGCGTGTTTGCCCTGCCGTACCAGCGTATTCCGCATCCGTCCTATGGCAAGGAAACCATTCCAGCCTATGACATGATCCGTTTCTCGGTCAACATCATGCGTGGCTGCTACGGCGGCTGTTCATTCTGTTCGATCACCGAGCATGAAGGGCGCATCATCCAGAGCCGTTCGGAAGACTCCATTATTCGTGAAATCGAAGAGATCCGTGACAAGGTACCGGGCTTTACCGGCGTGATCTCCGACCTAGGCGGCCCAACCGCCAACATGTACATGCTGCGCTGCACCAACCCGCGCGCAGAGCAGACCTGCCGCCGCGCCTCGTGCGTGTATCCGGAAATCTGTACCTACATGGACACCAACCACGAGCCGACCATCAAGCTGTATCGCCGTGCGCGTTCGCTTGAGGGCATCAAGAAGATCCTGATCGCCTCAGGAGTACGTTACGATCTGGCAGTAGAAGATCCGCGCTATATCAAAGAATTGGCTACCCACCACGTGGGTGGTTATTTGAAGATTGCTCCGGAACACACCGAGGAAGGCCCGCTGTCGAAAATGATGAAGCCGGGCATGGGCAGCTACGATCGGTTTAAACAACTGTTTGACCATTACTCCAAGCTGGCGGGCAAAGAGCAATACCTGATCCCGTATTTCATCTCTTCGCATCCGGGCACCCGCGATGAGGATATGGTGAACCTGGCGCTGTGGTTGAAGAAAAACCGTTTCCGCCTCGACCAGGTGCAGAACTTCTACCCGTCACCGATGGCTAACTCCACCACCATGTATTACAGCGGTAAAAACCCGCTGAGCCGGGTCGGTTACAAGAGCGAAGATGTGGTGATCCCGAAGGGCGATCGTCAGCGTCGCTTGCACAAGGCGCTGTTGCGTTATCACGATCCGGCCAACTGGGCGATGATCCGTACTGCGCTGGAAGAGATGGGTATGAAGCACCTGATCGGCAGCCGTCGCGAGTGTCTGGTACCGGCGCCAAGCATCGACGAGCAGCGTGAAGCCAAGCGCTTGCAGCGCCATACTCGTCCGGCGTTGACCAAGCACACCGATATCACCCGTCAGCGTACGCCGTCCAATAAGCCGCCACGCAAGCCGATCCGTAACAGCAAACCCTAACGGCCAGGTCAGGCGCTTAAACGAAAAGGAGAACCCCCGGGTTCTCCTTTTTTGCTTTTGAACATCACAATTGTTCGTAGGCGGCTTCCACTTTCATCAAATGGCGTGGCGCCTGCGAGGAAGGATGGTATTTACGGACATGCCAGTTAAAGGCTTCCGGCGACAGATTGTTAATCATTGAGATGGCCTGTTGACGGTTACTGGAGAAGGTCCGCAACAGTGCACCGGTGCCATTCACGTAGGCGATGATGGTGGCGTAACGCATGGTGACAGGATCCTCGATCCCTTTAAGCTGCTGTTTTTGCAAGGTGGCAATATAGGCGGCACCGAGATCGATATTGGTATCGGGATCCAGCAGATCGTCTTCGTCCGGGCAACCGCGTTTTCCTTTATAGCGATAGGCATCGCAACCGGCGGTATCGGCTTTCAACTGCATTAAACCGATAGCATTTGACCGGCTGATGGCTGCCGGGTTAAAGCCGGACTCCACCTTGATCATCGCGGCGATCAGTTTTTGGTCGACATCGTATTTATCCGCAGCATCTTCAATCGCATCATCAAAAGCGTGAGCATCGTAGCTGGTGCGTGGTTTTTTGCTGGAACAACCGGCCAGGATCAGCATCAGGCAGACAATGCCTGCGCGTGACCAGCCTCGTAGAGTGGGGTTCATGGTGCTCCGTCTTGTTTTTGCTGGGATAAAGTCGGGCATCATAACATCTCCGTCAGTGCCTGTTCGACATACAGATAACCAATCCCCATCACCTGCTGTGCGCGCGTCAGTTGGCCAAAACCGATATGCGTGGCCTGAGCCTGGATTTGGTCGTGTCGGTCGAAAGGGTTGAAACCGGTCTGGCTGATGATGGTGTCCAGCCAGGCCTGACCGAATCCACAGCTGCGACCATACAGATAAATACGGTTGATATTGAGGATGTTAAGGAAGTTATACAGGCTCAGCCCAATCGCCTGGGCGGCGCGTTGCACCAATACCTGCAACGCAGCATCTCCCTGATGATAACGAGCAATCAGTTCAGCGGTGGTGGGGGTTTTAATCCTTTCGCCCTCCTGCTGTGCCCAGGGGGTGACTTTGAGCTGAATGCGGGCCTTTTTCTTCAGCGCCGACAGCGAAGCGATGGTTTCCAGACAGCCGTAGCGGCCACAGGCGCAGAGGCTGCCATCGGGGTCGATAATGGTATGGCCAATCTGACCGCTGCCAAACAGGCTGCCCCGGTAAATCTGCTGGTTAATCACGAACGAGGATCCTATACCGTAATCGACGTTAATCACGCAAAAGTCCTGCAGATTAGCGTTATTTTGCCACTTTTCCGCCAACCCCAGCATCACGCAGTCGTTATCCAGCAAAACCTCGGTCTTCAGACGTTCTTCCAGCAGGTATTTTATCTCTACCGGACCTTCCCACGGGGCCTGTGGCATGCGCTGCGATACCCCGGTCAGCGGGTTGACCTGGCCGTGGATCGACAAAGCGATTTTTAGCGGCATGCCCTGCTGGCGGCTGTGCAGATGGTAGATCTGCACCATTTCCTGCAGCATCGCCTGCGGCGTGGTAGCGACAATCGGCAGTGGGGTGAAAGCGCTGCAAGGTGTCATCAGGCCGTCGACCACGATGCTTTCAATCAGATAGGGGGAGACGTTCAGACACAGAATACGTTGTCCTGCGGCGGCGATGCGATAGCTGCCACCTCCCAATCCGCGGCTGTGCAGGTTATGCGGATCGTGCTCTACCCGCTGCTCTTCCTGCAGTTCGTCGAGGATTTTGCCGACCGCAGGAATAGACAATTGCGAAAGCCGCGCCAACGTCGACTTGCTGGCAACCTTTTCCCGATACAGCAGCGCGCACAGCACCCGTTTATTAAAATTGCGCACCCGCTGGTTGTTCAAACCTTGCAAGGCCATTCATTAAACCCCGTTTAGTGTATTGCGTGATGGTAGCGCATAAAGTCATCAATTCTGTCATCTAGACTGCCTGAAACGCAATGTTCAGTATTTTTAGAGAGGAAAGCATGCACGGGACAGTCAAGGTTTGGCAAGAACAGGTTGAATTACCCACTTACGGTACCGGTGAGCAGGACTCGCACCCGATGTTCCTGGAAAACCGCGTCTATCAGGGATCTTCCGGCGCGGTTTACCCCTACGGCGTGATTGATACCCTGAGCGGTGAAAGATCCCTGCGCCGCTATCAGGCGGTCTATCTGGAAAATGACTACCTGCGAGTGATGCTGCTGCCGGAGCTGGGTGGGCGTATTCACCGGGCTTACGACAAGGTGCAACAGCGTGATTTTGTCTACCACAACGACGTGATCAAGCCGGCGCTGGTGGGGCTGCTGGGGCCGTGGATCTCCGGCGGGATCGAATTCAACTGGCCGCAGCACCATCGCCCGACCACCTACATGCCGGTGGATTGTCAGACTCAGCAACAGGATAACGGTGCGCAGACCGTCTGGCTGGGGGAAGTGGAGCCGATGCGCGGACTGCAGGTGATGGTCGGTTTCACTCTGTATCCCGACCGGGCGTTGATCGAAATCAGCGCCAGGATCTTTAACGCCAACCCGACACCGCGCCATTTCCTTTGGTGGGCCAACCCGGCGGTGAAGGGCGGGGACGATCACCAGAGCGTGTTCCCACCGGATGTGACCGCCGTTTTTGACCACGGCAAGCGCGATGTGTCTTCGTTCCCTATCGCCACCGGCACCTACTACAAAGTGGATTACTCGGCTGGCGTGGATATTTCGCGTTACAAGAATATCCCGGTGCCGACGTCTTATATGGCGCACAAGTCGGACTATGACTTTGTCGGTGCCTACAGCCACGATGAGCAGGGCGGTTTGCTGCATATCGCCGATCACCATGTGTCCCCCGGCAAGAAGCAATGGAGTTGGGGCCACGGTGAGTTTGGCCAGGCCTGGGATCGCAACCTGACCGACAGCAACGGCCCGTACATTGAGCTGATGACCGGGGTTTACACCGATAACCAACCGGACTTCACCTGGCTCGATGCTTACGAAGAAAAATGCTTCGTACAGAATTTCCTGCCCTACAACACCCTCGGCATGGTGCAGAACGCCAACACCCGTGCGGCATTGAAACTGGAAAGCGACGGCCGGCAGTTGGTATGGGGGCTGTATGCGGTTGCGCCATTGCTGCAACATCGGCTGGTGATCCGCAGCGATAGCGACCAACAGTTGCTGCTCGACCGCCGTGTCGATCTCAACCCCGGAGCGGCGCTGTTGGAGACCCTGAGCGGTGATTTCCCGGGTCGCCTGACCATGGAATTGTCGGACTCGCAAGGGCGCAGCGTACTCAGCTATCGCCAGCATCAGGCCGATCCGGCAGCAGAACTGCCGCAGCCTGCCAAAGCGCCACGGGAAGCCGGACAAATCGACAGTGCGGATGAGGCCTGGTTTATCGGCCAGCATCTGGAGCAATACAATCACGCCAGTCGTTCGGCATTCGACTATTACCAGCGCGGTCTGGAGCTGGATCCGCTTGATTATCGCTGCAATCTGGCTCTGGCGACGCTGGAATATAACCGCGCCAATTTCAAACGCGCCATCGCCTATGCTGACGACGCGCTGGCACGCGCACATCACCTAAACCGTAACCCACAGTGCGGATTGGCCAGCCTGATCCGCGGCTGCGCTCATGAACAATTGGGTGACGACAGCGCGGCCTATGAAGATTTTTACCGCGCCATCTGGAGCGGCAATGGTAAACCGGGTGGCTTCTACGGCTTGGCACGAGTCGCGGCACGGCGCGGGGATGATGCGCAGGCGCTGGAATTCTGTGAAAGCAGCCTGAGCGTTAATGCCAGCCATTACCCACTGATCGCCCTGAAGGCACTGCTGTTGCAACGCCTGGGTCAGGGGGAGCAGAGCCTGGCCTATATTGCGCAACAGCTGGCCGCTCGCCCATTGCATTACAGCCTGCATTACCTGCGCTATGCGCAAACCCGCGAAGCGGTCGATTTACAGCGTTTGCGGGCGGTGACGGGCTGCCGCGGTATCAATGCGCTGACGATTGCCGGTCAACTGTGTGAGTGGGGGGCCAAACGGCAGGCGGTTGAACTGTTGACGCTGCTGGACAGCCAGGAAACCCTGCCACTTTATCTGCTGGCCAGCTTGCGCAAAGGCGAGGTGAGCGACAGTGAATACCAACAGTTGCTGGCGCAGGCGCGCGACAGCTTTAGCCGACAGGTGCGCTTTCCCAATACGCTGAACGAAGTACAGATGCTGAGCCAACTGCCGGAGTGCGATTTTGCGCAGTACCTGTTGGGTTGCTTCCATTACAGCAAGCGCAACTACTTGCAGGCGGTGGCGTTATGGCAGCGCTGTGTCGAGCGACAGCCGGGGTTTGCCGATGCCTGGCGCAACCTGGGGATCTACAGCTTCAACAAGCTCCAGCAGCATGATGTCGCGCTGGAATATCTGCAGCGGGCGTTCGCCCTGCAGCCTGATGATGCCCGGTTACTGTTCGAGCTGGATCAACTGAATAAGCATCTGCGAGCGGCTCCTGAACAGCGGCTGGCCTTGCTGGAACAACATTTACCGGTGGTGGCCAGGCGTGACGATCTTACTGCCGAACTGCTGAGCCTGTACAACCAGTGCGGGCGGCTGAGTGACGCGCAACAGGTCCTGCAACAACGGCAGTTCCACCCGTGGGAAGGCGGTGAAGGCAAGGTCACCGGCCAGTACCTGATCAACCTGCAGCGGTTAGCGTTTCAGGCGCTGCAACAGGGTGAGTTACTGCAGGCACATGACTTGCTGCAGTCGGCGTTGCACTACCCGCACAATCTGGGGGAGGGCCGCCTGGCCGGACAAAGCGACAATGATATTTACTATTGGCTCGGGATCGGTGCTGCCCGCCAGGGCAACCTCGACGCTGCCGCAGGCTATTGGCAACAGGCCTGCGCGGGGCACAGCGAGCTGACGCAAAGCCGCTATTACAACGACCAACCGGTGGATTATCTGTTCTATCGCGGCATGGCGCTCAGGCAACTTGGGCAGTCAACGCAGGCCGAACAGGTGTTCACGCAAATGCAGCAATGGGTGCACCAACAGCCTGAGGTGTCGCCTGGCGCCGATTTCTTTGCCGTTTCTCTGCCGGATCTGATGGCATTGGACAACGACCTGCAACAGGCCCATCAACAGCATTGCCTGCTGGTGACGGCGCTGGCGCAGTTGGGATTAGGGCAGCTCACGGCAGCGCAGCAAACGTTGAAAGCGTTGCTGGCGTGCAATCCGGCGCATGACAAAGCGCATTTATTCAGTGTACTGGCCGAAGCCTTAGCAAACTGATGCCCGAAGGAGGTTGATGTGACGAATAAACTGAACATGTCCTATGTCTGGACCATCTGCCTGGTCGCCGCCTGCGGCGGCCTGTTATTCGGCTATGACTGGGTAGTGATCGGCGGTGCCAAACCCTTTTACGAGGCGTACTTCGGCATTACCGATCCTGCGCAGTCCGGCTGGGCGATGAGCTCGGCGCTGGTGGGCTGTATTTTTGGTGCCCTGATCTCGGGGCTGCTGTCGGATCGTTTTGGCCGAAAGTTGCCGCTGGCGATCGCCGCGTTAACCTTCGTGATCTCCGCCTGGGGCACGGCCATGGCCACCAGCTTCGATGCCTTTATCTTTTATCGCATTGTCGGTGGAGTCGGTATTGGTCTGGCTTCGGCTCTGTCGCCGGTGTATATCGCCGAGGTCAGTCCGGCGGCGCAGCGGGGTCGTTTCGTGGCGGTGAACCAACTGACGATCGTGATTGGCGTGCTGGCGGCGCAGTTGATCAACCTGTTGATCGCCGATCCGGTGGTGGCCAATGCCAGCCAGGCGGATCTGCTGGCCAGTTGGAATGGGCAGATTGGCTGGCGCTATATGTTTGGCGCTGAACTGGTACCGGCGCTGGCTTTCCTGCTGTTAATGCTGGCCGTCCCCGAATCACCGCGCTGGTTGGCGAAGGCTGGGCGTCATGAGCAGGCGCAGCGGGTATTGAGGCGTATCGGTAACGAACAATACGCACGGCAAACACTGACGGAGATCCGCCAGACGCTGGACAAGGACAGCGGCAAGGTGCCATTCCGTGCTTTGCTGCGCGGGGATGTGCGACCGGTGCTGGTGATTGGCATTGTGCTGGCGGTCTTCCAGCAGTGGTGCGGTATTAACGTGATCTTCAACTATGCGCAGGAGATCTTCGCTTCGGCAGGGTTTGATATCAACGATACCCTGAAGTCGATCGTTGCCACCGGGTTGATCAACCTGATCTTCACCCTGCTGGCCTTGCCGCTGGTGGATCGCATCGGTCGACGCCGGTTGATGTTGATCGGCGCCTGCGGACTGACGGCTGTCTACCTGCTGATGGCGGCGGCCTATGCCTATGGTCTGTTGGGTCTGCCGGTACTGCTGCTGGTTCTGGTTGCCATCGCCATTTATGCCGTCACGCTTGCGCCGGTCACCTGGGTGCTGCTGGCGGAAATTTTCCCCAATCGTATCCGTGGCGCGGCGATGGCGGCAGGCACCTTTGCCCTGTGGGTCGCCTGCTTCGTGCTGACCTACAGCTTCCCACTGTTAAATGCTGCGTTAGGCGCCGCGGGCAGTTTCCTGCTGTACGGCGCGATCTGCCTGGCCGGAGCACTGTTTATCTACGCCAGAGTGCCGGAAACCAAAGGCATCACGCTGGAGGCGCTGGAGCAGCAGCTCGTCCCGACAGGAGCTGCCGCCGGCAAGGAAAAAGAGTTTACTTAACTCTGTTTAGTTTAATGCGTGATCCTGTGGTGAAAAGTAATCAACTTGATCATTTAGTGTAATGAGTTGGTGCTCTGGGACTGGGCCGCACAGGCGGCAAGTCCCGGCCATCAGTCGCAATAATGAAAATATGCAGCAAGGGGTTAATAAACATTAACTGGAGAACAACAATGTTGCTGAAAAAAATAAGACACATGATGTTAGCCATTACCGGGGTCATCGTTATTTTTAGTACAGGGGTGCAGGCCAAAGACGAGAAGATGACTATTGGCGCCATTTATCTTGATACCCAGGGATATTACGCCGGGGTGCGCTGGGGGGTACAAGATAGCGCAGACAAGGCCGGTGGCAAAATTGGCATTATAGAAACCAACGCACAAGGGGATGTTTCTAAAGAAAGTTCGTTTATCGATACCATGATCGCGCGCGATGTGAGTGCCGTGGTGCTCTCTGCCGTTTCAACCAACGGCAGTGTGCGGGCGATTAAACGTGCCCACGAAGCGAATATTCCGGTGATTTGTTACAACACCTGCATTAACGAGAAGGGTGTAGATAAATATGTCTATGCCTATCTGGTAGGGGACCCATATGAATTTGGTAAGAAACTGGGGAATAGCGCGGCCGATTACTTTATTGAGAAGAAAATAACGGAGCCGACAATTGCGGTGATTAACTGTGAGGCATTTGAAGTCTGCGTACAGCGCCGTAAAGGTTTTGAAGATGCGCTGAAGGCGAAAGTACCGGGCATGAAGATAGTCGCCAATCAGGAAGGTACGGTGCTGGATAAAGCGATATCGGTGGGTGAGAAACTGCTGATTTCATCCGGCAAGGTCGATGCTATTTTCGGTGAATCCGGCGGCGCTACGCTTGGTGCCGTTAAAGCCGTTCGCAATCAGAACAAGGTCGGGCAAACCGTGGTGTTCGGCTCGGATATGACCACTGAAATTGCCCAGGAGCTGGCAAACCGGCAAGTGCTGCAAGCGGTGGTGGATATCTCCGGCAAGAAGATGGGGGCATTGGCATTTGCTCAGGTGATGAGTGCCATTAACCGGCAGCCGGTCGCTCAAAAAGTGGTGCAGGTACCGATAGATCTCTATGCCACCACGCAGAGCGCGACTGACTGGCTGGCGACTCACAAAGATGGCTTACCTTGATGCAGGAGACTCCCATGAGCGACAGGGTCTTGAGCAGTCTGGCACAGCAACCGGTGGTGGCCTGTATCCAGTCCGGGCATAAACGCTACCCGGGAGTGGTAGCGTTGCAAGATGTTAATTTTACTCTGCGCCGTGGTGAGGTGCGCGCGTTACTCGGGAAAAACGGCGCGGGTAAATCCACATTAATCCGCATGCTCACCGGTAGCGAACGGCTGGATGCCGGGCAGGTCTTTATCGGTGAACAACAGTTGGATGGGCCGGAGGAACAGTTGACGCGCCGTGCCGCCAGGCTCGGTGTACGGGCTGTCTACCAGGAGTTAAGCCTGGTGCAGGATATGAGCGTAGCGGAAAACCTGTGCCTGGGCGTCTGGCCGCAGCGTGCCGGGGTGATTGATGCCCGGCGCATGGCAGAGCAGGCGAAACGGGCGCTGGACCGGCTGGGAGTTGATATCGACCCACAACAATGGGTGCGTGATCTGAGCCCGGCGCAGCAGCAATTGGTGGAGATAGCCCGCGTTATTCAGGGGGATCCCAAAGTGGTGATCCTCGATGAGCCGACCAGTTCGCTGGCCAATGCCGAGGCGGATCTGGTGGCTGCGGCGGTGATGCGCCTGTCTGCTGCCGGCATTGCGGTGGTGTATGTCAGCCACCGGATGAATGAAATCCGCCGGCTGGCGTCCTCCTGCACCATCATGCGTGACGGTTGCGTGGCTGGGGATGTGGCGTTGGATAACACTTCAACTCAGCAGATTGTCGACCTGATGTTAGGCCATCAGGATCACCACACTCAGTGGGTCACGGCACCTGTCGGGGGCGAAACGGTGTTGGCGGTCAGACAGCTATCGTTACCACCAAAATTGCATCAGGTCAGTTTTGAACTGCGGCGTGGTGAAGTCCTGGGCATCGCCGGGTTACTGGGGGCGGGCCGCAGCGAATTGCTGAAAGCGATTGTCGGCCTGACGCCCTTTACCGAAGGTGAACTGGTGTTGGACGGGGAAACGCTGATTGCCCCGAATTATGCCGGTATGCTCAAACGCGGTATGGCCTACACCCCAGAAAACCGTAAGGCTGAAGGCATCATGCCGCTGTTGGGGGTGGATGAAAACACCGTGATGACCGACAGCCGTGCGGTAAGCCGTTATGGCGTGCTGAACTGGCTGAAGATCAAACAAGCGACGTCGGCGATCGTCAGCCGTATGCGGGTGAAAACGGCAGCGACCGGTACGCCGATCGTGACGCTCTCTGGGGGTAACCAGCAAAAGGTGGTGATTGGTCGTTGGGTTTATGCCAGGAGCCGGATCTTATTGCTTGATGAGCCGACCCGTGGTGTCGATGTAGAAGCCAAAAATCAAATCTATCGCATCGCCCGTGAATTAGCGGCGGAAGGGAAAAGTATTATTTTCGTGTCCAGTGAAGTCGAGGAGTTACCTCAGGTTTGCGACCGGATCTTATTGTTACAGCAGGGAAGGATAGCGAAGGAATTTATCTCACCCGTGGACGTTGAACAATTGATGTCTGAAGTGCTGATGATCCAATAATTTTGCCGTTATTGCATACGCCGGAGGTAATGACAATGTCTACATTGGTACCTGAAATGAAAATAGCCAAGACCCATAAATTATCCAAGCATGCCAATGAGCTGGGCTTGCTGGCTATTATTATCGTGTTATATCTCGTGTTCTCTATTTATGCTCCCGGGTTTATTTCGCTGAACAATCAAATGAACATATTACGCGATGCAGCCACTATCGGCATTGCTGCCTGGGCGATGACGTTAATTATTATTTCCGGGGAAATTGACGTCAGTGTGGGGCCGATGGTGGCGTTTATATCCGTGATCCTGGCGTATTTGATGCAATACGCGATACCTCTGCCGATCGCGCTGATCTTGTCTCTGCTGTTGGGGGCGGCCCTGGGATCGGTTGCCGGGGTGCTGCGTGGCAGGTTCAACGTGCCGAGTTTTGTTGCCACGTTGGGGTTGTGGAGCGCATTGCGCGGCATGGGGCTGTTTATGACCAACGCGCTGCCGGTACCGATCGAAGAAAATACCGTGCTGGATTGGTTGGGCGGCCAGGTGCTGGGGCTGCCGGTGTCAGCGGTGATTATGCTGATCCTGTTCGTGGTGTTTCAGTTTATCAGCAAGAAAACCGCTTTTGGCCGTTCGGTATACGCGATTGGCGGTAACGCCGGCGCGGCACAACTGTGTGGGATCAACGTCAGGCGCATTCGTGTGCTGCTGTTCACCATCGCCGGTCTGCTGGCCGCAGTGACGGGCATTTTGCTGGCTGCACGCCTGGGTTCGGGTAACGCCGGGGCGGCCAGCGGTCTGGAGTTCGACGTGATTGCTGCCGTGGTGGTGGGCGGCACCGCCTTGTCCGGCGGACGTGGCTCAATGCTCGGCACCCTGCTTGGCGTACTGGTGATCACCCTGATTGGCAGTGGCTTGGTGTTACTGGGCATTAACTCCTTTTTCCAACAGGTGGTCAGGGGTGTCATTATTGTATTGGCGGTGCTGGTGAATATTATTGTGATGCAAAAGAACAGTAAGCAATAATATTTCATTGCGCACAAAAAATTCTTTATTAAATTTTAAAGGAAAATAACATGGGAAAAATGTTGGCAGCTTATTTGCCCGGAAATTCCAGTGTAACGCTGCGTGAGGTTGATATTCCACAGCCGGGTATTGGCCAGGTGTTGATTAAAATGAAATCGTCCGGTATTTGCGGTAGCGATATTCATTATATTTATCACCAGCATCGGGGGACGGCGGCCGCGCCGGATCAACCTTTATATCGGGGATTTATTAATGGCCACGAACCCTGTGGCCAGATCGTGGCTTTGGGGGTGGGTTGTCGGCATTTTCGCGAGAGCGATCGTGTGCTGGTGTACCATATTTCCGGCTGTGGTTTTTGCAGTAACTGTCGCCGGGGTTACCCGATTTCTTGCACCGGTGAGGGCAAGGCCGCTTATGGCTGGCAGCGGGATGGCGGGCATGCCGACTACCTGTTGGCGGAAGAGAAAGATTTGATCCATCTGCCAGACTCGCTCAGCTATGAAGACGGCGCTTTTATCTCCTGCGGCGTCGGTACGGCCTATGAGGGCATTGTGCGGGGTGAAGTCTCCGGCAGCGATCACGTGCTGGTGGTGGGACTTGGCCCGGTCGGCATGATGGCGATGATGCTGGCGAAGGGCCGTGGGGCGAAAACGGTGATTGGCGTTGATGTTATCCCTGAACGTCTGGCCACCGCGAAAAAGTTGGGGCTGATGGATCACGGATTCCTGACCGGCGACGGCGTGACAGAGCGTATTCGTGAACTGACGGCGGGCGGTGCCAATGTGACGCTGGACTGTTCCGGCAATGCCAAAGGTCGCCTGCTGGCGCTGCAAGCCTCTTCAGACTGGGGCAGGGTGATCTACATTGGTGAAACCGGCAAGGTTGAGTTCGAAGTCAGCGCCGACCTGATGCACCACCAGCGGCGGATCATTGGCTCCTGGGTCACCAGCCTGCACCATATGGAAAAATGCTGCACCGATCTGCATGACTGGAAAATGCATCCTCATGCTGCCATTACCCACCGTTTCAACCTTGAGCAGGCCGCAGAGGCTTATGCGCTGATGGCTTCTGGCCAGTGTGGCAAAGTGGTCATTAACTTCGCCGATTAACTCCGGAGGCAATATGGCCTTGTTCAGGTTGGATAATGGCAGTCTTACGCTGGTGGTTTCATCCTTGGGTGGCAGCGTGCTGAAACTGGCTGCACATAGCCCAGAGGGGGAAATCCCTTTGTTACGGCCGGCAACGCTGAGTGAAGACACTCCGGCGTTGCAATCGGGCTGCTTTCCGCTGGTGCCCTTTGGCAACCGGGTCAACCAAAATCGGTTCAGTTTCGAAGGACGGGACTATGCGCTTTGCCCCAATACAAGTTGGGATCGGCATTACCTGCACGGCGATGGTTGGCTGCAGCAATGGCAGTGCATTGAGCAGCGCAGCGATTTCCTTCGTTTAAGTTATCAGCATGCCGAAGGGTCTTATCAGTACCGGGTTGAGCAATGTTTTACCCTGGATCAGCAGCAACTCAGAATCGAACTGCGGGTGGAGCATGGTGGCGAAAGCCCGATGCCTTATGGGTTAGGTTGGCACCCGTATTTTCCGTTAACGCCGGATACCCGGGTGCAGGCACCGGCTCAGGCCTACTGGCTGGAGGCCGAAGAGTGGCTGGCGGGCGAACAGGTGCCGCTCAGCGAGGAAATGGACTTTAACCGGTTGGCCGCGATCCCCCGTCGCTGGGTGAATAACGGATTTGGCGGCTGGAATGGCGAGGCAAAGATCCAGTGGCCGGAGCAGGGTAGCCAACTGCAAATGAGCACCGAGCCTGCCTGCCCGGTGTACTTTATGTTTGTTTCCGATCCGGCGTTCGATCCGGGTTATCAGTTCGAATTCTTCTGCCTGGAACCGATGTCGCACGCCGCCAATGCGCATAATATGGCGGGGCTGGGTGGGTTGCGCCGCCTGGCTAAAGGTGAGAGCTTCAGCCAGGCCATGCTGCTCAGTTATTCAGCGCTTTAAGTCCGAAAATTAAAATTCGGATCTCCTTCACAGAACCCGTTTAAACCCTGCAACCGGTTACTGAAACCGGTTGCAGTTTTTCCGTTTTTGAAACCATACTCATTCCTCAACTGACCCATTTGCGTTTATTGGCTACAGGAGAACGGATGAAAAAAATATTCTTATGCTGCGCCGCTGGAATGTCGACCAGCATGGTCGTCAATAAAATGAAGAAGGCTGCCGAACAGCAGGGTATTGAGGTGGATATTATCGCCGTGGGTATTGAGGAGTTTGAAACCACGCTGGCGAATTATCAATGTTGTCTGCTTGGACCGCAGATTAAATATAAGCTGGCCGATTTTAAAAAGATCGCCGACAGGGAAAATAAACCGATCGCGGTGATTAACAGTATGGATTACGGCATGATGCGCGGCGATAAAATCCTCGCCGAAGCCTTAACGATGATCGCACAACACTGATCCCAGCAGGGCCGCCTGCTGCAGCCTGTTGCCGCCGGCTTTCTCGCCCTGTGACCATTGACTCAGAACGTCCCGAGGGTTGAACCATGAGTATCAGCCAGGCCGCATTCAATTTTATTGAAAACCGTATCAGCCCGATTGCCGGTAGGCTCTCGACCCAGAGACATATTATGGCGATCCGCGATGGCTTTATTTCCGCGATGCCATTTATGATTGTCGGCTCCTTTTTATTGGTCTTTGCCTACCCGCCTTTTTCCGCCGACAGCAGTTGGGGAATAGCCCAATGGTGGCTGGGGGCGGCAGAGAAACATCAGGTGGCGATTCTTACCCCGTTTAATATGACCATGGGGATCATGTCGATTTATATTACTGCTGCTATCGCTTATAACCTGGCGCAGAGCTATAAGCTCGATCCCTTTATGGCGGCGATGCTGGCGCTGATGTCGTTTTTACTGGTCGCCGCGCCCCAGACTGAAAAGATGCTGCCGACCGCTGCGCTGGGGGGCGTAGGGATCTTCACCGCCATTCTGGTGGCGGTCTACACCACCGAACTGATCCGTTTTCTCAAACTGCACAATATCGGTATCTCGTTACCGGAACAGGTACCGGCCAAGATCAAACAGTCGTTCGATCTGCTGATCCCGATCCTGGCAGTAGTGATCACTCTGTATCCGCTCAGCCTGCTGGTGCAGCACCAGTTTAATTTACTGTTGCCGCAGGCGATCATGGCATTGTTCCAGCCGCTGATTTCCGCCGCCGACTCGCTGCCGGCAATACTGCTGGCGGTGTTGATCGGCCACCTGTTGTGGTTCGCCGGTATTCACGGCGCGGTGATCGTCTCTGGCATGCTACAGGCTTTCTGGCTGACCAATCTGGGCATCAATCAGGATGCGTTGGCTGCTGGCCACCCGATGCCGCACATCTTTATGGAGGCTTTCTGGACCTTCTTTATCGTCATCGGCGGATCCGGCGCCACCTTTGGGCTGGTGTTGCTTTATCTGCGCAGCCGTTCGGCGCACCTGCGGTCGATCGGCAAGCTGAGCCTGGTGCCGAGCTGTTTCAACATCAATGAACCGGTGATCTTCGGCACGCCGATCGTCATGAACCCCACCTTCTTTATCCCGTTTATCACTGCGCCGATCGTCAATTCGATCATTGCCTATTCGGCAGTGAAGCTGGATCTGATCGGTCGGGTGATCTCGGTGGTGCCCTGGACCGCACCGGCGCCGATTGGCGCCGCCTGGGCCACCGGTTGGGATTTCCGAGCCGCGCTACTGGTGCTGCTGTTGGCGGCGGTATCGGCATTGATCTATTACCCGTTCTTTAAGGTCTATGAGCAACAGTTGCTGGATCAGGAAGTGAGCGAAGCGGATCAGATTGAACAGACACAAGGAGTCACCGAATGATCGACATGGAAACGGCGGTAATGGAATTGATCATCAACGCCGGTGAGGCGCGCAGTTGTGCCATGCAGGCGCTGTACGCGGCGCGAAAGTATCAGTGGGATCAGGTAGATATTCTGCTGGCGGAATCGCAGTTGGCGGCGAAGCGCGCTCACGCCACCCAGACCGAGCTGATCGGTTTTGACGAGGGGGAAGGCAAGCTGCCGGTCAACCTGATTATGGTGCATGCGCAGGACCACATCATGAACGCCATGCTGGCGCGCGATCTGGTGGAGGAGCTGGTGAGAATTTACCGATTACTGGAGCAGAACGGGGTGCAAAATCAATGAGCGTTTTTCCGAAGGATTTCCTGTGGGGCGCGGCGACCGCCTCTTATCAGGTTGAGGGCGGCTTTGATGCCGATGGCAAGGGCCTGTCCAACTGGGATCTGTTCTCCCATCTGCCGGGCACCACTTATCAGGGCACCAACGGCGACGTGGCGGTCGATCACTACCATCGCTTCCGCGAGGACGTGGCGCTGATGGCCGAGTTGGGGATGCAGACCTACCGGTTTTCGATCTCCTGGCCACGGCTGTTGCCGCAGGGGCGGGGCGAGGTGAATGAAGCCGGGATCCAATTCTATAGCGATCTGATCGACGAACTGTTGAAGCACAATATCAAGCCGATGATCACCCTGTACCACTGGGATCTGCCGCAGGCGTTGCAGGACGCGTTTGGCGGTTGGGAATCACGTGAGATTGTTGATGCGTTCGATGAATATGCCCGTCTGTGTTATCAGCGTTTTGGCGATCGCGTCGAGCTGTGGTCCACCTTCAACGAAACCATTGTGTTTATCGGCATGGGCTATTTCACCGGGGCGCACCCGCCCAAGCTGACCGATCCTAAAAAGGGCATTCAGGCTTGTCATCACGTGTTCCTGGCCAATGCCCGCGCGGTGAAAAGCTTCCGTGAAATGAAGATCAACGGTCAGATCGGCTTCGTCAATGTGCTGCAACCGAACGATCCGATCAGCGATTCGCCAGAGGATCGCCGTGCCTGCGAGATCGCCGAGGGGATCTTCACCCACTGGCTGTACGATCCGGTGCTGAAGGGCGAATACCCGGCGGAGCTACTGGCGATGGCGCAGCAGGCCTTTGGCGTGCCGCATTTCGCGCCGGGAGATGAGGCGTTGCTGAAGGACAATATCGTCGATTTTATCGGCCTGAATTACTACAAGCGCGAAATGGTGGCCCACAACGACGACGTCGAGGGCTATGCCATCAACACCAGCGGCCAGAAGGGCAGCGGGCGTGAATTGGGTTTCAAGGGGCTGTTTAAACTGGTGCGCAACCCGAACGGTGTCTACACCGACTGGGACTGGGAGGTTTATCCGCAGGGGCTGACCGACGCCATTGGCCGCATCGTCAAACGCTACGGCAACATTCCGATCTACATTACCGAGAACGGCCTGGGTGCCAAGGATCCGATCGTCGGGGGGGAAGTGCGCGATCAACCCCGCATTGACTATCTGCGCGATCATATTCAGGCGATCGGCGCGGCGATCGAGCAGGGCGCTGATGTGCGCGGTTACTACCCCTGGTCGTTTATTGATCTGCTCTCCTGGCTCAACGGCTACCAAAAGCAGTACGGCTTTGTGTACGTCGATCACGACAACAATTTGGCACGCAAGAAGAAGCAAAGTTTTGGCTGGTATCAGCGGGTGATCGCCACCAATGGCGAGCAGTTGTAGCGGGGAATAAAACAGCCCTCTCCAGAGGAGAGGGCTGGTAAGAGCTAAACCTGTAGGGGTCGAACATGTTCGACCCGATTTAACCCCTTGATTATGCTATCGGGCGCGGCATGCAGCGCCCCTACCATTAAACAACAGGGCTGGGTAACACTACAGTGAGTCGGGATCCGGCCCCAGACGGTTGCCGATATCCAGTTTGGCGATATCGTTCAGTTCGTCCTTATCCAGTTTGAAATCAAACACCTCAAAGTTTTCACGAATGCGTGAAGGCGTGATCGATTTCGGGATCACGATCAGGCCGCTGTCCAGATGCCAACGCACCACGATTTGCGCCGGGGTTTTCTCGTATTTTTCCGCCAGGTGTTTGATCAGCGGCTGATCGAATACCCCTTCACCGCCCTGTGCCAGTGGGCTCCAGGATTCGGTAGCGATGTGGTGCGTCGCGTTCCAGGCGCGCAACTGGCGCTGTTGCAGTAACGGATGCAGCTCAATCTGGTTAATCACCGGTGCGACATTGGTTTCATCCAGCAGGCGCTGCAAATGCGGGGTGTGGAAATTGCAGACCCCGATACTCTTGACCAGCCCCTGTTCGCGCAGCTTAATCAGCCCGCGCCAGGCGTCCACGTATTGATCCTGCTGCGGTTTCGGCCAGTGGATAAGATACAGATCGACGTAGTCCAGCTTGAGTTTTTCCAGACTGGTTTCCAGGGCCGCCTGTGGGTCGCCCTGATCGTCGTTCCACAGCTTGGTGGTGATAAACAGCTCATCGCGCGGCACCGAGGCAGATTGCAGCGCGGCACCGACGCCTTCCTCGTTCTTGTAGATCGCGGCGGTATCGATCGAACGATAACCCACTTCCAGCGCTTTAATCACCGCCTGAGTGGTATCTGGAATACTCGCCTGCCAAACGCCGAGACCCAACTGCGGCATCAGATTACCATCGTGGAGTTTGATGATGGGTTGTTGCGTTGTCATGCGTATCTCCTTGTCAACGGATTGCCCGGTGCTGCATGCACCAGGAACGGCTATACCCGTCATACTTCAAGCTGCAGGTGTGTTGGCTGCGAGCGCTTACCCGAATCACTTACCTCGAGTAAGCTCATCGGGATTCACGCTCTTGCCGCCTTCCTGCAACTCGAATTATTTAGGTTATGTCAGTAGATTCTAGTTGGCAAACTGGGGTAGTGCTGAGTTCGCTAAGCAAATTTCAACGATATCGGAATAGTGCTTGAGACTGCGCCCGGTGATCGGTTGGGCGCAGGAATAGAAAAGACAAACAGAAACTAAAGCCTAGCAGGAAATGGCAGATTTGCGATTAACGTGCCGCTTCATAAATGCGTTGGCTGACTTCCAGGGTGATGTCCTGATGCTCGCCCAGTGCGGTCATACCGTGCTGATGCAGCTTATCAAGCAGTGCCGGGATCGAGCTGCCGTCGAGCTGGTAATCGGCCATACGGGTTGGAACGCCCATTTGCTCGAAGAAGGCGCGGGTGGCGGCAATAGCACCGTCAATGCGGCTGTCTTCGCTGCCATCACGCAGACCCCAGACGCGCTCGGCGTACTGCAGCAGTTTTTCGCGTTTCTGTGCTTTTTTCTCGTTCAGCAGTGCTGGCAGGACGATCGCCAGCGTTTGGGCATGATCCAGACCGTGCATGGCGGTCAACTCGTGGCCCAGCATATGGGTTGCCCAGTCCTGCGGCACACCGGCACCGATCAGGCCGTTCAACGCCATGGTGGCGCTCCACATCACGTTGGCGCGTACCGCATAGTTTTCCGGTTCGGCCAGCGCACGCGGGCCATCTTCCAGCAACGTCAGCAGCAGGCCTTCGGCAAAGCGGTCCTGCACCTTGGCATCGACCGGATAGGTCAGGTACTGCTCAATGGTGTGAACAAAGGCATCGACCACGCCGTTGGCGATCTGACGTGCCGGCAGCGAGTAAGTCACTACCGGATCCAGCACGGCGAACAGTGGCTGAACGAATGGCGAGAAGAAATGCTGTTTGTCGCCGCTGCTTTTACGGGTGATCACCGCGCCGCTGTTGGATTCAGAACCGGTGGCCGGCAGGGTCAGTACACAACCCATCGGCACGGCGCCTTTGATTTCGCTGCCGACGGTTTTCAGGATGTGCCATGGATCGCTATCCGCCTGATAGTGGGCCGCTGCGGCGATGAACTTGGTGCCATCAACCACTGAACCGCCACCGACGGCCAGCAGGAAATCAATGTTCTCTGCACGGACAACCTCGACCGCTTTCATCAGCGTTTCGTAGGTTGGGTTAGGCTCGATACCGGAGAACTCCTGCACGTTGCGACCGGCCAGTGCGGAATAAACCTGATCCAGCACGCCGTTTTTCTTCACGCTGCCGCCACCGTAGGTGATCAGAATGCGTGCGTCGGCAGGGATCTGCTGTGCCAGACCGGCGATTTGGTCTTGGCCGAACAGGATTTTGGTTGGGGTATGAAGAATAAAGTTTTGCATGGGTAATTTCTCTTCTGCATAAGGCAAGCGCCGGCGGCGCAAAATATCTGAGGTGTATTGTCAGTAACTTGGTCCATCAGCACAATGCACATTCCTGCCCGAGTCTTGCCTATTTCTACAAAGCGTTGTAGAAAAGAAGAGTTTTAAACTATTATTTATGCCGAATTGTTCTTAGTGTAAGAGGGTGTTTCCATGAGTGAAATCGATGAACTGCGCAGCCGCATGGCGCGCCAGGCGGCCTGTTTTGCCGAGAGTAACGGTTATACCCCCTCGCCAGTCCCCCTGGTGAAAATCCTCTATGTTGACCGTCACTGTCCGCGTCAGCCGGTGATGTACGAGCCGGGGGTGGTGATCATTTTCCAGGGACACAAGGTAGGCTACTGCGGCAACCGGGTGTTTCAGTATGATCCGCGCAACTACCTGCTGATGACGGTACCGCTGCCGTTTGAATGCGAAACCTTTGCCAGCCCCGAGCTGCCGCTGGTGGGGCTGTCGGTGAATATCGATAGCCAGATGCTGCAGGATCTGTTGATCGACATCGGCGATGACGACTACCTGATGAAACCACGCCAAGAGAGTAGCGGGGTCAATTTGGCCGAGCTGTCGGAAGAGCTGCTGTGCGCCACCGAACGCCTGCTGGACGTGATGGCCAAGCCGCTTGATGCGCGGGTGCTGGGGCCGCAGATTGTGCGCGAAATTTTGTACCACGTGTTGCGGGGCAGCTGCGGGACGTCATTGCAGGAACTGGTTAATCGCCATACCCACTTCAGCCAAATCGCCAAGGCGCTGCGACGCATCGAAAACCAGTATGCCGACAGCCTCAACGTTGAGCAGTTGGCGGGTGAAGTGAATATGAGCATTTCGGCGTTTCACCATAACTTTAAGGCGGTGACCAACACCTCGCCATTGCAGTATGTGAAATCCTATCGGTTGCATAAGGCGCGTTTGCTGATGGTCCACGACGGTCTGAAAGCCAGCACCGCGGCAATCCGCGTCGGTTATGAGAGCGCTTCGCAGTTCAGTCGTGAATTCAAACGCTTCTTCGGCGTGACGCCAAGCGACGAAGTGGCCCGACTGCGTGACAATCCTCCACTAATGATGGAGGGCTAATCCCGCAGCCGGGGCGGCAATTCAGCGCGTCAGTACAATTTTGCCAAATGCCCCGCGATCGAGATGATCGAGAGCCTGCTGCAGTTGGTCAAAGCGATAGCGCTGATCAATCACCGGTTGCAAACCATTGGTATCTACCGCGCGCACCAGATCTTCCAGTGCGCGGCGGTGGCCGACGCCAATCCCCTGGATCACCGGTGATTTCAGCAGCAACGGTCCGGCAGGGGCCGAGACTTCGAAGCCCTCCAGCGCACCGATCACCGAGATCCGTCCCTGAACCGCGACGGCGCGAACTGAGTTGCCGAGGTTAGGGCCGCCAACGGTGTCGACCACGTGGTCAATACCGCGATCCCCTGTCAACCGATACACCTCCTCCACCCAGTCACCCTTCAGGCGGTTGATGCCATGGTCCGCGCCCAACGCCTTGGTACGCGCCAATTTTTCGTCGCTGCTGGAGGTCACGTAAACTTCTGCGCCCTGTAGCTTGGCGATCTGCAGTGCAAACAGTGCCACGCCGCCGGTGCCCTGTACCAACACCGATTGACCGGCGTGCAGTTTTCCCTGTTCCACCAGTGCGAACCAGGCGGTCAGACCGGCGCATGGCAGGGTACTGGCCTGCGCGTCGTCCAGCGAGGCGGGTGCCGCGACCAACCAGTCCTCATGCAACACCACGTATTCCGCCAGCGTGCCCTGATAAAAACCGCCCAGCGTGCGGTAAGGTGGGGTGCGTGCATTGCCGTGTGGTTTTTCCCGACCGTCGATCCAGCCGGGGCTGAAGGTGGAGATCACTCTCTCGCCGGGGTGAAAGCGGCTGACACCGGTACCGATAGCGTCGACTTCCCCAGCCATGTCGGAGGCGGGGATAAAGGGTTGTGGCAATTCCAACCCCATACCGGTCTCGATCACCAACTTATCGCGGTAATTAA
Organism: Serratia sp. BW106; assembly: GCF_002607755.1. NCBI lineage: Bacteria > Pseudomonadati > Pseudomonadota > Gammaproteobacteria > Enterobacterales > Yersiniaceae > Serratia > Serratia sp. BW106. The sequence continues at coordinate 85,622 of NZ_MCGS01000012.1, forward strand.
GCGATATCGCATTCACTTTTACCCTGATCTCATGTGGCCCCGGTTGTGGAATGGCGCTTTGGTTCAGTTGCAGGTGCTGACGCCCCAGGGCGTCCATGGTCCAGCGTTGCATGGTTTTGGTCATGATTGACTCCAAAGTCAGCGGTAAACAGATTCTGGATAATATCGTTGATTCATCTTCGCCAGTGGCGATAAGATTTCCTTTGATTGTTTCTCTCAGGGCTACAAAACATGACCGATCGCTTGAAGGGGATTTCGGTGTTTGTCACCGCCGTAGAGGCGGGTAGTTTCGCGCTGGCCGCCAGCCGGCTGCACCTTTCGCGTTCGGCGGTGGGCAAAACCATCGCCCGGCTGGAGCAGCGGTTGGCCGTGCGCCTGTTCCATCGCACCACCCGCAGTCAGAGCCTGACCGACGATGGCGCGCTGTTCTACGAACGCTGCCTGCGGGCGCTGGAGGAGATCCGCAGCGCAGAAACCTTGCTGGAGTCGGGCAAGCAGCAGGTCAGCGGCAGGTTGAGGGTATCGATGCCGGTGCTGTTCGGCCGCATGTGCATTGCACCCTTGTTAACCGGTCTGGCGCGTGAGCACCCCGGGTTGGAGCTGGAGTTGTCATTTAACGATCGCATCGTGGATTTGATTGAGGACGGTTTTGATTTGGCGATCCGCAACGGGACGTTGGCCAGCAGCAGCGGGCTGGTGGCGCGCAGCATTGGCGACCACCGCATGACATTGTGCGCCGCGCCGGAATACCTGCAGCAGCATGGTGAGCCGAAAAGCCTCGAACAGCTGACTCAACATGATGCGGTGACCTACATGCGCGCCGGTGTGGTGCGCAATTGGCTGATCCCGGATAGCGGCGGCAAAGTACAGGAAGTGATGCCGAACAAGCGGCTGCAGATGGATGACCTGCAGGCGATGGCGGATGCCACGGTGACCGGGTTTGGCATCTCCTGGCTGCCTTGCTGGCTGGTGCGGGAATCGCTGTTGAAAGGGGAATTGGTCAGGCTGATGCGCGATCGGCCCGGCATGTCATTTGAGGCTCACGCAGTGTGGCCGCAAACGCCACATTTGCCGTTGAAGGTACGGTTGGCGGTGGATACGCTGGTGAGCAAGTTGCCCCCCAGCCTGGCACAGGTTGAAAAAGCGCTGTAGGGCGACGACTGCCGCCCTTTAATGCCTCAGGAAGAGGCGGCGCGTTTTTTGCGCCAGATAACCAACATGGCGCCCAGCAGACCAACCAGCAGCAGCAGCAACGGCAGGATCATCAGCCCGGTCATCACCTGGCTTTCGTAGCGTTTTACCAGTGGGATCTGGCTGAAAGCGTAGCCAAGCCCGACCACTGAGCCGACCCAAACCACGGCACTCAGCCAGTTGAATAGCTGGAAACGGGTACTGTTCAAACCGGAGATGCCGGCCATGGTCGGCAGCAGGGTACGGACAAAGCCCAGAAAACGGCCTATCACCAGTGCCATCAGGCCATGGCGGTTAAACAGATTGTGTGCGCGTTGATGATACTGGGCGGGCAATTGCAGCAGCCAGCCTTTGACCAGATTGGTGTGACCCAGCCAGCGCCCCTGCAGGTAGCTCAGCCAGCAACCAAGACTGGCGGCGACGGTCAAAATGATCAGCGTTGGCACAAAGGCCATCACGCCTTTGGCGATCAGTGCGCCGGATAACAGCAGCAGGCTGTCGCCGGGTAAGAAGGAGGCTGGCAGTAACCCATTTTCTAAAAATAGAGTGGTGAAAAGTACTGCATAAACCACCCAAATTACGCTTGGATCGGCAAGGGCAATGAAGTCCTGCTGCCAAAGCGCATGAACAATCTCTCGTAATACATCCATTATATATCCTGTTGCATGCCGGTTGCGCCTGGAGCCAAATTCTCCAGGATGCGGTGTTGACCGTATCTGACAGTTACCCGCCTAGTGTACCGCTATTAGCTTAAGCACACATTAAACGAGGCGAATAAAGTTGCGCTGCAACAGGTAATCTGTCAGTGCGCGTTGGCGAGACGGTCGAATCCGGCGGCGAGGTCGGCGATCAAATCCTGCACGTTCTCCAGACCGATATGCAGGCGCACCAGGGTACCCGAGAAGTCGACACCCCCCGCCGGGCGGATCGCTTCCAGCTCCTCCGGCTGGTTAGCCAGGATCAGCGACTCATAGCCACCCCAGGAATAGGCCATGCTGAAGTGGCTGAAGTTGTCCAGATACTCGGCCAACTGCGCGTCACTCAGACGCTGTTTCAACACGAAAGAGAACAGGCCGTTGCAGCCGCTGAAATCACGGCGGTAAAACTCGTGGCCCTTGCAACTTGGTAGCTCAGGGTGATTGACTACCGCCACCTCCGGCCGTGTGGCCAGCCAGTTAGCGACTTCGATACTGCTCTGCTGGTGCTGCTTCAGGCGGACGCCCAGCGTACGCAGGCCGCGGCTGGCCATATAGGCGGTATCGGCGTCTACCATCTGGCCCATCAAATAAGAGTATTCGCGCAGTTGATCCCAACAGCGTGAGTTGGCTACGGCGGTGCCGAGCATGTAATCGGAATGGCCGATAATGTATTTGGTACCGGCCTGAATCGAAATATCGATGTCGAAATCCAGCGCCTTGAACAGCACTCCGGCCGCCCAGGTATTATCGATCATGACCACCACTTCCGGTGCCACGGCACGAATGGCCTGCACCATGGCCGGGATATCCTGAACTTCCATGGTGATCGAGCCGGGTGACTCAAGGAACACCACGCGGGTATTGGGTTGAATAAGCCTGGCGATATCGGCGCCGATCAGCGGGTCGTAATAGGTGGTCGCCACGTTCATACGGTTCAGGATATGGGTGCAAAAATCCTGCGTGGGCTCATAGACCGAACCGGTCATCAGCAGATGATCGCCGGCGCTGACAAACGACAGGATGGCGTTGGAGACCGCAGCCGCGCCGCAAGGATAAAGCACACAGCCGGCACCGCCTTCCAGCTCCACCATCGCATCCTGCAACGCGAAGTGGGTCAGGGTGCCGCGCCGCCCGTAAAACAGTTCGCCATGGGCCCGCTTGGCGGTGGCGTGCTTTTTGGCTGCCACGGAATCAAAGACCAGTGAAGAAGCGCGTTGGGTGACGGGATTGACGGAACCCTGGGTATAGCGCTTGCTGCGTCCTGCGCCGATCAGGGTAGTTTCGATGTTTTTTGACGTCATAGGAGCGGGCTCACCTTTGGCTTGGTCTTCACGGGGTATTTGCGATAGCCCTTACGTTAGCATGACATATGATAGCCATCCAGACGTTTTAACTGCCAAATATAAAAGCGGGGGGAATCCTCTGTCCGACGTCGCTTCAGCACGCCATCCTTCTGCCTGTCGGCGATAACCAAGTGGGTTTATCGGCAAACCCGCGATGTGACGACAAAATGCGATAAAAACCCTGATTTTGTTACATCTCTGTGGGGTAAAAGTGACGAAAAACCTTATAAAATGGGCTTATAGGCCCGAACAGGCCGCGATTGGGTTGCCCTGGTCATTTTGCGGGGGCAGAAGCGTAATTTTCCCGATTATTTGGTAAATAATAATGAGAACTACTATCAATCCCTGATTGGTTTGATATGATCGCACGCTGAATTATTCCTCAAATTTGATCGGTAACGGGTGGAGGCACAGCGTGAAAACGGCTGGCAAGAATTTAAATCAAGGATCGTTCGGTCAGGGCCGGGCGCAATGGGGCCAGGCATTCGGCCGCGGTCTGATCGCTTCAATGGTATTGGTGGTGGGCCTGGCCGGTAGCGCACAGGCAGCTCCGGCGACTAATCCGGCCGTGACTCAAAGCGTTGCTGCGGCCTCTGCGCCTGCCGCAACCGCCCCGGAAAGTATCACCCCGGTGAACCCACAGCCGACCATCCAGCCGCCGGAAACCCGCGGAATGGATCTGTCCGTCTGGGGCATGTACCAGCATGCGGACATCGTGGTGAAAATCGTGATGATCGGCCTGGTGCTGGCGTCTATCGTCACCTGGACCATCCTGTTTTCCAAAGGCAGCGAACTGTTCCGCGCCAAGCGCCGTCTGCGCCGCGAACAGCTGGCGCTGGCCAATGTCCGCTCGCTGGATGAAGCCTCCGAGCTGGCACAGAACTTCTCGGATGAAAGCATCAGTTCCGTCTTGCTGAACGATGCGCAGAACGAACTGGAGCTGTCGGCGGAGTCTAACGACAACAACGGCATCAAGGAACGTACCGGTTTCCGTCTGGAGCGTCGCGTCGCGGGCTACAGCCGTAACATGGGCCGTGGCAATGGTTTCCTGGCCACCATCGGGGCCATCTCGCCGTTTGTCGGCCTGTTCGGTACCGTTTGGGGCATCATGAACAGCTTCATCGGCATCGCCCATTCGCAGACCACCAACCTGGCGGTGGTTGCGCCCGGCATCGCAGAAGCGCTGCTGGCAACCGCACTGGGGCTGGTTGCTGCGATCCCGGCGGTGGTGATTTATAACATCTTCGCCCGTGTGATCAGCGGTCATCGTGCTCAGGTTGGCGACGTAGCGGCGCAGGTTCTGCTGCTGCTGGGCCGCGATTTGGATCTGGCCGCCACCGCGGAAGCCAAACGTTCACAACATTCACACCAACTGCGGGTGGGGTGAGTTATGGCGATGCGCTTAAATGAAGATCTGGACGACAGCGGCGAACTGCATGAAATCAACGTGACGCCATTTATCGACGTCATGCTGGTGCTGTTGATTATCTTTATGGTGGCCGCGCCGCTGGCAACGGTAGATATCCGTGTCGATCTCCCAGCTTCTTCTGCCAAACCGCAGCCGCGCCCGGAAAAACCGGTGTTCCTGTCGGTAAAAGCGGACAAGCAGCTGTACGTTGGCGAACAGGCGGTCAGCGCCGATCAACTGACGTCGGTGCTGGATCAGCGGACTCAGGCCAACAAAGAGACCACCATCTTCTTCCAGGCGGACAAGACCGTGGACTACGAGACGCTGATGAGCGTGATGGATACGCTGCGTAAAGCCGGTTACCTGAAAGTAGGGCTGGTGGGGATGGAAGGCACCGCCAAATAGCGGCTGACATCACCAAGAGTAAGAAGGGCGCTCAGGCGCCCTTTTTTATTGCCTGAATTTCGTACAAACGCTTGACGTGCCCTCGGCAAATGAAAATACTAATAGATAGTAATTAACACTACTTTCCGGAGTCGGCTATGCCAACCAGCATTGCTTTAAGCCCTCATTTTGAGAAGTTCGTTCATGAGCAAATTGACAGCGGGCGTTACGGCAACGTCAGCGAAGTAATACGGGCGGGTCTGCGCCTGCTCGAAGAACATGAACGGGCGATGAAAATCGAACAACTGCGAGTGGCTATTGCACAGGGAATAGAAAGTGGTGAGGGAGTCCCGGCGGAGGAGGCATTTACGCGTTTGCGGACTAAATACCAACGGATGGTAGATAACGGAAGTGACTAATGGGGCTAACAATATCGCCGGCAGCGGTATGTGATATTGAAAATATTGGCGATTATATTGCGCAAGATAATCCGAGCCGTGCTCTGAGTTTTATTTCTGAGCTATACAACCAATGCCAGCGTATCGGTGAGTCACCGGAAGCCTATCAAAAGCGTCCTGAACTTGGTCCAGGTGTCAGGATTAGCACCTATGGTAAATACCTTATTGTTTTCACTGCGATACAACGCAATGTCAGGATCGAACGTGTATTCCACGGGGCGAGAAATATTTTACGGTTGCTGGCTTATCGTTAGAACGTTAAGGGCAGGCTCATCTGCTTAGCCCCCAACGTTCAGCATCATTCAGCCGCGGGCATGTGCCGCAGCGCGGGCGATCTGCTCATCGGTAGGGCGCACGCCTGTATAGAGCACAAACTGTTCCAGCGCCTGCAGCGCAATCACTTCCGCGCCGGTAATCGCCCGTTTGCCATGCTCACGCCCGTAGCGAATCAGCGGGGTTTCCGCCGGTAACGCCACCACGTCAAAGACGATTTTCGCCGCATCAATCGTCGCGGAGGCAAAGGCCAACTGCTCCGCTTCTGCCCCTCCGGCCATGCCGATTGGCGTGACGTTAATTACCATATCCACGCTTAAATCACCGACCTCTGCCAGCCACTGATAACCATAGGCCTTTGCCAGCGCCTGACCGGCCTGCGGGTTACGGGCGATGATATGGCCATTTTTGAAACCGGCATCACGCAGCGCGGCGGTGACCGCTTTCGCCATACCGCCGCTGCCGCGCAGGGCGAAGGAGGTTTCCACCGGGATCTGATGCTGCGCCAGCAGTTTGGCAATGGCGATATAATCGGTGTTGTAAGCCCGCAGGAAACCTTCATCATTGACGATAGTATTGACCGACTCAATTGCCGTGGCGGAAGCATCCAATTCGTCGAGGAAAGGAATGCAGCTCTCTTTGAACGGCATCGATACCGCGCAGCCACGAATGCCCAGCGCACGCACGCCGCCCACCGCCGCCTGAATATCCTGGGTGGTGAAGGCCTTGTAGATAAAGTTCAGATCCAGTTCCTGGTACAGATAGTTGTGGAAACGGGTGCCAAAGTTACCTGGGCGACCGGCCAGTGACATGCACAGCTGGGTATCTTTATTAATCTCACGGCTCATGAGGAGCTCCTTAACCGGGAAAAAGAAAAGCTTAAGGCTGACCGAGCAACGCCTTCGAACCGGCGTGACGCCAGTGGATGCTGCCCGGCAGGTATAGCGCGTTCTGCTCTAATGGCCGCTCGTCAATCAGCGCGCTGACCATGTCGAAACTGTGTTGGGCCAGGGCGCGGCAGTCCTGCGCCACGGTGTCGATTTTTAACGTCAGGCCGTCGAACAGGTAGTGATCGTCAAAGCTGCACAGATGCAGGTCGCTTTCCATCAACTGGTGCTGATTCAGGTAGCGCAGTACCCCTTCCAGCAGGCCGCAGGCGGCGGTAAACAGCGCCTTGGGCGGGCGGCCCAATTGTGCACAGAGTTGGGCGAACATCTCGTAGCCGGAACTGGGGTGATAATTACCGTTGATGATCCATTCCGGTTTACAGACCACCCCGGCGCGTTCAAGACCGAGCTGGAAACCGGCCAGACGATCGCGCGTCGGTGAGATACGAGGTTGCCCACCAAGGAAATAGAATTCGTCCGGATGCTGGCGTGCGACGTTTTCCACCAGTGTGGCGGTTGAGGTCAGTGAATCGGTGATCACCAGCGGCAGATCGGAGCCGATGATCAGCCGGTCCATCTGCACTACCGGCAGACTGGCATTAATCTTTTGGTATTCCGCATCGTTGAGCTGGCTGGAGGCGACAATCAGGCCATCGACCTGGCGCTGCACCAGGCTGTTTACCGCCATCATTTCCTGCGCCGGGTTTTCATCGGTGCAGGCGATTAATAACTGCAAACCGGCCTCGCGGCACAGGGTTTCCAGCTCGCGTGAAATTACCGCAAAACCGTAGTTGGTCATTTCCGGCACCACCAGCCCCAGGGTATGGCTGCGGGAAGAACGCAGCGAACGGGCGTGGAAGCTGGGCTGGTAGTGGTGCTCGCCGGCCAGCGCCAGGATACGATCGCGGGTGTCGTCGGAGACCCGGTATTCCTTGCTGCGGCCGTTAAGCACCAGGCTGGCGGTCGATTTCGACACGCCAGCCAGTGCGGCAATATCACTGATGGTTATGCGTTTATTTTTTTTCACTGACGGCATCTGAATTCATCGAAGGATGCGTCATTCTAGCATGCATGGCGTCAGCGACCAGTGCTCGAGCGCCAGCCGAGCTTCACCACTCAGGTGCAGCAGAGGTTGCGGGCCAGGGAAGTAGCGCGCGCTCATCACTGCTTCGCCATGGTTGATAAAAATCTCCACGCTGGAACGGTCAAACAGCAGTTGCAGTTGGTTGAGGTTACCCCGCCAGTAGCGGTGCTCCGGCTGCCCGCTACGCAGGTTATTACGCGTCAACTGCAGCAAGTTACCATCCCAGACCAGCGTCATTGCCCCGCCAAAGTCAGCGCTAAATGCCCCCGTGGGGGTCAGCAGCAGTTCCGCGCTGTCAACCGGCCAGACAGGGGCAGCATCGGCGATGCCCTGCCATTGGCGGCCTTCATCCCGCAGCCGTTGCAGTTCGCGCGCCGGTTGTTGGTAAAGCTTGCCATTATGCAGCGACAATTCGCGTGGGCAGGTCAGGATGTGGATCCAGCCGTATTGCAACGTCGGGTGACAATCCTCGTCTTGCTCCGGCACGCCCATCCAGCCAACCAACAGCCGGCGACCGTCTTCGGCCAGGGTGGTTTGCGGCGCATAGAATTCGAACCCGAGATCCAGCTCGTGGAAGGCCCCATGTTCGAACCTGGCCTGTTGATAATCCAGCTTGCCGGTCAGATAGCCCGCCTGATAAACGTTGAGATAACGTTCGGCCTGCGCCGCCAGCCCTTGTGGACAGCAGATCAGCACTTCGGCGTCGTCCAGCGTAAACAGGTCCGGGCACTCCCACATATAGCCGAAATCACCGATGCCGTTCAGCCGTGAACCGGCAATCTCACCCAGCAACTGCCAGTTGCGCAAATCGGCGGAGCGCAGCAGCAGCACTTTGCCGCAGTCTTGCAGGTCACGAGCGCCGAGCACCATGTACCACTGGTCCTGATGACGCCAAACCTTTGGATCGCGCACGTGGCCGCTATAGCCCGGTGGCAGCGGCAATACCGGGCCGAGCTTGTCATAGCCGCCTTGCGCATTTTCTTGCGCCAGACACTGGTAGGCGGTGCGGGAGCCGTCGGGGTATTTGACGTTGCCGGTATACGCCAGCATGATTTTGCCGTCCGCCACCACCGCCGAGCCGGAGTAACAGCCGTGGCTGTCGTAACAGGCACCCGGTACCAGGGCTACCGGCTGATGCTGCCAGTTGACCAGATCCGTCGACTGCCAATGGCCCCAACATTTGTTGCGGTGATCGCAACCCAGCGGGTTCCACTGATAGAACAGGTGGTAGACGCCGTTATGCTGAATAAAGCCATTGGGATCGTTGAGCAACCCGACGCTGGGCGCCAGGTGCCACGCCGGCCGGTGCGGATCGCGCAGCGCCTGTGGCATGCCGCTCATCAACGCCTGAACGGCCTGTTTCATTAATTGCAGTTCTTCCATTATTCACTGTCCGTTTTGTATTTCAGCAGCAACGAGAGAATAAAGGCGCTGCCAAAGGCGATCACCAGACCAATGATATAGCTGACCAGCGAGCTGGCCTGCACAATCGCCATCCCTGGGATAGCCGTCAGCCCGACCGCATTCATGCCAACATGATTGGCCACCACCCAGGCTCCCCCGAGTGCGCCGCCCACCAATGCCGCCAGGAAGGGTTTCACAAAGCGCAGGTTGATGCCGAACAATGCCGCTTCGGTAATGCCGAGCATGGCGGAAAAGGCCGAGGGTACCGCAATGGCTTTGATCTTGGCGTCGCGGGTTTTGAAATACACCGCCAGACAGGCACCGCCCTGAGCGATATTGGCCATCGACCAGATCGGCAGCAGGAAGTTAACGCCGATATTCGGGTTGCCGAGCAGCCCGGCCTCGACGGCGTGGAAGCTATGGTGGATACCGGTGATGACGATGGCGGAATACAGCCCGCCGAACAGCAAGCCGGCAAACCAACCGGCGTGAGCGATCAACGTGCTGAGCACCAGTGAGATACCGTCACCCAGCGCGCGGCCAGCTGGGCCGATAAACAGCATGGCGACGAAGCCGGAGATCACGACCGTCAGGAAGGGGGTCAGGATCAGATCCAGCGAGTTGGGGATCACTTTGCGCAGCTGTTTTTCCAGCACGCTCATAAACCACACGGTCAGCAGCACCGGGAACACCGTGCCCTGATAGCCGATCATGGCGATCTCCAGCCCAAAGAAATCCATGGTGTGGAAACCGCTGGCGACGCCCCAGGCATTGGTCAGCGCTGGATGGGTCAGGATGCCGCCGAGCGTGGCGCCCAGATAGGGGTTACCGCCGAACTCACGTGCGGCGGTGAAGCCGATCAGGATCGGTAAAATAATGAATGCCGCCGAGCTGAACATATCCAGCATCACAAACACGGCGCTGTTGGCATCGGCCCAGCCGTAGGTTTTTACCATGCCGAGCAGGCCCATCAACAGGCCGGAAGCGACGATAGCCGGGATGATCGGCACAAAGATGTTCGACAGCAGGCGGGCAATACGTTGCAGCGGATTGAGTTTCTTCGCCGCGATGTCGGCGGCCTCGGACTTGCTGGATTCGTTGACTCCGGCCGCCTTGATAAATTCTGCGTGCACCTTGTTGACCAGCCCGGTGCCGAAAATTACCTGGATTTGCCCGGCATTGCTGAAGCAGCCTTTCACGCCCTCCAGCTTGCCGATTGCCACCTTGTCCACCTTGCTGTCATCCAGCAGCACCAGGCGCAGACGCGTGGCACAGTGGGCGGCGCTGGCAATGTTTTCTTTGCCGCCGAGCAGCGGCAACAGCGCGTTAGCGGTTGCGGTAATGTCCATGTTCACTCCCTTTATAAATAAAAATGCCGCCGCAGTGTTTCGCGGCGGAAATCAACTAATTAGCGTCAGAAGAAGTACTTGAATCTGGCACGCACGCCGTAGCGCTGATCGTCGCTGGCGTTGGCTATCTTGTTCTCGGCGTTGGCCTCCAGCATTGAGACGTAGGCGCCAAGATACAGATTGAAGTTCTTCATATTCATGATGTTTGGTATTTGGTACGAAGTATGAATGGTATGAATGTCATATTTGCCCGGCTCGCTGAGCGGGTTGCTGATATCGGCACTCATCCCAGTGGTGTTGAACTCTTGGATATTGTTGTGGGCGTAGATATAACCCACTTCAAAGCGGCGCCACAGGACGTTGATGCCGGCGGTAAAGTCCTGCTCACCCGAGGCGTCCAGGTAGGCGCTGCTCAGGTTGGCGACCACGCCGTTGTCCGGATTGGCGGCGGTGTTGTTCCAACTGAGGGTCATGCCGTAGCCGTTACGTTTGGACTGGTCGACAAATTGCCCCTGGCTGTCGTGATAGCCATAAGCATTGTTGACCACGTTGCTTTCCATCGCGACCGCCGCGCTGAGCTGGTCTTTTTTCCAGGCGATCACCGGCCGCAGGTAGGCGACATTTTTCTTATTATCCAGGCTGTTGCCGTGGTAGGCCTCCTCCTGGAACAGTGAGGTGCCGTCTTCCACCAGCGTATTCAGCTCGAAGTAGAAGTCACCGGCGTACTTGCTCAGCATCAGGTTGCCGCCGCTGCTGCTACGGCCACGGCCTTCTTTCATCATGTAGATATAGCCGAAGCCATCGGCATACAGATCGTTGGCGGTATTGCCGGAATACTGGATGAAGGTGTCCTGATTGAGCGGGAACATGTCGTAGGCTTCAAACCGGCCAATCTTGGTCTGCCAGTTCTTTTCGTTACCGAAGAAGAAGGCGGCATCGTCGAGGTTCATTTTTCCGGTCATGTCGGCCAGCGGTTGCACGCTGAAGCCGGAGAAATTGCCGTCCGGATTGCGGCGGTAGCCGTCCACACCGACCAGAATACGGCCGTTGATATCCCAACGCTCTTTGTTACCGGGCTTCCAGTCCTTGTTGTCGCTGCTTTTCAGTGAGGTGAGCTGGCCGCTGCGGCTGGCGCCGTCCAGGTTGAACTCGACGTCGCCATACAGTTTCAGGTCGGTTAATCCGGTGAGTTGCAGTTTGCCGGCCGGTGCGGCGTGGGTTTCCAGCGTCGCGGTGCGCTGGGCCACCTGTACGGTTTGTCGCTCGGTGTTGGCAGTGCGCTGTTCTAGCTGTTGTGCCCGGCGTTCCGCCACCGTGGCACGCGTCTCAGCCTGAGTCGCACGTTGTTCGGCCTGTTGCAGTCGTTGTTCCAGCGCATTCAGACGCGCTTCGATACTGGTATTGGCGCCTGACGCCGCCGCAGAGGTGGAGATAAGGAGCCCTGTAGTGATGGCCAGATAGCTAAGTTTTTTCATGATTTTCTATCATCCGGGAAGGTTGTTATTATTTTTTGCTAAATTGCTAAACCGGTTTTTCAGGATGAAAGATAGTGAGTTGAACGGTGGCTGGCAATCAAGTTTGCTAACCCGATTCAGCTATTGTGATCGAGCCCGCAAAATACCGACTGGAGATGCCAGGGATGAGACTGGCACCCAATGCCAATCTCTTAAGCGATGGCATTGGGTCAGAATTCACACTTATCCGGTTAGCGCTGCAGGAAGTCCTGCAACTCGTCGGCATGCGGCAGGGCGGTCATCGCACCTTTGGCGGTGGTGGCCAGTGCACCGCAGGCCTGGGCTTGGGCGATCACCGCAGGCCACTGAGCTTCCTGCGGCAAAGCGCCGAGATGAGCCAGCGCGGCCAACAAACCGGCGACAAAGGCGTCGCCCGCCCCGGTGGTATCGACCGGGGTGATTGAAGGGGCGCGGAAATGTCGGATCTGCTTGCCGTCATGTACGCAGACGCCGTCGCCACCCAATGTCACCAGCAACAAACGCAGCGGGTAGCGCTGCATCATCCAATCGATGCCGCTCTCTAACTCACCGATATTGCTGATAAAACTCAGTTCTTCCAGCGAAATTTTCACCACGTCCGCCAGCAGCAGCGCTTTTTGCAGGCAGGGGCGCAGCGCTTCCGGCTGGCGCCAGACGTCTTCCCGAATGTTGGGGTCAAAGCTGACCCAGCCACCGGCCGCTTTGATGTTCTCCATTGCGGTGAAGGTGGTGCTGCGGCTCGGTTCCTGTGACAGGGCGATAGAGCAGACGTGCAGCCACTCATCCGCTTTGAAATCAGGCAGATCCTCAGGTTGCAGGAACAGATCGGCACTCGGGTTCACCATGAAGGTAAAAGAGCGTTCCCCCATCAGATCGAGGTCTACCACCACGGTGGAGGTGTGGTACTCGGGGTCCTGTGACAGGTGGTCGATGTCTACTTGCTCTTCGCTCAATACCCGCTGCAGGAAGGCCCCGAAGCTGTCCTTGCCTACCCGACCGATAAAAGCGCTGTCGCCACCCAGACGGGCGATGCCGACCGCCACATTGGCGGGCGCACCACCGGGACACTTAAGGTAACTGTTTGAATTTTCAGGAACCAGATCGACAACTGCGTCACCCAATACCCATACTCGATTAGCCATGTTCAATCCTGTTTTCAGCGGTCTCAGATGACGAGCTAAAATAGAAGAACCGGTTTAGCAAAGCAATATAATAATCTGTTGAGCGGTGAATAGAGGGGAGAAAGGAGAGCAAAATACAGAAAGGAATACCCGCTCCGGCGTTACTCAGAGCGGGTTCAGCAGACTTACCCCATCTTCGGATAGACGCCTGGGCCAATCGGCAGGCCGAGTGCGTACCACGCCAGCAACAGCAAAATCCACACGGCAAAGAACACCAACGGATACGGCAGGATCAGCACGTAATAGGTGCCGAGCTGGGCATCTTTGCGGTAACGCTGCAGGAAGCCGAGGAACAACGGCAGGAAGGGTGACATCGGCGCCAGCGGCAGCACCGAAGAGTCGGCGATGCGGAAAATCATCTGGGCGAACGCCGGATGGAAGCCCAGCAGCATAAACATCGGCACAAAGATCGGCGCCAGAATCGACCAGATGGCAGAGCCGCTGGCGATAAACATGCACAGGAAGGCAGAGAGGAACATCAGACCCAGAAACGCCGGAGCGCCGCTCATGCCGGCGGCCTCAAGCATATCGGTCAGGCCGATGGCCATAAACTTGCCCATGTTGCTCCAGTTAAAGAACGCCACGAACTGCGACAGCGGGAACACCATAACGATAAAGCCGGCCATGCTTTTCATCGGTTCTATCAGGTGGTGGGGGATATCATCCGGTCGCCGGATCTGTTTGGTGACCACGCCGTAGGTAATGCCGACGGTGAAGAAGAACAGGATGATGATCGGCACAATGCCTTTAATAAACGGCGATGGGATCACCGAGCCGGTTTTTGGATCGCGCAGCGGAGCGGCCTCCGGCACCACCAGGGCGGCGATAATCGCGATAAACACCAGTGCGGCAATGCCGCTCATCATCAGTCCACGATTTTGCAGTGGGGTCAGCGCCTCAATTTTGTCCTCGGCGCTGCCCTGCCATTTTGGCAGGCGAGGTTCGATAAACTTATCGGTCAGCAGTGCACCGGTGATGGTCAGTACCACCACCGAGGTGGCCATAAAGTACCAGTTGTCGATCACGCTGACGTGAACGGCGGCGTCCACTGCCTTGGTGGCCTCGGTACTGATGCCGGAAAGCAGTACGTCGGTGGTGACGATCAGCAGGTTGGCGGTAAAACCGGAGGCAACCCCGGCGATAGCGGCCAGCAGCCCGGCTATCGGGTTGCGGCCCACCGCCAGAAACATCAGCGCACCGAGCGGCGGCATCACTACCAGTGCGGCGTCGGAAGAAATATGACTGAAAAAGGCGATAAACAGTACCAGGTAGCTGGCATAGCGGGCGCTAACGCGTGAGGCCATCTTGTACATCAACGCCTGCAGCAGCCCAACCTTCTCAGCCAGTCCGGCGCCGATCACCAGCGCCAAAATCGCGCCCAGCGGAGCAAAACTGCTGAAGTTATGAATGATATTCGGGAAGATCCACTGCATGCCCGCCACGCTCATCAGGTTATTCACCTTGATCAACTCGCCGGTGGCCGGGCTTTTTACCGCCACGCCGAGCCAGGAGAACAGCGCGGTGGCCAGCATTAAAACAACGATTAAATAGACGAACAGCAAAAATGGATTGGGGATTTTATTCCCGATGCGTTCTACCCAGTAAAAAACGCGACCAGGGCTTTTATCGGCTGACGTTGTGACCTCACTCATTGTCTTACCCTCTGTGTTTGTCCTGTTGTGTTTATTTTTTATTATTTGATTTAATTATAATTATTATGACTGGCCCGGTTTCCCAGGCCTTTGCAGCTTGGTGATTACTTTAACGGTGAAGGCTTGATGTCTTTGGGGATCGGGCAGTTATAAGGCTGTTCGGCGCGCTGGCGTTCGAACTCGTGGCGGCAGTCCGCCAACAGGGCGCTGTCGCTCAGCAACTCGACGGCGGTGGCCGCCATCACCTTGCCTGCCAGGCACATGCCTTTGTGGGCGATCGAAGTACGTCCCTGTGCCACCAGTTGCCAGGTGTGCAGCGGCGTACCGAAGGCGAAGCACGGACTGAAGCACTGGGCGGTCGGTGCGACCCAACTGACATCGCCGACGTCGGTAGAGCCGTATAGCAGATCTTCCGATGCCACATAAGGGGCGACCTCGTCCATCAACACCTTGTCACCCAACTGCTGTACCCATTCGCGCCCGGCTGCGCCGCCGGTGCGGGCGACATTCAGCCTGGCATTACGCAGCTCGTCTTTATTCAGCGTTTGGCGGATCTCGCCGGCGAATTTACGTTCTGCCTCGCTGTACTCCGGCAGGCCGAAGTCACAGACATAGCGATACATCACCTGTTCCATGCGGCGGTTTGGCACGTAGTTGGAGCAAGCCTTGTCGAAACGCACCGTCATCTGGGTATCGGTCATCAGCGCCGCACCCTTGGCGATGTTGATCACCCGCTGGTAAATATCCTGCGCCTGATCGAGCTGTGGTGCGCGGATCAGGTACAGCACTTCAGCGTCGGCCTGTACTACGTTGGGCGAACTGCCGCCGGTATTGGTGATTGCGTAGTGCAGCCGCGCTTCCTGCACGATGTGCTCGCGCAGGAAGTTGGCACCGGTGTTCATTAGCGTCACCGCATCCAGCGCACTGCGGCCCAGGTGCGGTGAGTTGGCGGCATGAGCGGCAATCCCCTTGAACTGAAACGCCGCCTGTATGTTGGCCAGGGTGCTGGTATTGAACATGCCGCTGAAGCCTTCCGGGTGCCAGGTGAGGGCCGCGTCGACGTCATCGAACAGCCCTTCACGCACCATAAAGGTTTTGCCGGAACCGCCTTCTTCACCGGGGCAACCGTAGAAACGGACGGTGCCGGTCAGGTGCTGTTGCTGCATCCAGGCCTTCACCGCGAATGCCCCAGCCAGCGCGGCGGTGCCCAGCAGATTGTGGCCGCAGCCGTGGCCGTTGCCGTTTTCCACCAGCGGCTGCGGCGTGGCACAACCGGCCTGTTGGCTCAGCCCGGCGAGGGCGTCGTATTCACCCAGCAGGGCAATCACCGGCTGGCCGCTGCCGTAGCTGGCGATAAACGCGGTTTCGATGCCGCCAACGCCGCGTTCAAGGGTAAAGCCTTCCTGCTCCAGCGCGTCGGCCAGCAGATTGGCGGAATAGGTTTCGGTAAAGCGCGTCTCCGGGTGATCCCAGATGCTGTCACTCAGTGCGCTAAAGCGTGGCTGGTGTTGGTCAATGTACTGATTGATAAACGTCAGCAGCTGCGGGTTACTCATGCTTTGCTCCCAAAGGTCGGCAGGTTGAGTGCCAGCGACGCCAGCGTTTTTACCGCTACCGCCAGCACCTGTTCGTTAAAATCAAACTTCTCGTTGTGGTGTCCGGCGCTCAGTTCGGTACCGAAAATCACGTAAGAGGCCTGCCCGCCGTGGGATTTCACCCGTTCCATCATGTAAGTGGCATCTTCTGAACCGGCGGCCTGCTCGCGGCGATCGACCACCGAAGTCAGTTCGGCAATCTCCTGTGCCTGGCGGTGAATGTAGTCCACCCAGGGCTGGGTCGGTTTACTGCTCTGCGCCGCGCCCATCAGGGCGATGTCGTATTCCACTCCGTGCATTTTGGCCGCGCCTTCGATCACGTTCAGCGCCTGCTGGTAAACAAATTCGTTGATGGTGTTGGTGGCCCCGCGGGTTTCCACCTTCATAAATGCCCGATCGGCAATCACGTTGCGGCCGGTTCCGGCCTGCAATACGCCGACGTTGATGCGTGAGCTGCCTTCGCTGTGGCGTGGGATGGCGTGCAGTCCCACTGTGGCCTGCGCCGCCGCCAGCAGGGCATTACGGCCATCCTCCGGTTTGGCCCCGGCGTGAGAGGCTACGCCGCGGTAGGTGACGTCCAGTTTGCTGGTGGCCATAAAGCTGTCGCTGCCGCACACCAACTCACCGGCCGCTACCCCAGTGCCAATGTGCACGGCGGTGAAGAAATCAACGTCGTCCACCACGCCGGCTTCCACCATGGATTTCGCGCCACGGGTGCCTTCTTCTGCCGGTTGGAAAATCAGCTTGATGGTGCCGGTGAGCTGTGGCTCCAGGCTCTTGAATACCCGCGCCAGCCCCAGCCCAATGGTGGTGTGGCCGTCATGACCGCATGCATGCATCATGCCGCTGTTGCAGGAGGCGAAGCCTTCGCGGAACGGCAGGTGATCCGGCTGTAGCTTTTCGTTGAGATCGAGCGCGTCCATGTCGACGCGATAGGCGATCACCGGGCCGGCGCGGCCGGTGTCCAGCGTGGCGACAATACCGGCGAAGCCACCGGAAAAGTGCGGCAACCACTTCTCCAGTGCGCCCTGTTCGCGGGCGCGCTGCTCTTGTGCCTGCAGGGCCTCGGCCGAGGGCAGCCCCATGCGGGCATCGGCGTTAATCACTTCGCGCCCCAGTTGCAGGCGGTAGCCGAGCCGATCCAGTTCTTCTGCCACCAGGGTAGCGGTGCGGAACTCAAACCAGCCGGACTCGGCATAGCGGTGAAAATCGCGGCGCCAGGCCTGCAACTGCGGAGACAAATCGGACACCAACATCGAAAGCGGATTATTCATTGGGATATCTCATAAGTTATCGCGCCCGGGTAAACGCCGGACAGCAGTGGTGCGCTGAACTGAAATCAGACGATGAAGCTATGGAATGAAAATGACGTATTTAGTGACTAACTGCCGTGAAATGCGCTTATCGGCGCAGAAAATGCGTTTAATTAAGCGAAATAAGAATTTGGTTATTTATTATGTTTTTTTCGAATGTACACAATGGAATCGGGCTAAATAAGATGCCAATATCTTGCTATTGATAAACAACGGTTATCGCCATTCGCCTATGCCCGCCTCAATAAAATTGCACCAATTACGTGCGTTTGTAGAAGTCAGCCGTCAGGGCAGCATCCGTGCCGCCAGCCGGACTTCGCAACTTTCCCAGCCGGCGCTGACCAAATCGATTCAAGAGCTGGAAGCGGTGCTGGGGGCCAAGCTGTTTGTCCGCCGTAGCCAGGGGGTGGTACTGACCGACTGCGGCGATAACTTTTTCCAGCATGCCAGCCTGATCCTCGAAGAGCTGCGGGTAGCGCAGGAGGATATCCAGCAGCGGCTGGGGTTGGCGGGCGGCTCGGTGAATATTGGCGTCGGCGGCAGCATTGCGCGCACCGTGATGCCGCAGGTCATCAATCAGTTCCACCGTGAATACCCGAAGGTCAAAGTGCGGATTGTTGAAGGGCAACTGGTGTCGATGATCCCGGAGCTGCGCCAGGGCGAGCTGGATTTCACCGTCAATACCTATTACCCCAGCAGCCTGGACAATGAGTTGCAGTACGAACGACTGATGGAAAAAGAGTACAAGGTGGTGGTGCGCAAGGGGCATCCGATGGAGGGGGCGACGTCACTCAAGCAACTGCAGCACTGTGACTGGACCATGCCGACGCCAAAGGGCAGCTATTACCGCTTGTTGCACGATTTGTTCGGGGATTTGGGGATGGCGCCGTCGATCAGCGTCACCTGTGAAACCTTTATGGCCTGTACCAGCCTGGTGGCGCAGAGCGATTTTGTCAGCATTCTGTCGGTGGATGTGATCTCCGATCCGATACTGGGGAAGCATCTGGTGCCGCTGGCGCTGGAGGAGAGCCTGCCCAAGGCGACGTTTTATCTGATCCAGCGCAAGGACACCACGCTGACGCCGATGGGCGCGCACCTGGCGCGCCTGTTCCGGTTGCACTGCCGGTGACATTAGCGCCCCCTGAGAGGGCGCTAACCTCAGAATGCCACGGAACCCTGCACAAAGAAGGTGCGCGGTTCACCGACATACTTGCCGAAGTTGTTGTCGTTGGAACGGGTGAAGTAGCGTTGATCGAACAGGTTTTTCACCCCGGCACCCAGCGTCAGGTTCGACAGCTGTGGCCCGAAGTTATATTCCCCACGCATATTCCACACCATATAACCGGCGATGTCGCCAAACTGGCCATCGGCGCTTTCCTGCGTCACATAATCTGGCCCGGTACCCGGCGAATGCTGTTTGGACTGGGCATAGCTGTCCAGATTCCACACCCAGTTGCCGGTGGCGTAACGGGTGCCGACGGTATACACCTGACGTGAATAGAACGGCAGGTCTTTACCGGCGAAGTCGCCCTTGTCGGTGCTGGCCTTGGTGTAGGTGTAGCTGGTGTAAACGCTCACGCCGTCCAGTGCGCGGTTCAGCTCGCTAAGATCGTAACTGAGCGCCAGTTCGATGCCCTTGTGCTTGGTGGCCCCCATATTGGTCCAGCCGATATCATTGCTGATGTACTGCAACTGGTTGTCGAAGTCGATGTAGAACAGCGTGGCTTCGGCTTTGACGATGGTGTCGTCATAGCGGGTACCGAACTCGTAGGTATGGGCTTTTTCCGCCGTCAGGCCCGGTGCCGGCTGGTTGCCATTACCGCCTTTGGTCAACTGGAAGTACTGCATGCTGCCAAACGAGGTATTGGCGTTGGCGAATAGCTTCCAGGCGTCCGACATGTGGTACATCACATTCAGCGACGGCAGCGGTTCGCTGTAACTCTTCTCGCGGCTGATGTTGTTGAACGCGTCGTCCACATGGGTGCGGATACTCTCGTAGCGCAGGCCTGGTGTGACCGTCCAGTTGCCGACGTTAATGGTGTCATCGATGTACAGTGCGTGAGCGGCGGTGCCACCGGAGGTGTGCTGGTAGTAATCCGGTGTTTCCGGCGTGGAGCTGATGTCCGCCGGGTTATACCAGGCAGAGCGCGAAGCCTTCTCATCCATGGTTTCGTTCAGGTAGCGGTAGCCGAGGGTGATCTCGTGTGCCATGTCCCAGAAACGGAAGATCTGCGAATAGCTGGGTTCAATCGCCCAGGTGGAGTAGTGGCGTGGGTAGGACACCATACGTTTCATGCCCGCATTCTTGCCGGTGCCTTCCGATTCGATGCTGCTGCCGCGATAACTGTCGGTGAAGTAGGTCAGCACTTCGAACTGTTTGTCGTCTTCCTGATGCTTATATTTGAACGACATGTCCTTGCGACGGCCTTCGAACTGGTCCCACGGGCGGGTCGACTGGAACGGGTTCTGCGCGTATTGCGCGCTGCTCAGCCCGCCCGGCATACCGGCTTTGGCGTCGTAATAGTGAAAATTGGCCAGCAGCTCATCGCGATCGGTAAACGCATAGCGCGTTTTCAGCATGAAGTCATCGATGTCGGTGTTGTCGTTATTGTCGCGATAGCCCTGGCCGTGCAGGCCGGAGTACAGCAATTCGGCACCGAAGCCGTTGTCGGCGGTGCCGCCGAGTGAAGTGCTGGTCAGGGTTTTCAACCCGCCGTGGCTGGCACCCTGGGTTTGCACACTGGCTGAGCCACCGAAGGTTTTCGGAATGTCTTTGGTGACGAAGTTAATCACGCCGCCGACGTTTTGCGGCCCGTAGCGTACCGCGCCGCCGCCACGCACCACATCAACCGACTGCAGACTGCCAATGGAAAGTGGTGCCATCGACAGCTGTGGCTGGCCGTAAGGGGCTACCGCCAAAGGCACACCGTCCATCAGGATGGTAGATCGTGGGGAAAGACGAGAAGTCAGGCCGCGCACGCCGACGTTGAGCGAAATATCGCTGCCGCCAGTACCGTTGCTGTCACGTACCTGAACGCCTGGTACGCCGCGCAGGGTATCGGCGATGGTCTGGTCGCCTTGTTCATGCATCTGTTGTTCGGTGACGATAGAGCGTGCGCCAGGGTGATTGAGCAACACCGAACTGGTGTCCGGGTTATCCAACCAGTTGCCGACCACGGTAATGTTGTCAGCGGGGGCGTCATTTTGAGATTTGTTATCAGCAGCAAGGACGGGCAGCGCCATGGCAACGGAAGCCGCCAGCAGCGAAAGACGAAAAAGGATTGACATAATAATGCCTTAAAAGTTTCAAACCCAGATGTGTTTTTTTAGAAATGACAATCTTAATGATAATTATTGGCAAGTAAATAACTTTATTGCGGAATAATTCAGTGGGTAACTAAAGGGTGAGCGAGGATGTCAGGACCCGGCTGGCGGGCCCTGACACGGGGTTATTTTGCGGTGACCCAGAACACGCCGCTGTAATCCAGCGCGGTGAATTTTTGATGTACCATCTCAATATCTGCTTGCGGATCAATGTCTTTAAATAAGTCCGGGTGCAGGAGTTTAGCGATTGCCTCGACCGCAATAAAATTCAGCGGTGAGTCATAGAATTGGTGATAAATCGCCATTACGCGTTTTTCTTTTACCGCCTTCAGCACGTTCAGGCCGGTGCGGTTCATCAGTACCCCCAGCTTCTGCTGGGTGGTGGCGGCATCGGTGGCATAACCCAGCGGCACCGCCTGTGTGCCTTTATGGCCGCGGCTCCAGTCTGCACCGGTCATCAGATAGAAATCCGGGTTGCTGGCAATCATCTGTTCTACATTCACCTCGCCGCCCATTTCCGCGAACAGCTTGCTGCCGATGTTATTGCCGCCGGCGGTTTCAATAAACTGGCCAAAGCTGCCCTTGCCAAAGGTATTGCAACATTGCTCGCCTTTCATGCCGGCGCTGCGTTCGATAAATACGCTCGGGCGCTGTTCCGGTTTCAACGTCGCTACTCGCTGGCGTACCAGATCCAGACGCTGTTGGTAGAGCTGGATAAAGGCGTCGGCGTTTTGTTGCTCATCAAACACTTTGCCCAGCAACTGCATGCTGGCAACGGTATTGGTCAGCGGCTGCTGGCGAAAATCGATAATCAGTACCGGGATGCCGATTTTTTCCAGTTGGGCCAGTACGCCGCTGTCTTTCAGCTTACTCAGCAGGCCGATGTCGAAAATGATCAGGTCCGGCTTGCGCACCACCGCACTTTCCACGCTGAAATCGCTGACGTAAGGGTTGTCGAAGGTGGGGATCTTCATCACCTGTGGGAATTTCTTCGCGTAGGCCTCCACCAGGTCCGGTGCCTTCACCTTCAGCGAATTATCCCAGGCGATGATATTTTTCAACGGCTCCTGCGGATGCAAAATATTCAGTGCCAGCAGCGCACGGGCATCGGCCAGGATCACGCGTTTGGCCGGTTGCGGCAGGGTGACCTGGCGCCCGGCGACGTCGGTGACGACGATAGGGGCGGCCTGAACGGCGCAGGCCATCAGCAGGGCACAGGCGGCCAGCCAACGGCTGGCTTTGGCAATAAGAACGGCAGGCATGGAGATCCTTGAGCATCGGGCATGGAATAAAGAAGTTAATGATAATCCATATCCTTTCGCTTTTTGAACACCCTAATGAGGATATCTTAAGCTTTGCCCATCAGCGGATCGCTGACGCTGTGCTCGCCGTTCTCCAGACGGCCGGCCAGCCGACGTTGCCAACCCTGTGGATCCTGCAGTGAAAGATCGTACCAACCCCCGCTGACTTTGGCGTCAAAGGCTTGCTGGTGGCGACCACCCGCCGGCAATTCAATCTGCCAGGGGCCGTTTTGCGTATAGGGGCAGCGGGCAATAGTCACCGTTGTCGCCTGACTGCCGGGGTTAGTCAGGGTTAGCGACAGGCGGTCACCCTGCGGGGTCAGCCGCACTTCTGGCTGTGGCTGCTGAACGCTGCCACGCAGTTCACGATGAAAACCGTTGGGGCCCAGTAACCACAGGTGGTATTTGTCCTCCGTCGGCCAGTTATCACTGACGGCCTTACCGGCCTCGACGGTATAGCGCCGTGGGATCTGATCCAGATTCAGTCGGTCATAAACATGAAATACCGCGCCTTGTTCGCCAGTATTAAACAGGTTGAGCGTCAGCCTCTTTTGTTCGGGGGAAGCGGTGGCCTCAACGTGAAGTTGGTAAGGCAATGCACGCGACGGGCGTGCCAACCGGGACTGGTGCGGCAACTGCTGGCGATCCACCGCTGGCAAGGGCACCTGCGGCAACTGTTCCTGCCGCTGGCGCAGACTTTCGGCGGCGTGACGGCTGGTGGCCGGCAGGCTGGGCAAGGTTTCGTTGTTGGGATCGACAAAGTTGAATGCCGAAGTGAGATCGCCACACACCGCCCGTCGCCAGGCGCTGATGTTCGGTTCATGCACCTGGAAACGTTGCTCCAAAAATTGCAGTACCGATGTGTGGTCGAAGACCTGTGAATTGACCCAGCCGCCACGGCTCCAGGGGGACAGCACCAGCATCGGTACCCGCGGGCCGGGGCCATAGATACGGCCGTCCGGCGGCGGTTGCTCTTGTGAACCGGGTGGGGCGACGTGCTGGAAGATTTCACTGTCGAACGGCACCGTCGATTTACCGGCGAAGCTGCCGTCTTCACGTAATGACGGCGCAGAAGGAGAAGGCATATGGTCGAAGAAGCCGTCGTTCTCGTCGTAATTAACCAGCAGTACGGTTTTGCTCCACACCTCGGGGTTATCCGTCAGCGCGTTGAGGATCTCCTGGGTAAACCAGCCGCCCTGCACCGGGCTGGAAGGGCCGGGATGTTCCGAGTAGGCCGCCGGGGCGATGATCCAGCTCACCTGCGGCAGTTTACCCTGCTGTACGTCGTGGCGGAAACCGGCCAGCATCGCGTCCAAATCGTTGCCGTCGGCGGCCGGTAGCGTGTTGCCATTGCCCTTATACAGCGGCGCATCGGCATTGAGCTCATCGCGGTAAGGCACAAAGGCGGTGAAATCTTTCGGTGGCTGCGCCGGGTTGCCGACCTTAACGCTGGCGGCGCGGTACTGGCGGAAACCCGCCAGCGGGTTATCGGTGAAGTTATCCGGCAAAAATTGATAGACCTTCCAACTGACGCCGCTGGCTTCCAGTCGTTCCGGATAGGTCTGCCATTGGTAGCCGATCTCAACCGGACCGGGGCTGTCCCACTCGTTGACCACTACCGCGACCCCGGCCGCCGTCGGGCCGTTGGTGCCGGTCCAGTGGAACAAGCGGTTGGTATTGGTACCGGCGTGGATCGAGCAATGATAGGCGTCGCACAGGGTGAAGGTTTCGGCCAGCGCAAACTGGAACGGCAGCTCGTGCCGACGGTAATACCCCATCGAGGTGGGCGTTTTGTAGGTCGGCCAGGCGCTCATGCGGCCGCTGTCCCAGGCGGATTGCTCATCGACCCACGAATGCGGCGTGCCGCTAACCCGCTGGGCGTTGCCGCGCTTGCTGTCCAGATGGTAAGGCAACACCAGCCGCTGTTCCCCTTGCTGCTGCCAGACGTGACGGTCACCGGGCAAGGGAATGGTGAAGCGATCGCTAAAGCCACGCACGCCGGGCAGGGTGCCGAAATAATGGTCGAAGGAGCGGTTTTCCTGCATCAGGATCACCACGTGTTCGACATCGTTAATCGTGCCGGTGCGGTTATTGGCGGGGATTGCCAGCGCTTTGCGGATCGAGGCGGGTAACAGTGTAAAGGCCGATCCGATGGCGGCAGCCCGCAGTATTTCTCTACGCGAAAAGTCAGGCATGCGTCGTTAATCTCCCTGAGGGTTGTTTTGAAGATAGTGGTTAACGACGGTAATGGCGAAAAATAACAAGCAGATGACGGGGAAAAATAATGCCCCCGGGCGGGGGCATGACAAGATGAACGGTTACTGCCGGATCAAACGACCCAGGGTCGGCGCCGTTTCGAAATCGCTGCGGAACGGGTTGATGTCCAGGCCGCCACGACGGGTGTAGCGGGCGAACACGCTGAGTTTTTCCGGTCGGCAGCTTTGCTTGATGTCGTTAAAAATGCGTTCGACACACTGCTCGTGGAACTCATTATGCTGACGGAAGGAGATCAGGTAGCGCAGCAGGCGTTCGCGATCGATTTTCCGGCCCTGATAGTGGATCACTACGCTGCCCCAGTCCGGCTGGTTGGTGACCAGACAATTGGATTTCAGCAGGTTGGAGGACAGTGTCTCCGTTACCGTTTCCGCCTGTTCGCTGGCGGCACCGTCCAGATATTCCGGTTTGAAGTCAAAGTCATCCACGGCGATATCCAGATCGTCAATATTGATGCCCGGCAGGCTGTCGATCTGCGATGAATAACCGTCTAATCCCGGATACAGCTTCACCCCGACCTGACCGTTGGCGGCCTGCGACAGATCTTTTTGCATCGCGGCACTGACCTGTTCCACGCTGTCGAAGCGCGTCTGGTTAAAGCTGTTGAGATACAGCTTGAATGACTTGGACTCGATCAGGTTGGTGGAGGAATGGGGCAGGGTGAACTCACCGATACCGACCACCGGCTTGCCTTTGGCGTTGAGCCAGGACAGCTCGAAGGCGGTCCATAGGTCATAGCCGTGGAATGGCAGCTGCTGTTCATCTACGCCGATCAGATCACGGCCGCGAGCGCGCGGCAGGGCTTCGAGCAACTCGGGAGCATACTGGTCCGGGTAATCGGAGTTGGCGCCAAGATGAGTGATTTTATCTTGTTTTTTGATATGCATATTCATTGCTCCTTGCAAGATCGGTATTGATATAACGGTTAAACAGGCTGCGGGCGGCGTAAATCGGCCCAACGCCGACCAGGGCGTAGACCACCTTGATCAGGAACTGCGACAGGATCATGGTTTTGATGATGTCCCAGCTCAGCACGTTGTAGAACGCCAGGGTACAGAACACCACGCTGTCGATGGCCGAGGCCACCACGGTGCTGGTGATCACCCGCACAAACAGATAGCGAGAGTTGGTCAGTTCCTTGATTTTGCACAGCAGGTAGGAGTTGACGTTCTCGGAGATTAAATAAGCCGCGGATGAAGCCACCAACACCGCCATGATGCTGTGGACGATGCCGTCATAAGTCTTGCTGAACTCCCACTGCGGAATGCTCGGTACCAGCGTGGTCGCCCAAACGCCCAGCACAAAAATCAGGTTGGCCATAAACGAGATGATAATGGTGCGCCTGGCCAGCCGCAGTCCGTAAAACTCGTTCAGAATATCCACCAGGATAAAGGTGAGGGGGTAAATAAATATTGCCGGGGGCGTGATCAGGTTCAGTGCGGGGATTTGAATCGGTTTGACGCCGCACAGGGTTGAGAAGATATAAATCACGCTGAGCGCCACGGTAATGATCAGGTAGGCGTACCAGGATCGTTCATGACGATCGCTGAGCTCATAGGCGGTTTGCTGCTGATTGTTACCGTAGATTTTTCTATACAGCGCCTGCAGTTCATGCCGACTCAGATCTTCCGATATATCGCTGTCGGCCAGTTCATTCAGCCCCATGGTAATGGTTTTGCCGGTGGCTAATACCATGACATTGGCAGCCAGAGTGCCATGCCGGGTAAAGCCCAATAGCTTGAACTTTTGATTCGGTTCCATTTATAGCCTTTCTCCAAAGATATAACCCAGGAATTGCACGGTATCCTGATGATTTTTCTCCATGCTACTTTCTTCTTTGTCGTTAACCACAAAGAAGCCGTATTTTCCCGAGTGATACAATAAAGGCGAATCGCAAACTAATACCGGCGGGCGTTTTATAATAATCACCTCGCCTGGGATAAATGAACCTTTTATTTCGGTCTCTATTCTCATTGCTACCATATTTGACTCATCGCCGAAGAAATAAGTCAAAGGGAATTCGGTGACCAGTTGGCCGATCTTCTTGCCGGTAGCCGCTAAAAAACAGGACTGCGGAATAACAGGGATCGCGGAAGGGTTTTTATTGCCTTCGGTGGACAGCGTCTCATTGAGCAGTTCCAGCTTTTCCAAATCATAGTCTTCGATCTCTTCGCAGGAAACCCCAAAGAAATCTGAAATCCGATTAACGGTGGCCTGCTGCACGTTGTTGACCCGTCCGTCGAGGATCTTGTAGATAGTGGTTCGTGTCAGGCCAGTACGACTAGAGAAGGATGCCTTGGTTTCGCCACGGGTGCGCATCAGATATTCAATATTCTTAATGATGTTACTTTTGCGCTGGGCGTTAGTGGTCTTCATAAGCATTCCTTACAATATTCTGGCGGCTTCACTATATCGCACGCATCGGTATTGTCCAGAACTGACACCACAAGAGGGGCGGTAAGCGGCTGATTACTCTTTGAAAATGGATGTTCAACTACCCGGCATCACGGCCAATGATGATTTTATTATGATGAATGAAATGTAAATCAAAAGTAATTAAATATAAATCAACTGCTTAGGTTACAGGTTCGAATAAGTAGACATAAAAGTGAGTTTTGTGTCTACTTTTGTGTTGACCACAGTGGTTTTTGTGAGCTACTGTTCACGCACACTGAAGTGTTTCTTGACGGTCAAAACGGTTAATAAACGATTGTCTGACAACTTCTATAATAAAAAGCTCAGGGAGGGAGGCGTTTCCATTCTCTGGGTATTAAAGGATGTTTTAGCTACCGACACCAGGGAATTCCAAATACGTCTTCAGTTTTAAAACCACCGCTTTCCGTTCGTCAGATCCCCAGTTTCTTGTTTTGCCACTCCCCAGTTGCTGGAGAGTGGCGATGACATTTTGCCGCTAGCGATCGGCTCAGCCTTGTACTGGGGCCGGTTTCTGAGCGCGATTTAGCGCCAACTTGAATAGCCAATACAACAGGCTGGCGGCCAGCAATGAGTTGATGGTCGGCACGCCCCACTCGGTCACTAACCCGACGATGCTACCGGCAATGCTGGCGATGATAGCCGCCCAGCCAATGGTCGGCGTCTGATCGGGCAGTTTGCCTTCCCGGCGGCTCTCATCCAGAATTTTACGGTGGGTGCGCAGCAAGTAATAATCCACCAGCATCACACCGATAATTGGTGGGAACACCACGCCCAGCACCGTCAGGAAATCGACAAACCGGTCGAGGATCCCCAGCACCGAAAGCGTGGTGCCCAAAACGCCAATCACCAGCGTGGTAGCGGTGTATTTCAGCCTTTTACCGGTCATGCCTTCAACCGCATTGACGATGCCCAGTGACGATGAGTACAGGTTGAGGTCATTCACCCTTAAGGTGGAGAACACCACCACCAGCAGACCCGCACCGCCGGCGACTTGCGACATAATGGTGACGACATCCGCCGTGCCAAGCGTTTTGGCGATCAGCAGCGCCAGACCGTTAACCACGAACTCCCCGGCGACAATAGTGAGAAGGGTTACGCCAAGCACGTGCTTGCCGTTTTTGGAATAACGCGTCAGATCGGGGGTCATCAGGCTGGCGACAATGGCGCCGCCGACCACAATGGTGATACCGGCGCTGATCGACAGTGGATCGCCAGGCGGCATCATTTGGATAATCTCCGGCAGATTATGGCCGGTGAGGGTGATGTAAGAGATATAGGCCACCAGCATAATAAACATCGGCACCGCAATCCGGGCGGCGATGCGCAATGCCTTGAAGCCAAAGGCCACCAGAATGGTCAGCAGGGTACCGGACAGACCGGCCGCCAGGCCAAAGCCCAACTTGTTCCCCAGGGCGAAATCCAGCGATTTGGCGAAGATGGCGTTCTGTATGCCAAACCAGCCCAGCAGGCTGACGGCCACCACCACACCAATCAGCACCGATCCCAGTCGGCCAAAGCCGCACCAGCGGGCCAGCAGGCTGCCGGAGATCCCTTCGCGCATGCCCGCCAGCCCGAGGCCGTAGGTCACTACGCCAAAGATCAGACTGCCGACGAAAATGGCGGTGAAGGCATCGAACAGCGTCATCGAGTGACCCAATACGGCACCCAGCATAAACTGATCCAGAGCGGTCAGCATGCCCATATGCACAATGGCGACGCTTAAAAACGAGACTCTTTTATCCTGAGGTACCCGGGTTAGCGGATAGTCTTCAATTTTGATCACGGTGAGGTATTCCTTGCTATTAAATAAACTGAATGCCTTTTGCTATCAGGCGATCGGGAATGTAATTGTCCAGATGCGCATATTTGCAAAATTCTTCAAACTGCTGCTGTGTGTGGACATCTGATTTTTGATAGATGTTATATATTCTATTTTCTATGGTTTTATTGCTGATATTGTATATTTTGGCGATCTCTTTTACCGACAGCCGTTGCAGCATTAAAAATATCACATCAAGTTCGGCTCGGGTGAAAATAGCGCTGTTGGTTTCCGTGGTCAGAACGCTGGGTTTTTGATGATTGATAAATTTCAATGGGGATAAAGTGTTAAGCGGTTTGGCGTTCCACATCACCCCAAACACTTCTTTTTTATCGTTATAAATCGGCAGCTTTTCACTGATAAACGGCGTCAGGCTGTCTTTGCCGTACCAATAATGTGTTTCTATTACGGCAACCCGATCGCGCGAGACTTCCGTCATTTTGTCGTGTTCTACAAAATCGGCCGCGCATTCGGCCCAGTCGGCGGGGAACTCGTCGTCCAGCTTACCGGCTATATCAAAATTCAACGGTGTGTTGGTATAGAGGTAGGCGGCTCGGTTCATGTAAATATGTCGGGATGCCAGATCCTTAATGCCCCATGGCTCACTTAAGTGCTCCATCATGGCAATCAGACCTTTCAAATAAAATTCATTATTGTCGGGCGAATCCATTCTGACCTCACCGATTAAAACTGGGTTAAATCTCTTTTGCCAGGTAGTGACGGGTGTGTTTCTTGGCATAGCCGCCTAAATTACCGTACACCTGATAGCCCAATTTTTCGTAAAAGCCGCGTGCCTGGAAGTCGAAGGTATCCACATAGGCCATATGGCAACCCCGCTTCAGGGCCTCTTCTTCGGCCTGGAGCATCAGTTGACGGCCATAGCCGCTTTTACGATGTTGGTCGCTGACCCAAAGATACTGCACCTCAAGCCCACCCCACCAGGTTCTGGCCACCAGGCCGGCAACAATTTTACCTTCATCGTCGGTCACGGTCAGGAACAGAGGGTGGATATCAACGTGTTCGGTTTTTTCGTTGTGACCCCAAAGGCTGTCAATAACGAACTCTTCGTCTTGCGGATTTGGCTGGTCGGTAATATTTATTTTCATGGATGTAATATAATTCCCTGTGATAATAATTAGTTCGCACAATCAAATTGATGCATGCCAACGGGTTTAACTATCACTTTTCGTAATGTATTACAAGGGTGGTTTTCACCCGTTCCCGTCAGGGGGCCAAGCGTTTATATTAACTGTGACGAGGCTGGAAAATAGCGTAATACGCGGTAATAAATAGCGGTCAGCCTTGCTCAGTCAATATCTTCCTATTGTGCCTCACCAGGGCCTCATCCAGGAAATACTTTAGTCCTTCAGGCTCCACCGGTAGAGCAAGCTAACTTGCCAAAGGGGAGCCGCCACGTTCAGCCTTCTGATGGATCCGTGCACAAATCTGCCCATGGGCATCGTCGGCCGTCGGCCGAAAAAGTGCTGGGTTTTACCGGCAGCTTGTCAGAGGGGAGCAGGGGAGACAGGTGTTATTCATTTGCTTTAATGCGGGGTGAAGACCAACGGCTAAATGCTACTCACCGTATTTCAAAATAACCTGCACGGTTTTATCCATCAGGGCCTGAACGGTCTGTGATTTAATCCTTTGATTTTCCCGCCACGCCCTCCAGCTTAAAATTCATATCTGTAGTCATGATACGCAACCTATTATTAATAATGGAAGGGTTTGGGGCTTATTAGTAATAGAACCTGCTTTGGATTAATGCAAAAAAATAGCAGTGCACTATCGTGAATTAAGACTAATCTTAATTCCAGGCCTTCAGCCGGTCTCATTTGAGACCAGGGGGGAATGCCAGAAAACGCTAGCCCCGCCAGCGCTTGGCCTGGGAAGGGGAAGTATCACCAACCCTGCGTGACTTGCTGCAATAGATATCCTTTATTCTCTGGCTTAGGGGAATAATCATTAAGAGCCCCATCTTGCACTCATTCGGTTAATGCGATAGAACCCTAGTCAGATGCATTATCCCACTTTTTAACCGCGTTCATTAACTGGCTGCCTAAAGGCGCATTATATGAAGATTATTAAGCCTCTGCGTCTGAGCGTATTAAATCGACCTTTCCGCTTACAGGGTAAAAATTATCTTGGCGTTTCCGTGATGGCATTGCTGGATATGGGCGCAACGCCCCAGTTGCGCCCGGAAGTCGAGCTATGGCAACTGGCGGCGGCTGAATTGCAAACCAGCGGCGGCGTCATCGATGTGGCGATACCGAAAGTCCGGGCCGAATTTCTGGCGACGGGTAATGCTTATACTCATCACCAGAAGGAAAAGAACAGCTGCGCAGTACGTATCAACGTGGGAAACCTCAGTAAGACCCTGCTGGCTTTTGGCGATCGCATCTGGTCTGGTTCACATCCTACCCCGCCGCGCAATTTTGAATCGATGCGCCTCGACTGGAGCCGTGCTTTTGGTGGCACAGGATACGAAGAGAACCCTCATGGTATCGGTGCAGCGGAGGAGCAGCATAAGGAGGGGGGTTACCGTCGCCTGCCGAATATCGAATCGCAGCATCTGCGCATGACTTCACCGCGTCAGCAGCCCGAACCGGCAAGTTTTGGGCCGCTGGACATGACCTGGCCACGTCGTTTTAAGCGCATGGGCAAAGCCTATGATGCCAACTGGTTGAAGAATGACTTTCCTGGTCTTGCCCGCGATGCCGACTGGCGTGTATTTAACGCGGCCAGCCCGGATCAGTGGTGGCCGGAACAGGATGAGTTGCCGCCCGAAGCCGAGTGGCATATCTGGAATATGCATCCGGAGAAACCATTACAGTCGGGCAGGCTACCGCCGTGGCGGGCGCGCTGCTTTATCAATCGTCAGCGTGGTGATGAAACGTTGTTTGAAGAAATTGCGCTGTGTGCCACCACGGTCTGGTTCTTCCCGCATCTGGAACAGATGATATTGATCTGGCAGGGAAGTTGCCGCATCAACGAGGATGATGCGGCGGACGTGCTGCAGCTTATGCCGGCGCTGGAAAAAAACGCTGCCACTCGTTCGGTCAATCACTATCGCAAGGTGCTGGCCCAGCGTCTGGATAAAGGCAAGGGTGCGCTGTTTTCCTTCCGGGAAAAAGATTTGTTGCCGGAAGAGATTATCGGTCCCTGGATTGACAGCGAAATGCAGCAAACAGCTAGCCCGATGCAAAACAATATGCAAAACCGGGTAAGTCAAATGCGGGAACAGCACCGCGCCAGGCTGGAAGCCGAGGGGACGGACGTTGACGAGTTACTGGCGAATACTGCGCCGCCAGAGATGCCCCGGCTTGATGAACTGCCGGAGTTTGTCGAGCGGTTGGAGCGTCAGGCTGAAGAGATGAAAGCGCAGGCTGAGGCTCGCCAGGCCGAGGTAGAAGCCCGGCAGGGGGCCAAACAAGACCATCGCCCACGTGGTCCGGAATCGATGCACCGTATGCAGGAGATGCTGCAACAGCACGCGGACAGCATGACGGAGAAGAAACTGGCGCAGAGCCGCGAATCGCTGCACCAGATGTATCTGATGGCAGTTCAGCATCAACCGCCGGCGAAACGCATGACGGGGGATATCGCCAGGATTATTCGTCAGCGCGCCTCGAACACTATGGCGTGCGGAGGGGATTTCAGCGAGTTGGATTTCACCGGCGCGGACCTTTCCGGCATGGATTTACGCGGTGCTAATTTCCGTAAGGCGTTGCTGGAAAGCGTCGATCTCAGCGGTTGTCAGTTGGACGGCGCTGATTTCACTGAGGCGATGCTGGCGCGGTCCGATTTGAGCAATAGCTCGCTGCGTGAATGCAATCTGACCCAGGCTAGCCTGGCGCTGGCACAGTGCCGGCAGACCGATTTCAGCGGTGCCAATCTGACGGAAACCCAGCTGGAAGATGCCCTGTTTGAAGGGTGCGATTTCAGCCATGCCACACTAAAAACGCTGTTGCTACGACAGGTGGGGATCAGCCGCTGCCGTTTCCACCGTGCCGCGCTGGAGGAGTGCATCGTGATGAACTTAACGCTGCCGCAGCTCGATTTCAGCCACGCCAGGCTGCATAAAACCGTGTTCCAACAGTGTGAGTTGCAGGCCGTTATCTTCAACGGCGCGTGGCTTGAAAGCTGTAACTGGGTGGAGAGCAAACTGCCGCAAGCCCAGTTTAAAGCGGCTACGCTGTTGACCTGCGCCGCCGTAATGGCAAGCGATTTAAGCGGCGCGGACTTTAGCGAGGCGACGCTGAAGGAGAGCAACCTGCGCCAGGTTTTACTGACGCAGGCCAACTTTAGGCTGGCAAAGCTGGAGAACAGCGATCTCAGCGAGGCGGATTGCCAGAGGGCGGATTTCACCCGCGCCAACCTGATGGGAAGCCTGTTGATCCGCACCGATTTCCGTCAGGTCAATTTCACCGGTGCTAACCTTATGGGGGCACTGTTGCAGAAAGCCCAACTGGGCGGCGCGGACTTTACCGGCGCCAACCTGTTCCGCGCCGATTTGTCACAATCTTTTATCAATATGGAGACGCGGCTGGACAATGCCTATACCAGTCGGGTGAAAACGCTGCCGAAACGTGATGAGGAACTGTCATGACGACGCTGAGCGCGACAGAGCTACAGCAGAAAATTAAAAATGGCGAGATGATTAACGCGTGCAACCTGGATGGCCTGGATCTGCAAGGGTGCGACCTGTCCGGCGGTATCTTTCAGGATGTCTCACTGAATGGGGCGAACCTCCAGGCGGCTAATTTACATGAGACGGTGTTCAATGAGTGTCCGTTGAATGGGGCAAGGCTGAGCGGTGCAAGCATGCAGCAGAGCGTGTTTAACGACTGTGAGATGAAGGCCATCAGTGCCAGCGACACGTTAATGACGCAGTGCATCTTTAATCATTGTGATCTTGGCAACAGCGATTTTTCCCGCAGCAGATTTGACGCTACCCAATTTATGCGCAGCCCGCTTTCCGGCAGCAGCTTCAACCAGTCCACACTGGAACGTACCACCTTCTTCGAAAGCTCGTTGGATGAAGCGCAACTGGAGCAGTGCCAGTGCCTGCTGACGACCTTTTTCAATCTCGATTTGCGTACTACCCGTCTGGGCAACAGCCAATTCGACCGGGCGGTGTTTTTCAACTGCGATCAACGCGGAAAAAACTATGCCCGGCAGCGCTTTAGTGGCTGTCAGTTTACTGATAATCAGCTCGATGCGGTGGATTTTAGCGGGGCGCAGCTGACGCAATGCAATTTCAAAGGCGCTTCGCTAAAAAATGCCCAACTCACGAAGGTGAACGCCAGTCAGGCGCTGTTTATGAGTGCGGATCTCACCGGTGCCGCTTGCCAGGGCAGTTTGTTTGATCAGGCGCTGTTCATCGGCGCCACGTTACACCAGGCCGACTTTAGTCACAGTCGCCTGTTCCAGAGCATTCTGCAGCAGGTGAAGGCTGAAGGTAGCCGTTTTGCCATGAGCGACCTGACTTACAGCGATTTCACCGGTGCCGATCTGAGCGGGGCCGATTTCCGAAGTGCCACATTTTCCCGTACCCGGTTTCACCGGGCGCGGCAGGAGGGGGCCCATTTTTCCGATCGTCGGGGCATCCTTGAATATGATGAAGAGTTACTGGCCGCTGAGGCCTGGAGCCTCCAGCATCAGAGCCGTCGTTAAGGAGAGAAGATGAACAATATCAATCACAGGCTGGCACAGGCAGTGGTACCGCCGTTACAGAGCGCGGGGATTGTCACCCACTGTTTTTCCAACGGGAGCCTGAGCGTGGAGAGTGAAGGGCGCGGTTGGCACTGTCAGCGTGCCGCCAGCTGTGTTATTGCCCCGCAGACCGGGGATCTGGTGCTCATCACCAGCGTGGATAATCAGGTGTGGCTACTGGCGGTGCTGGAACGTGCCAACCCGGAAATGGCCGAACTGAGCGTACCGGGCGATTTGCATATCCGCAGCCGCGGCGAAATCAGCCTCAGCAGTGAGGCATTGCGCGTCAGCGCCAGACAAGGCGACTGCCATATCAGCGAAATGCAGTACAGCGGCGACAAACTTTCCGCCTGGGTAAGCCTTTCGCGCATGGTGGGCAAGCATGCGGAGTCAGTCTGGCAAACCGTGACTCAGGTGAGCCATAACCTGCTGCGTACTACGCGTCAGACAGAGCAAGTGCGTGCCGGGCAACTGGACATGCAGGCCGAAGATTATGCGCGTCTGCATGCGCAAAATACCGTTATTACCTCGAAGGCAATCACCAAAGTGGATGCCGAACAGATCCATATGGGCTGAGGAGGCCGCGATGTTTGCCAACTGTCAACTGATGGGCACCGATTTGGCCTTTCCCGATGTCTGCATGACGCCGATGCCGACGCCAACCCCGATACCTTATCCGGATATCGCTCTTGGGCCAACGGCGGTCCCCAATGCGCTGAATATTCTGTTTATGGGCATGCCTGCCCATAACATGGCAACGGTGACGCCGCTGACCAACGGGGATAACCCCGGCGTCGCTACCGGCGTGGCGTCAGGTACCGTGATGGGGCCGTCGCGTCATCTCACCGGTTCCTTTACCGTACTGCTGAAAGGCACGCCGGCGACTCGCCTGACCAGCGTCAGCCTGCAGAATTCAACCAATGCCGTGGGGATACGCGCGGTACCCAGTCAATTCAAAGTCCTGATGCTGGCGCCATGAGTGGCAGAGCGGCATAACGCTGTCTTAGTTATAGGGGTAAGAAGCTATGTTTGACCGTATCACGGCAACAACGCCTGCGGGCGAGGGAACGCTGAAGTTCTGGAAACTTAACGGTGAGGAAGTCGTTTCTCGTTCATTTGAATTGAACGTGACGTTACTCAGCACCCATGCCCGCCTCGACCGCAGGGCCATGCTGGGTCAGTCGATTACCCTGACTATCCCTACTCAGGGGCTGCTCGCCGCACCACGCTATCTCAACGGTAAAATCACCCGGGTCAACGTGCATAGCGCGGATATAAATGGTGAACGTTACGTGGTTTACACGCTGACCATGGAGTCGGACCTGTGGCCGCTGAAGCGGGATCGCAACCAGCGAATATTCCAGAACCAGCGCGTGCCGGATATCATCAAAACGGTACTTGATGAGTACGGCGTGCAGATGGAGAACCAGCTCACCGGTAATTACCGCAATTGGGAATATTGCGTGCAGTACCAGGAGAGCAGCTACGACTTTATTTCGCGCCTGATGGAGCTTGAGGGGATCTATTTCTTTTTCCGCCATGAGGCGGATAAACATACGATGGTACTGTACGACGCCCCTCAGCAGCATCAGCCGTTTAGCGGCTATGAAGCCATTCCTTACCACGCCACACCTTCCGGTGGCAGCACCGGCGAAGAGGGGATCGGCCAGTGGGCGATATCCGAGCGGGTGACGCCGGGGATCTACAGCATCGACGACTACGACTTCCGCAAGCCCAACGCATGGCTGTTCCAGGCACGACAGAACCCAACCTCACCTTCACCGGGCCAGATTGACTACTACGACTGGCCGGGGCACTTCGTGGAACACAGCCACGGCGAAACCTACGCCCGCGTGCGTCAGGAAGAGTGGCAGGCGGAGCATCAGCGCATCGACGCAACGGCTACCGCGCTGGGTATTGTGCCGGGTTGTACCTTTGCCCTGCTCAATCCGCCATTTGCCAGCGACGGCGGAGAGTATCTGGTACTGAGCGCGCGTTACGATCTTGAAGAGAACAGCTACGCCAGCGGGGGGGAAGAGGCGGTACATCGCACTGATTTTGTGGTGATCCCGGTTAGCACGCCATTCCGCTCCGCACAGCGTACCCCGTGGCCGCGTACCCATGGCCCGCAAACAGCACGGGTAGTGGGGCCACAAGGGGAGTCGATCTGGACCGATAAATACGGCCGGGTGAAGGTGAAGTTCCACTGGGATCGTCTGGCGAAAGGGGATGAAAGCAGTTCCTGCTGGGTACGAGTTTCCAGCGCCTGGGCGGGACAGGGCTTCGGCGGTGTGCAAATCCCACGAGTGGGGGATGAGGTGGTGATTGATTTTATCAATGGCGATCCGGACCGCCCAATGGTCACCGGCCGAGTGTATAACGAAGCCTGTATGCCTCCGTGGACGCTGCCCGCCGGCGCTACCATGATGGGCTTTATGACGCGCTCTAAAGACGGCCACAGTGATAATTCCAGCCATCTGTTCTTTGAAGATAAAGCGGGCTCGGAGATGGTGCAGCTGCATGCCGAAAAAGATATGAATATTTCGGTAGAGAACGATAAAACGGTGGCCGTAGACGGTAACCGCACCACGACCATCCAAAAAGACCAGAAGGATGAGGTGTTCGGCAACGCTATCTTCCAATTCCACGGCACACGTACCACGACGGTCGACAAACCGGAAACCAAAACCTTTAAAGACGGCGAAAAGGTCACGATCACCAATGGCCGGACGTCGGATATTACCAGCGGCGGGGAAACGCTAACCATTAAAGGAAAGCGGAGCGTCGACACCGATGGCATAGAAGATCAACATGTTACCGGTAAGGTGACCCGCACCTATGACGACGGCATGGACTCCTTCCTCAAGGGGGATCGCTATGACAAAGTCACGGGGAAACGCCATAATATCGTCACCCAGGACGTCACGGACGAGATCTTGGGGGGACGGGTACAGACCATCACCAAGGATGCCAAGACGGACATCCTGGGAAGCTGGACGCAGACGGTACAAGGGGGGGTATCCATCACCTCACCGAAAATGATCACCATCGACAGTGCGGAAAAGGTGAGCATCAAGACGCCACATGCTTTTGAATACAAAGATCATAAAGAGTCTGCCTCCATGTTTTCCTTTGATTTCACGGCGGTGAAAGTGGTAACTGAAGGCTCTTCTTTCAGCGTCACCGGGGCCACTAAGGTTGGGATGACCAATATGAAATTTGATAAGACGCTTTTTGATCTTGCGACCAGCGAGGGGCGAGCATCCTTTGCTGGTGCGTTGGCGCAGTATGGCCAAATGATGGCCTCGGTTTACGGTATGACAATGTTTATGTGAGGGACGCGTCAATGAAGTTTGCGATTATTATTTCCGTAATTATCATTGTGGGCAGCATTGCCTATATTGCCTATCTTTTTAACCGCGACCATAAAATTCGGGAGCAGGGGCGAGATATTCAGGCTCTGGTAGAAGAAGTCCATTACATCAGTTCAAATGAGAACGGGACCACCAACATAAAATACCGCCTTTCATGGCATGAAGGTGATGTGACCAAACAGGTTGAAGGCAAGGAGACTATTCCTGCCTTCTATTCATCGAAGGTCCAGCAAGGCTGTGAGGTTGAGATCAAGTATCTGGACGATGACCATATTATGTTTGTTTTCGACAAAAGCAGATAACAGGGCTCTGCCGTAAACAGCAACCCGGGTTTAGGGTCAGATTAACGGCATCCAGTTATTCAGTTGTCTGTTGCGATCTCATTCAATGCCGGCTCGATGGCGGCACTGAACATACCCCCGTGATCCAGACCCGGCCATTCACGAAAATCCACGGCAAGCCCGTTTAGCGTCGCCAGCCGTTCGGCCAGGCGCTGAGCCGCGTCGGTGGGTAGCGGTTGCTGCTTGATATTGGGCGGTGCACTGCGCATTTTCTCGGCACCGCCGGTCCACAGCCACAGATGGGCGGAGATGGCCGGATGCTGAGCCATAACCCGTTGAGCTTCCTGCAGGATAAAGCCATTGCCCCACCACAGGGAAGGTTCGACGGCGACATAATTTTGGAATGCGGCGGGTTGGGTTAACAGGGTGTGCAGAACGAACAGGCCACCATAAGAGTGCCCCCACAGTGTTTGCTGTTGCGGATCGACAGTAACCCTGGCCGCCACTGCCGGTTTAACCTGGCCTTCGATCAGTTTCAGGAAGGCATCAGCCCCGCCATTGGCCCGCATCTCGCCGGTCTGCAGGGGAGCCGGCGTGTAATCGTAGCTGCGACCGTTGGCATCAATACGTAAATCGTTGTCGTAGCTGAGCAGCACCAATATCGGCGGCTTTTTTTGCGCCGCAAGCTGAGCCAATAATTTGGCATTCAACTCCATCAGCACCGCATTGCCATCCAGAAAGTAGACCACCGGATAGCCGGTTGGCGGCGGGGCAATACGTGGTTGCGCTATACGAATGCGGTAATGGCGTTGGCTATCGGCTGAATTGAACCGCAAATCGCTGAACTGGTAATCAGGTGATTGGCTATCGGCGACGGTTACGCCAATTTTACGCTCCAGATCGGGCCTGGCCTGCGCCAGCATAGGCGAGCCCACGCCAAGAACCAGCGTAAGAACAAGGGTAAGACAGCGACGATAAGAAGATGGCATGCAGAGCCTATTCACCTGAAAAACGTCGATATTAACATCTCATCGGCAATTAGGTGGCATGACTATCGGGATCGGAAGGCGAGTTTTTGTTCCTGGGGCAGGGGGCACTCGTTGAATGCCACCCTGTAAATATCCCCCGTGGTTAAAAGCTTAAAAGTAGTCGACCAACATCGTGGCACCACTGGTAAAGTCGCCGTCTTTCAAGGCAAGCGCGGAGCTTTTAACCGGCACGGCGTCCAGGGTTGGGGGATTGGTGTAATCAATGCTCAACGGCGTATTGATATTGAATACCTTGCCATTCGCCAGCAGTTTTATGCCCAATCCGTTAATGTTGCTGTTTAACACATTGGCATCAAAAGCCGCCCCACTGCCCATAATTTTCATCTTGAGTTGTCTGGTGTTGTCCAGAAACTCGCAGTTGATGCTGTAGTCCACTCGTTGCATATAGCGAGTGCCGTCAATTCTGTTCACCCCGACCTTACCGAAGTCGACATCGATAGTCCGCCCCTCGTTGATCACACAAGGGGGAGGGGCTACCACGGTCGCCGTGATGTTTACCCTGGTCCCCTGATCTGCGGCCGATGCCGCGAAGCTGATAATCGACAGGGCTAAAATAAGGCGATAAAGGTGCCTTTTTTTCATGGTGATCATATCTGCCTCAAGGTGCGCTGAAAATAAGCGTGGCTGAACCTGATAATGGCCCGGTGGCAATACTGTTATAAGGGACATTGTTTTTCACCGGAACAAAGGTGATGGTGTCGCTTCCCATGCCATTAACGATGCGCGTTCTAAAGCTGTTGTTGGGTTTCACCACCGCATTTTTATAAACCATGGCAACACCGACGTTTGGGTTGCTGGTTTTAATAAAATCGCTCGAAAATCCGGTGGCGTCGCTGACCATACGGATCAGAATATCTTGGGTGGCGCTTTGGTCATCACATTGATAAGTCAGCGCCTTGTCCTGTTTTATTTGTGCGTCGCTGACGTTTTGCGTCAGGTAATCCTGCCTGATTTGATCAAAGGCGACGTTAATTTGTTGCCCATTGTTGATGGTGCAACTGGTCGTCACAAAATAGGCGTCGTTGTCGGCAATCAACCGCCAGCGATAAGGGCCGCATTGTGGACAGCCTGATTGGTCGTTCGTCTGACGAAAGTTGATTTGACCGATGACGTCACCTTTATTGACCTTGATATCTGGCGTAGGGAAACGGTTCAATACGATAAACACCCTGATAGCGACACTGCTGGTCTGCAGGCCAGTCAAATTCAATACGCTGATATTAGAAGACACCGGGGAGTTATAATCCGCCCCATTAATAGTCATACCGCTGCCAATGGCCCCAAAAATGCCGGTATTCATTGTCAGTGCCGGAGCATCGGTTTTTAAGTAATCCCACCAGCTGGCAACGTCGTTTTTACAGGTTACCTGACTCACGTTAACAATTTCATTTTTCCCGTAAGACAGCTGCGGGCCGATTCGCACCCTGACATCAACCGGTGTGTTGGAGCCTCCCGGAGGGATTATTCCGCCATCTGAGGTTCTGCAGGTAAATGCGTTGGCATTGCCGACCAGTAAAAAGAAGGAGGCGGCCAAACAGCAACGTAATAATAAAACGGATGTCTTTCTCACTATAATATTCCAATAATCGATGGCTAACGATTTTGCTAAACGCTTGATGTTCTATAGATGAAAATAGCCCGCCCGCTACGGAATGTTTTATTTTTCATTTTTATAAACATAAGGTTAGCGGCGATTTAAACCGTGACACCATGGCCGGAGAAAATGGCCGCCGGGTACCATCTAAGGGAGTTTTTTATCGAGCCAGAGGAGACCACAACTTCACCTTTAGCGACCATTTCCAGCAGTAGGTTTCTGGCCCGATAAACCCCTACATCGATGATGTCTGCCAGTTGCCTGGTTGACAGCCATTCGTGCTGAGGCGGTACCCCTTTGAAAGGGCTGGGTTGAGGGGACTGCGTTAATAATGCTTGTAGCAGCGCTTGCTGCAGCTGCCGGACTTCCTTTTGTTTCGGGGATAACGCTTCCATAGCACTTCCTCTGTATTTCTATTGCTGTTTATTTTGAAAAAACAAACTTTCTCTATTCGTAGACCTGCTTTAATTCCTATAGAAAGCAAACGCCTATCTGTTTTTTTAGGCTGAAAAATAGATTGCTTGCTATCCATTTTTCGCCGGGCGGTATAACGGGGGGATGTCATACTTAAACCCAATAATTTGGTTTATTATATTCATAAAAAGCCAGTTTGCGATCTCATTGGTTGGCAGATTATAAAAAACAGGATTTTATTCCAAGAAAGAATATTTTACGATCTATGAGGCTAAAAATAACAATAAATTAACCTGATACAGGGAATAAATGGCGAATATTAAAGGTGCTCAAGAAAACCCTTTGTTTAATGGGAGGCTTTTGCAAGAATATTAATCGCCAACCAAGAGAGGGAGTTTAGGGTTTTGCGGTTTTAATATTCAATGCGTTTGCTTATTTGTTATATGTTAATTCATTGGTTTTTTTAAACCCCATCACCTGGCTAGAACCGGTGATTATATTGCTGTTCGCCCCTGAGTACGGTGGCTTAATTACTCTCAAGATGCTAAAGAATTAGAGCGTTAAATTTGCGCGTGTTCGGCACGTGGATGCTCTGTTCTTTATTGGGATATGCATTTTTTCTTATAAGGAATATAGGTTCTATGAAACTTAACAAAATCATGATGGCTGCAGTGATTGCATTTGGCGCAACTTCTTTTGCACACGCAGCCGATCAGGGACACGGTAAAGTCACTTTCACGGGTTCAATCATTGATGCGCCATGCTCGATTGCCCCTGAGTCCATTGACCAGACTGTAGACCTGGGTCAGGTTTCCAACGTGGCACTGAATGGCGGCGGTAAATCTAACCCTCGTCCATTCGAAATTAAGCTGGAGCAGTGCGACATCACTACTCTGAAAACGGTCAAGACCACTTTCAGCGGCGTAGCTTCTGCCACCAACAAAGATCTGTTGGGTATCGCAGGGACGGCCAGCGGCGCGGGTGTAGCCATCTCTTACAATGGTCAGCCAATCAAGTTGGGTGAAGCGACAACGGCTCAGACTCTGAACACCGGCAACAACACCCTGCACTTTGCTGCTTATCTCCAGGGTGAAGGGGCTTCTGCCGCTGTCGTCCCAGGTGATTTTACTTCTGTAGCCGATTTCACCCTGGCTTATCAGTAAGTAACTCCGCAGGTTTAATAAACCAGGCATGTGAGTCATCGCATGCCTGGTTGATCCCCCTGTCAAAGGAATGTCGCGATGTTTTCACAAGGGAATCAGGCCGGTTTAATACTGTTGATATTACTGTCTGGATTGGCCGCCGGATCCAGTTATGCATCCCAAACCCTGCAGGGATGGGGCCGGGTCAATATGCACGGCGCTATTATTGATACCGCCTGCGCCATTGCGGCCGGCAGTCGGGACCAAACCATAGATATGGAAACTATTCCTTTAGGACAAATCATCCGTGACGGTCAGGGGATGACTAAACCTTTCAGTATCGAATTGGTGAACTGCATCCTGGAACGACCGGGGAATAAATCAGACTGGAAATTTTTTCAGGTTACTTTTGACGGTTCTGCAGAAGGAACACTGTTTGGCGTACAAGGCGATGCCCGCGGTGTTGCACTGAAAATTAATGACAGTAACGGGAATGCTGTTATTCCTGGTGAGCCATTGCCCATGGAAGAAATAATTCCTGGAAATAGAACGCTGAATTACTCCATGACGCTGATAGCCAATCATCAGCCGTTGAAAGCGGGAGCGTATTTTTCCACAGTGCGTTTTAAGCTGGATTATTTTTGAATTATCTCGTGCTGACGGTTAATTCGTTTTTGAAAGGACTTTTATTATGCTTTCACCGGCAGGGAAGTTATTTCGTCTTCAGGTACTGGGACTCTGTGTAGCGCTTTCGCTGGGTAACCCAGTCGCGTTGGTTTACGCCGCCGCCGAAATCCAGTTCAACACGGATGTATTAGATATTAACGATCGTAAGAATATCGATCTGAGTCAGTTTACGCGTAGCGGCTACATTATGCCGGGCGTCTATACCATGGTGGTGCACGTCAATAAAAACGATCTGCCGGAGCAGACGGTGACCTTTTTAGCCCCACCCAAGGATCCTAAAGGCAGCGAAGCCTGCCTGTCGCCGGCATTGGTCAAGCAATTAGGGTTCAAAGAAAAACTGCAAAACTCCCTGAGCTGGACGCATGACGGCCAATGTCTTGATCTGCAGCATCTGGCCGGAATGGAGGCGCGTGGCGATCTGAGCACTTCATCCCTGTATCTCAATATTCCTCAGGCCTATCTCGAATACAGCTCAGAAAGCTGGGATCCCCCTTCACGTTGGGATGAAGGTATTCCGGGCTTGCTGTTCGATTACAACGTCAACGCCCAAACGCAAAAGAATCTGAAAGGGGGCGGCAGCAGCTACAACCTGAGCGGTAATGGCACCAGCGGAGCCAATCTGGGTGCCTGGCGCCTGCGTGCTGACTGGCAAGCCAATCTCAACCACCAGACAGGGGCTGACCAGCCGACCGATAAACAGTTCGATTGGAGCCGCTATTACGCCTACCGGGCTATTCCGGCTCTGCGCTCCCGGCTGACGATGGGCGAAGACTATTTGAATTCCGATATCTTCGACAGCCTG
The DNA here is from genome assembly GCF_002607755.1 of Serratia sp. BW106. Taxonomy (NCBI): domain Bacteria; kingdom Pseudomonadati; phylum Pseudomonadota; class Gammaproteobacteria; order Enterobacterales; family Yersiniaceae; genus Serratia; species Serratia sp. BW106. Next base: position 129,547 of record NZ_MCGS01000012.1, read on the forward strand.
CGTTTCTCCGGCGCCAGCCTGCGCTCGGATGACAGCATGCTGCCGCCTAACCTGCGCGGTTATGCGCCTGAAGTGAGCGGCGTGGCAAAAACCAACGCCAAGGTGGTGGTCAGTCAGCAGGGGCGGGTGCTGTATGAAACCCAGGTTGCTGCCGGGCCATTCCGTATTCAGGACATCAACGATGCGGTCTCTGGCGAGCTTGATGTGCGCGTTGAAGAGCAGGATGGCAGCGTGCAGGAGTTCAAGATGAACACCGCCAGTATTCCTTACCTGACACGTCCAGGCACCGTTCGCTACAAGCTGGCAGCGGGCAAACCATCCGAATGGGGCCACCACCTGCGCGGGCCATTGTTTGGCACCGGGGAGTTTTCATGGGGTATCAGTAATGGTTGGTCACTGTATGGCGGCGCCATCAGCGGCGGTGACTACAACGCACTCTCGGTGGGGTTGGGGCGTGATCTGTTGGCGCTTGGCGCGTTGTCGTTCGATGCCACGCAGTCACGCGCAAAATTGCCGGAAGACGGCGTACTGACCGGCGGTTCCTACCGTTTGAGTTATTCGAAAAACTTTGACGACTATGACAGCCAGGTCACCTTCGCGGGTTATCGCTTCTCCCAGGAAGATTTTATGAGCATGGGGGAGTACCTCGATTCGCGTTATGAGGGCGGACGCAGCGGCAAGAGCAAGGAGATGTACACCATCACCTTCAACAAACAGTTCCGTGAACTGGGGTTGAGCACTTATCTCAACTACAGCCACCAAACCTACTGGGACCGCGCTGCCAACGATCGCTACAACCTGATGGTATCGCGTTATTTCGATATCGGTACCTTCAAGAATGTCAGCGCGTCGCTGTCTGCTTATCGCAACCGTTACAACGAGCGTAACGACGACGGGATGTACCTGTCCTTGTCGATCCCCTGGGGCAATACGGGGACGCTTAGCTACAACATGACGGTCAATCGTGATGATAACGCGCACCGCGTGGGTTACTACGACCGGATTGATGAACACAACAACTATCAGATCACTGCGGGTGCCGCTCGCAGCGGCGCGACAACCAGTGGCTATTACAGCCATGAAGGCGATATGGCCCAGATTAACGCCAACGCCAGCTACCAGTCTGGCCGTTACAGCGCCATTGGCTTGGGGGCACAAGGTGGGGTGACGTTGGCACAGGAAGGCGTGGTGCTGCACCGGATCAATACGCCGGGCGGAACCCGATTGTTGCTTGATACCGACGGCGTTGCCGATGTGCCAGTACGGGGTTACGGCAGCACGGTGCTGACCAACCGATATGGCAAGGCGGTGGTAACCGATGTGAACAGCTACTACCGCAACAAGGCCAGCATCGATCTCAACCGCCTTGGGGATAACGTTGAGGCGACCCGTTCGGTGGTGCAAGCGACCTTGACGGAAGGGGCGATTGGTTATCGCAAGTTTGATGTGATTGCCGGTGAGAAAGCGATGGCGATCATCAAACTGGCCGATGGCAGTGAGCCGCCGTTTGGCGCGACGGTAATGAACCGACGCAAGCAGGACACGGGGATCGTCAATGACGGTGGCAGTGTCTACCTGTCGGGGATTAATCCGGGTGAAGTGATGACGGTGCATTGGAACAGCGGTCCGCAATGCGAGATCCAGCTACCGGCATTGCTGCCTGATGAGGTGTTGATGAACACGTTGTTGCTGCCTTGTCACCCTTTGGGCACCCGTAAACCGCCTTCGTCACCTGAAGGCATTAAGGCTGCGCAGGTTACGCCTGTTACCTGACCATATTCAGGGTGAGGCCCGCCTCACCGTTTAACCGCCGGTCAGCCAGCTGCACTGGGGCTGGCTGATAATTGCGAAGAAAATGATGAATCAGATGATGACCAAACAAAAAATCTCACTTTTGAGCACGTTCGCCACCGTTGCCGTTCTGTCAGCCGGCACGGTTGTCATGCCCGCTGATGCGGCCATTGCCCTGGATCGCACTCGTGTGATCTTTGACGGTGATCTTAAGACCATGAGCCTCAACATCAGCAACCAGAACAAGCAATTGCCTTATCTGGCGCAGGGCTGGATTGAGGATGAACAGGGCAACAAGATCCAAAGTCCGTTCACCGTGCTGCCACCGGTACAGCGACTGGAACCCGGTAAACCGAGCCAGGTGAAAATCCAGGCCTTGCCTGCCGCGCGCCAGCTGCCGCAGGACCGGGAAACGCTTTATTACTTCAACCTGCGTGAAATACCGCCGCGTAGCGATAAGCCAAACACCTTGCAGATAGCGTTACAGACACGCATCAAGATGTTTTATCGGCCGGGCTCAATAGCACCGCAAAAGAATCAGGCCCCCTGGCAGGAAAAACTGACGTTGACCCGACAGGGTGACAAGTACGCGGTGAATAACCCGACGCCTTATTACGTCACGATTGTTGAGGCCAATGCCCGTAAGGATGGGAAGGGGATCGCCGCTTTTGAGCCAATGATGGTGGCGCCGAAAGCCAGCGCATCGTTGAACCTGTCTACCGCGGTGTTAGGGGACAGCCCGGTGCTGACTTACATCAACGATTACGGCGGCCGACCGCAATTGACGTTCCGCTGCACCGGCAGTACCTGTCAGGTTGTGCCGGCCAAAAAATAACCGAAAAACCGCGGTGACTACGGCAAGCAAGGAAGAAACGGTTTTAAAGACAGCGGAGTGAAATAAACCATGCAAGGAAAGAGCCCAATGTTGTCAGGAAAGGCCTATGACCGCTACCAACGCCGCACTATTGGCCTGACGGTACTCGCCGCGCTGATGATCCCGCTGACTGCGGGAATGATTTTAATGCTGATACCCCAGGCGGGTGCAGTGGATAACTGGGACGTGGAGGGGGCCAACGGCACTTTGCACGTCTATGGATCGCTGACCGAGAGCGCCTGCAGTCTGGAGATGGCTACCGCTCGGCAGGAGGTGTGGCTGGGCGAAACCGGAACGGCGCAGTTTCAGCATCCTGGCGATCGCGGCACGCCGGTGGCGTTTGAACTGAGATTGAAAGACTGCCTGCGGGCACCGGCGAGCAACCGGGATGCCTGGACCGGCGCTTTAGCCTGGAGCGGCAGTCAGCCTGCGGTGTCGCTGGCCTTTATGGCACCTGCCGACAGTAACGCGCCGCGCCTGATCAAGGTCGCTGGCGTAACGGGATTGGGGTTGCAGTTGGCGGATGCAACCGGGTTGCCGGTACGGCTCGGAGCCCGTAACAAACCCGTCCTGCTGACGCCGGGACAAAACACCCTGACGTACACCGTGACGCCAGTGCGCACCCCGGCAACGCTGGGGGCTGGGGCCTATCGCGCGGTGATCGATTTTCGCCTGTATTACGACTAAACGTTTGAAAACTGTGTGGCTAAAGGGCAAGCGCAACACCGATAAAAGGGAGTGTCATCATGGGCGTGAAAGAAAGGTACTGGCGCAGGGCCGTTAGGCTGGGGGTTGCAGGGGCGATGTTGGCGGGGGTTATCGGCCAACCGGCGGCCGCAGAAGAAAATATGCGTTTTCACGGCACCCTGGTGGCGGAACCCTGCGTGATCCCGCCGGGCGAAGAGGAAATACAGCTAGATTTCGGCACCATTGTCGATAAATACCTGTATCTGAATACCCGTACCCATAGCCAACCTTTTGCTCTGCATCTGGCCGAATGCGATCTCAGCCTGGGCAATACGGTTTCGATCACCTTTAGCGGTACGGAAAACGCCAAGCTGCCCGGCTTGTTGGCGCTGGACGGCGGCAGTAGTGCATCGGGGGTGGGGATCGGGCTGGAAACTCAAGAGGGCAAAGCGTTGCCGCTCAACAGTGCCAGCGAAAAATTCCGGCTGTCAGCGGGGAGCAACATGATCAACCTGCAGGCCTATGTGAAGGGGGAGCCTGAGGCGATCCAAAACAAGTCCATCGGGCGCGGGACATTCAGTGCGGTAACGACGTTTACCCTGGAATACGAATAGCGATACCGGCGGGTTTTCATTGGTTTTTAGGGTGTGGTTGACGTGTTGCGAAGAAATAAAGGATTAGTCGCCTGTTTCATCGGCTTGCCGATAGTGTCGTGGTGTTACTTCCCCAATATGGGCGGTGTTGGGTTGAACCTGCCTTTTAATCCGCTGGTTTATGCCGCCATGGCCGTGATGGTGCTGTTGATTTGGTGGGGCAAGCCACGTCGTCGCGGCATCGTTTTCACGCCGACCGCCAGGTGTTTAACGATGGGCGTGGTTCTGTTAGCGGTGCCGCTGGCCTATGGGCCGGCTGCGGGGTTTTCCTCCGCGGCGTGGCGTGTTGCGGCTCTGCTGGCCGGCTGGATTTTTTATTGCAGCGGGTTGCAGGTGCGCCTGCCTTTTCGTTTGCGTCAGCCGTTGCTGGTGCTGCTGCTGGCCATCGTTGCCGGTCAGGCCGTTATTGCTGTATTGCAGCTGTTTTTGCCAGCCTGGAACTGGGTGCCGCTGCGAGGGGCCAGGGTTTACGGCATCTTTCAGCAACCCAACGTGTTAGGCAGTTTTATCGCCACCGGGCTGGCTTTGACGTTGATGCAATGGTTGTTGCCGGGCTATGCCCTGGTTGCTTCACGGCGGGAGGGCGTTCGCCGAGTCGCTCTTTCCTTGCTGTTGGTGCTGTTCTCTGCGGTGCTGGTCTGGATACAGTCGCGCGCAGCCTGGCTGGCAACTCTGCTGGTGGTGCTGGGTTTTTGGGGGTGTTTCCGCCATCACTTTGCCCGCGGATTACTGAGCGCATCTGTGCTGATATTGCTGGGTACGGCGCTGGGCGGCGTTGTCATGCTGTGGCCGGAGAGCGCAGGTGGCGTGCGTTACATCTCCCACGAAATGTCCAATCAGGCCCGTTTGGCGATGCTGCAGGACACGCTGAAGATGATCGCTGTGCATCCTTTGTCCGGCTGGGGATACGGTAGTTTTGAATACGCCTTTCAGCATTTCCGCATCGAACAGGTGCCACCCACGCAGGTGCTGGAAATTGCGCGTCATCCGCACAATGAGATCCTGTACTGGTGGGTAGAAGGGGGGTTGGTCTCGTTGCTGGGTATCAGCTTGCTGATCCTGGGCGGCGGACGATTGCTTTTACAGGTGTTCAGGCATGACCGCCGTGTTTTTTCGACCGGGGCCGCTAATGCCGGTGAGACCAGCGCGCTATGCCTGGCTCTGTTGCCCATGTTGGTACATACCCAACTTGAATACCCTTTCTATCTGTCGGCCATGCACTGGATGGTTTTTTTACTGTTGCTGGCGATGGCAGACCGTCTTTCTTGCCGGAAAGTTGGCGTCATTATTCTCCCCGCGAGGGGACGGTTGCCGCTGCGCTGTGGCATTGGCGGGCTGTGCATGGCGACGCTTGTGATGATGGTGGCGATTTTCCGCGGGGGTCTTTCGCTGACGCAGGCCGAGCGCAATGGGCTGCGCGATATTCAGATCCTGGACTCGATGTCGCCGATTGCGCGATGGGGGCTGCAGGATCGAGTCAATTTTGATGCACAGACGCATCGCTTACTGACCTACAACACCCGGCGAGACGACAGTGAACTTTCGCGCTATGCCGTCTGGGCTCGTCATTATCTGACGAGGCGAGTTGACGCCAATGTGTACGCCAGTTTGATTGCCATATTGCGTTATCAGCAGCAAACGGCCGAGGCCGAAAAGTATGGTTTTGACGCTGCGTTGTTGTTTCCCGCCGACCCGCGTTTTCGCCGGTCAACGGCAACAACGGGCGAGTAGTCACGGCTGGCTATGGCCGTGCTGGACAGGAATACATCTAAAAAAGGAAGCCGGAAAGATGATGGTGAAGCATATAAATCTTAGTGTCCGAGTGGGGATCTTGTGTCTGGTGGTGATGGGAGCCACGGCATGCCAAAACCCGAAGTCGACTAAACCCCTGGCCGCCGGAAAGACCAGCGCCACCAGTGAGATATCGGAGGAAAGCTTACGTAAACAGCGTGAGGCTGAGCGGCTACAGCAGTGCCAGGAGCAACTGGGCGCACTGCGTAATATCAATGCCAAACAGTTTCAACAGTATAAGCAGGCTTTCGACAGTTTGATGAGTGGCGCTTCGCAGTACGCCGGGGTGCGAACCAAGGTTAATGGCGATACCCAGGAGACCGTGGATGCGCTGTATCGCTATAAAGTGAATTTCCTGTGTGCCGGGGTGAATCAGGCGGTGCTGACGGGCCTGGCCGAACGCGGGGAGCTGGTTAAATGATGCGGGTGTCCCGGCTGGCTTTTTTGGGGTTTGCGGCACTCATGGTCGTGAGTCAGGCACAGGCAGATGAGGGCGTGCCCGCTCTGCTGCAATTTGCCGAACAATACCAACGTCAGAATGTTAAGCCGGAGACGCCAGCGAGCGATAAAGCGCGCAATAGCGAGAAAACGGCTGCGCCGAAAAAGAAAGACGACAGTCCCCGCCAGATAACCAGGCAGGCAGAACACCCGAAAGCCGCTGCTTCGACCGCCTTTACGCTACGCCGGTCGCTGGTGGAAAGTGAACAACAACTGACCCGCCAACAGGCAGAGCTGGATGCGCTACGCCAGGAAATTACCGCGTTGCGTGCCGAGAAACCGCCCGTTAGTGCTTCACCGGTGCCGCCCGACATCTCGCTCTTGCAGCAGTGGTTGGCGGGGCTGAGTCAGGCCTGGCGGGGTTCGCCGGATGCGCAACGAACGGCCTCTTTACTGCAGCAAGCCCAACGGGATACGCAGCAGGCCAGAGAAGCGCAGGTACGGGCCGAGAGTCAATTAGCTGGCCTGACGGCGAAATTGTCCGCTACAGAACAAACCAATCAGGACTATGAGCAGAAGCTAGCGGGGCAGCAGCAACGGCTGGTGCAAGCGCAGATCGAGGCGACGGAATTAGGCAAACGCCAGCAGTGGGAAGTTACGGCTGAGCAGTTAAAGGATGAAAAGAATCGCCTGTCCTACGCGGCTGGCAGTGCGCTTGGGCGGGATATTGATGGGTTAATGGCTGAACGCCAGAGCTGGGGCGTGCCGGTAGACCGCAATAGCCTGCTGGCCGGCGTGCTGGATGCGGTTTCCGGTCATTTACTGTTACCCCCGGCAGAGCTTGCCAGGCTGATGGAGAAGGCGGATAGCGCCGCCGGCGCCGCACGAGAAAAACGGGTCAAGGCCCAGGTGCAACAGGATCAGGATTATCTGGCCCGTTTCAGTAAACAAAAGGGTGTTAAACAATCGGCGATGGGCTTTTGGTACCGGGTGGATTACGCCGGTGACCATGAGTTGGCAAAGGATGCGGTGATTGATGTGGTGGTCAAGGAAAGGCTGACCGATGGCACTGTCATCCAGGATATGGAGCTCAGCGGTAAAGTCCTCTCGCAACCGCTCTCTGCGTATCCGCCTTTATTCCGGGAAGCGATTGGTCATCTTCGCAATCACGGTTCACTGACCATGGTGGTGCCACCGGAGTTTGCCTATGGCGAGGCGGGCTATCCGCCAAAAGTACCGCCGAATGCCACCATGGTTTACGAGTTGCGTATCGACAATAGCCAGACACCCTAAGGGCGAATACAGCAGTAGTTTGGCTTAATAAAGGCAGGAGAGCCGGCATGAGTTCCATAATGACAATAGCCTTATCTGATAAGAACATTTTTTTCATCAAGGGATTACAGGATGTTTTAGTACAGCATTTCAATTCATGCGGTGTGCTGGTGCGTATCGTGGATATTGAGCAGGCCAATGAGGCAGATTTGGTGTTTCGCTATTTCTCCCCGGGCAATTTGAGCTGTTTTTGTCAATATGCGTTACCGTCCCCGGGGCGGAAACCCCTGTATTTTGCACTGCGTCAACCGGATAAGCGGCACTCTGCGGTTGCCAGCGCCAGGTGCGTGCTTGAGTCTGGGGTTATCCATCATGATATGCCTGTTTCAGCGGTACTACAGGTGGTTATCGCTGGACTGGAGCGACAAAGGGTGTGGCCATTGGACAACCGTAGCCATAAACGCCCTTGCGCCTGCCAAAGGATCCTGACGCTGCGAGAACAAGAGATCATGAGATGTATGAAGTGGGAGTTGGGCGTCACACAAATTGCCCACATGCTGGAGATCAGCGTGAAAACGGTCAGTAATCACAAGATGAGCGTGATGCGAAAAATGGGGTTCCGGCGCAATGCCGAGCTTTATGGCTGGCTGCGAAACAGTGCCCGACCTCGGGCCGAATAATCGAACTTGTTCGATGTAGAGTCCTATCCCTGAAATGCAAAAACCCAGCCATAGGCTGGGTTCTTTAAATATGGTGCCCGGACTCGGAATCGAACCAAGGACACGGGGATTTTCAATCCCCTGCTCTACCGACTGAGCTATCCGGGCAACGGGGCGCATTTAACCCTATTGGCCGGAAATCGTCAATCGCTTTCTGTCACAAAGCCGATCGGTTGCTCTATTTTCATGCAATGGCAGGTGGGGCTGGCGGGATACTGGAACCTGGTATGGCAATAAATATGCAAAAAATCCGTCTATTTATACCGTTTTGATTTTTCTGGTATTTATTTTTAATTGATATTTAACAATGAGTTATGTGTTATCCTTTCATCATTAAATCAGCATAATTGTTACTTGAACCTCATAAAAAAACATGCAATCATTGCGCAAATTTTAGCAAGCTACGTCCCCTAACGGCGTTGGTGCTCATTTAAGTCAGAGGGTTGCAGGCATGACTGGTTTTGTTACTCAAGCGTCACTGCGCACCAGACATCAAATGATGCCGTCACTCCGCCGTTACCTTTCCCGAACGCAGTCCGTCAAAAACACCCAGCCTGCCATGCGGTAAGGCTACCTGATGCTCGCTGTTAGGCATTATTAAAAATAGAGCGGCGGCTCTGCTTTTACTGATGTCTATCGGACGCTGCTGATACCAGTCCCCGATAGTTACCTGATAATCTTAGGAGAGTCAGCCGGTCACGTTTGCGCTTTATACTGCAACGCCGGGCATCAATTTGCCGGGGTAACCTTTGTTATCTCATCACCGTGCCCCATGGCACACCCTCATCCTTAACCGTTTGAGAGTTAGCACAATGAAAGAATTGAAAATAGCCACCAGCGCCAGTTTGGTAGCCACCATTGAAACGCTGCGCCAAATCGTTCGCGTAGAGCAAACGGACTATACCGATGTGGCTGCGTTAGTGGTGTCGGTCGACGACGTTAACGCAGGTATCCTGGCGCAACTCAAAGCGACCGGGTTCGAGATCCCGACCTTTGTGGCGGTGGCGGGGGACGAGCATCTCTCCCCGGACTACCTGCCCTTGATCAGCGGCGTTTTTGCACTGGAAGGGGCCAGCAAGGCGTTCTATATGGCGCAGTTGGAAGCCGCCGCCGATGCCTACGAGCAGGCGCTGCTGCCGCCGTTTTTCAAAACGCTGAAAACCTATGTGGAAATGGAAAACTCAACCTTTGCCTGCCCGGGCCACCAGGGTGGGGAGTTCTTCCGCAAGCATCCGGCCGGCAGGAAGTTTTTTGAGTTCTACGGTGAAACGCTTTTTCGTTCTGACATGTGCAACGCCGACGTTAAGCTGGGCGATTTGTTGATCCACGAAGGCTCGGCCAAGGATGCGCAAAAGCACGCGGCACGGGTATTTAACGCCGATAAAACCTATTTCGTGCTCAACGGCACCTCGGCCGCCAATAAGGTGGTGACCAACGCGCTGCTGACTCGTGGTGACCTGGTGTTGTTCGATCGCAACAACCATAAGTCCAACCACCACGGTGCGCTGATCCAGGCCGGGGCGACCCCGGTGTATCTGGAAACCGCGCGTAACCCGTTTGGTTTTATCGGCGGCATTGATTCGCGCTGTTTTGATGAGCGTTACCTGCGCGAACAAATCCGTGAAGTGGCACCGGAGAGAGCCGATGCGGCCCGTCCGTTCCGCCTGGCGATCATTCAGCTGGGTACTTACGACGGCACCATCTATAACGCCCGCCAGGTGATCGACACCATCGGCCACCTGTGTGACTACATCCTGTTTGACTCGGCCTGGGTGGGTTATGAAGGTTTTATCCCGATGCTGAAAGAGTGCTCGCCGCTGTTGCTGGAACTGGATGAACTGGATCCGGGTATCTTTGTTACCCAGTCGGTACACAAGCAGCAGGCCGGTTTCTCGCAGACCTCGCAGATCCACAAGAAAGACGATCACATCAAGGGCCAGAAGCGCCACTGCAACCACAAGCACCTCAACAATGCTTTCATGCTGCATGCCTCGACCAGCCCGTTCTACCCGTTGTTTGCCGCGCTGGACGTTAACGCCAAGATGCATGCCGGGGCCGCCGGTCGCCGCATGTGGATGGACTGCGTGAAGTTGGGTATCGAGACGCGCAAGCAACTGCTGGAACGCTGCTCGCAGCTCAGGCCGTTTGTTCCGCTGCAGGTGGCAGGGAAAAACTGGCAGGATTACGACACCGATCTGATCGCCAACGACGCGCGCTTCTTCGATTGTGTGCCGGAGGAGAAATGGCACGGCTTTGAAGGCTACGCGCAAGGCCAGTATCTGGTCGATCCGTGCAAGCTGCTGCTGACCACCCCGGGCATAGACGCGGCCACCGGCCAGTACACCGAGTTTGGCGTGCCGGCCACCATTCTGGCCAACTTCCTGCGTGAGAACGGCATCGTGCCGGAGAAATGCGACCTTAACTCGATCCTGTTCCTGCTGACCCCAGCGGAAAACCCGGCCAAGATGGAACAGTTGGTGGAAATGCTGGTGCAGTTCGAGCGCTATGTGGAAGAAGACGCGCCGTTGAGCGTAGTGCTGCCAACGGTGTATCGCAAGAATGAGCAACGCTATCGTGGCTATACCCTGCGCCAGCTTTGCCAGGAAATGCACGATCTGTACGTCAGCTTTGACGTCAAACAGCTGCAGAAAGAGATGTTCCGTCAGCGTCATTTCCCGCAGGTGATGATGAACCCACAGGACGCCAACGTGGAGTTTATTCGCGACAACGTCGAACTGGTGCCGATTGGTCAGGCGGAAGGGCGCATTGCGGCAGAAGGTGCATTGCCATACCCACCAGGCGTGCTGTGCGTGGTACCGGGAGAAGTGTGGGGCGGGGCGGTGCAGCGCTACTTCCTGGCGCTGGAGGACGGTATCAACCGGCTGCCGGGGTTCTCACCGGAGCTGCAGGGTGTGTATATCGAGAAAAAAGATCACGGCTGGAAGCGCATCTTCGGCTATATGATCAAGCAATAGATTTGAGCGGCCCACAGGGGCCGCCTTTAAATCATCCCGACCCAGGATGACAAAGCTGTGTGGTGGCACTACCTTTTAGGTAAAAGCCACGGGGCCGGAATAAGATGATGAAAGAAGAGGGTAATCTCGAGTGGGTCGGCCGAGAGAAAAGACGTTCAACGCTGCGGAATTTTAACTGGTTCTTATTGGTTAATGTGCTGCTGGCGCTCTATCTGCTGCTTCAGCGTGCTCAAACCTTCAGTGAGCGCTCTCTGAGTTCCCTGTTACGTGGTGCACCGGCGATCTGCGGTGTGGTATTGCTGTCGGCCCTGTCTTTTGTCGCGATCCGCCAGTTGGCTGCCAGGGGGAAGTTGGCGTCCTGGCGTGGTGCGGTGGTTTGCACTGCGTTGTTGGCACTGTGCTGGTGCGGCGTTTTTCACCATCTGATCGTCAGCGACAGTATTAATCTGCTTTACCCGTTAACACTCGGCCTGCTGTTTTCTTCTCTGATCGCCTTTTATCTGTCTCCACGGCTGTTTTTCCTGTTCAGCATTCCGGTGCTGCTGGTGGCGATTGCCGAAAATATTTTTATCCACAGCGCTTTTTCGCTGGTGAACCTGATCTCCTATGCGCTGATGCTGTTTCTGATTTATTCGGCACAGAGCCGGCTGGAGCAATGGTTCCAACTGGCGATTGAGCGCGAGCAGGAAAACAAACGGCTGATTGAGCGCCTGAGCAAGCTGGCACATCGCGATCCGCTGACCGGCATCGCCAACCGGCGTTACTTCGACACCTACTTTGATGCGGTTCTGCTGCGGGAATCGACCCTGCAGGCGCCGTTTTCCCTGATCCTGCTGGACGTCGATTTTTTCAAAAAGTACAACGACCACTATGGTCATCAGCAGGGGGATGAGTGCCTGATCCGCCTGGCGGCCTGTCTGGAGAGCGCTACCCGGCGTTCGCAGGATCTGGTAGCCCGCTATGGCGGTGAGGAATTTATTATCCTGCTGCCAAAATCTGAAGCGCGTGAAGCGGCACAGGTGGCGAAGAGGATAGAAGGGTTGCTCGCCGGTCTGGCGATGCCGCATGCGGATTCTGAAGTGGCGCAATGGGTGACGGTAAGTCAGGGGGTTGCGCAATGGCAACCGGGACAGAACCGTGAACAACTGCTGGCAGCTGCCGATCAGGCTCTGTACCGCGCCAAGGCGCTGGGGCGTAATGGCTACAGCATTGCTTCGTGATGCTGGTGGTCAGGGCGACGGGAGAGACCGCCCTGACCAGGGGGATTAACGGCGTCGATAACTCTTCTGCGCGTTGTTCACCTTCACCAGATAGCGGCGCGATTCACCGGCCGGATGCTTGGTGGTCAACGTCTGGTAGACGTCGCCCGGCTGCATGCCGTTGATAATGCCGACCGCACGGGTTCGGTCACTGGAGAACACTCGCAGCACGCTGCCCGCCCCGCCGTTATAGGCGGTGATCACCGCGTAGCGACGTGAGGTTGGGTTCTGAATACCCCCCAAATAGTTGTTCTGCAAAATGGCCAGATAGGCGGTGCCGGTGTCGATATTGTTCTCCGGATCGAACAGGTAACTGCGGCTTGGTTTGCCCCATTTCCCGCGCATCTGGAACACGTCTTTACCGGCGGTGTGCTGTACCACCTGCATCAGGCCCAGCGCATCCGAACCGCTCACCGCATACGGGTTAAAACTCGATTCGGTCTGCATGATCGCCAGGATCAGCGACTCTTCCACCCCGTACTTCTCCGACGCCTTGCGGACCATCGGCAGGTATTTATGCGCACGTTGGTCCAGGTGGTTCGGCACCAGTTGAATGGTGACTGAGTAAATCACGTGCAGACCGGAGGTGCGCTTTTGCAGTTTGCTCTGCACCAGATAGTCGGCAAAGTGCGCCGCACGCCATTCCCAGCGGATCGGCGCGCCTTTGTTATCCAGCACCTGGCCGTACAGGAACGGCTCTTTACTGATCTGGATATCGTTGACGTCGGAATAGAGATCGATAGAACCCGGATCGTCCCCCATCAGCAAGGTGCTGATAATCGCCTGACGCAGGTGGGCGGCAGGATCGGTGGTAGCGATGGTCTCAATGGTGATGGCACCAGAATCAAAGTTGATATGGCTACGGGTTTGATACTGGTCGGTGTATTTAACGTAATCTTTTGGCCCGGCGATCAGAACTTCGTTCAGACCCCAGATATTCTCGATGTTGTGGGCGAATTGGCCCATCAGGATCTCAAAGCCGTTGGTGTCTTTGACCAGGGCTTCGTTGACTTCGGTACTTTTTTTGCCGGAACATGAAATCAGTAAAGGCGCTATTACTAGCAAAGCTAAAATTTTCTTCATCTTAAAGCCGTATACGAGAAGTATTGAAGAGGGCCAGCGCCTGGCCCCAACAGCGTTATTCGCTCGGTGGCGTATAGCCTTCGATGTGCACGTCGTGCCCTTCGAACAGGAACTTGATCATTTCCGCTTCCAGCAGTTTGCGGTCATCCACGTTCATCATGTTCAGTTTTTTCTCGTTGATCAGCATGGTTTGTTTTTTCATCCATTCTGCCCAGGCTTCCTTCGAGATCTCGTTATAGATGCGTTTGCCGACTTCCCCTGGATAAAGCTGGAAATCCTGCCCTTCAGCGTCGCGCTGCAGGAAGGTACAAAAAATGGTTCTGCTCATGCTAATTCCTCATCAATGGCGCTATCGCCAAATAAACCCTGCTGGCGTGGGGACTGTTTTGCCAACTGTTGCAACAGGCGATCAACCGGCGCTGCCAGCCCGACAGAGGGCGGCTGCGCTAAGTTATACCAGAGACCGACGCCCTCATCCATGCTGGCGCCTGCCTCGTTCATTTCCAGCCAGACAGGCACGATATCCAGATGGAAATGACTGAAAGTATGACGAAATGCGGTCAACTGCTGCTGGCGATTGTTTTTCAGACCGCGTTGTTGCAGCCAGAGTTCCATCTCTTCACGTTCGCTAAACTGCGGGAAGCAGAATAATCCGCCCCACAAGCCGACGGCCGGCCGCTGTTCCAGCCAGGCTCGTTCGCCCTGTTGCAGCAATAAAAAGTAAGCGGTTTTTTCCGGCAGCGTCTGCTTGGGCTTTTTACCGGGGTATTTCGCCCAGCTGTGATGGGCGTAGGCGATGCAGCCGAGGTTGAGTGGACACAGCTCGCACTTGGGTTTGGAACGGGTGCAGACCATCGCCCCCAGATCCATCATCGCCTGATTGAACTGGCCGACGCCCTGTGCTGGGGTGACGTCTTCACTGATCTGCCACAGCCGGTTTTCGACGTCTTTTTTACCTGGCCAGCCTTCGACCGCATAGCAGCGGGCCAACACGCGTTTCACGTTACCGTCGAGGATGGGGTAATGCTGGCCGAGCGCCAATGACAGCACCGCCCCGGCCGTTGAGCGGCCAATACCGGGCAGGGCGTGGATTTCTTCAAAGGTTGTCGGGAACTCGCCGCCGTGCTGTGCGACAATGGTCTGCGCCGCCTTGTGCAGGTTGCGGGCACGGGCGTAGTAGCCCAGGCCGGTCCACAGGTGCAGCACTTCGTCCAGCGGTGCTTCTGCCAGCGCACGCACGTTGGGAAAACGTGCCATAAAGCGCTGAAAATACGGGATCACGGTGGCAACCTGCGTTTGTTGCAACATGACCTCAGAGAGCCATACTTGATAGGCGGTCTTATCAAGCTGCCACGGCAGGGTTTTACGGCCATAACGCTGGTACCAGTCAAGCACCACCTGTGCGAACTGTTGTGCTTGCATCATAATAAGCAGCTTCGATATCCGGCAGAAAATGAAGCGCGATTGCAGCATAGAGTCATGATGCTGTAAACCGGAACTTTCCGACGTCGCACGGCAGGTACATCAGATGAACACTTGCTAAACCAATGTATCTTTGCATAATGCGCGTTTCCCTAATTAGCAGCCAAACAGACAGAAAGCACTATGATTAATGACGTCATCTCCCCAGAATTTGATGAGAACGGCCGTGCGATGCGCCGTATCCGCAGTTTTGTCCGCCGCCAGGGGCGGTTGACCAAAGGCCAGCAGCACGCGCTGGACAACTATTGGCCGGTGATGGGCGTGGAGTATCAGGCTGAACCTGTCGATATCACCGCACTGTTTGGGCGCGATGCGCCGACCGTGCTGGAGATCGGTTTTGGCATGGGTGCCTCGCTGGTGACCATGGCGGGCCATAACCCGCAGCAGAATTTCTTGGGGATTGAAGTACATTCGCCGGGCGTGGGTGCCTGTCTGGCCGACGCTACCGAAGCGGAGCTGAGCAACCTGCGCGTGATGTGTCACGACGCGGTTGAGGTGTTGGAGAATATGATCCCGGACGGGTCGCTGGACATGGTGCAGCTGTTCTTCCCCGATCCGTGGCACAAAGCTCGCCACAATAAACGTCGCATCGTACAGACGCCGTTTGTTGAACTGGTGCAGCGCAAATTGAAAGTCGGCGGCGTATTCCATATGGCCACCGACTGGCAGCCTTACGCAGAACATATGTTAGAGGTTATGAACGGGATCTCAGGCTATCGTAATCTTTCCAGCGATAATGATTACGTGCCGCGTCCGGATTCACGCCCACTGACAAAATTTGAATTACGCGGCCAGCGTCTGGGACATGGCGTTTGGGATTTGATGTTTGAGAGGAAAGAATAATGGCTAAGAACCGCAGTCGTCGTTTACGTAAAAAGTTACACATTGAAGAGTTTCAGGAGCTGGGTTTCTCCGTAGCATGGCGTTTTGCCGAAGGCACCGCGGTTGAAGATATCGACAGCACGCTGGACGCTTTCATCGACGAAGTGATCGAGCCGAACGGTATGGCGTTTGACGGCAGTGGCTATCTGCAGTGGGAAGGTTTGATCTGCCTGCAGACTATCGGTCATTGCACCGACGAACAGCGCGAACTGGTCAAAAAATGGCTGGAAGCGCGTAAACTGACCGATGTTAAGGTCAGCGATCTGTTCGATATCTGGTGGGACTGATTTCCCCAGCACGATCGGCGCGGCCCGGAGCCGCGCCAGCTTATTGATTTTAAGGTGCCTTAACGGCACCTTTGTTTTGTCCGGAGTGTGAGCGCGGTGGTAACGACATTGGATAACGCGTTGCTGGAAGAGATCCTGCAACAGGTGCGCCCGCTGATTGGCCAGGGCAAGGTGGCGGACTATATACCGGCACTGGCGGAAGTGGCGGCCGATCGTCTGGCGATCGCCGTTTGTACCGTCGACGGCGAAATGTTCCAGGCCGGGAACGCCACCGAGCGCTTCTCTATTCAGTCGATCTCCAAGGTGCTGAGCCTGACGCTGGCACTGGCCCGTTATCAGGAGCACGAGATCTGGCAACGGGTCGGCAAGGAGCCTTCCGGTCTGCCGTTCAACTCGTTGCTGCAGTTGGAGATGGAGCAGGGCAAACCGCGCAATCCGTTTATCAACCCCGGTGCGCTGGTGGTGTGTGACATGCTGCAAACGCGGCTCAGCGCTCCCAAGCAACGCATGCTGGAAGTGGTGCGCCAACTGGCCGGTGAAGAAGACCTGGCCTACGACTCGCGGGTTGCCCGTTCCGAGTTTGAACACTCCGATCGCAATGCGGCGATAGCCTATCTGATGAAGTCGTTCGGCAACTTTGAAAACGACGTGCTCACCGTGCTGCAAACCTATTTCCACTACTGCGCGTTGCGGATGAGCTGCCAGGAGCTGGCACGTAGCTTTGTTTATCTGGCCAATCACGGGCGTGATCTTAGCGGGCGCGAAGTGATCAGCCCACTGCAGGCGCGCCAGATCAATGCGCTGATGATGACCAGTGGCATGTACGACGGCGCGGGAGAATTTGCCTACCGCGTAGGTATGCCGGGCAAGTCGGGTGTCGGCGGCGGCATTGTCGCCATCGTCCCCGATGAGCTGTCGATCGCCGTCTGGTCGCCGGAGCTGGATGCCTCCGGTAACTCACTGGCGGGAACTGCGGCGCTGGAACTGTTGTCTCAACGGATTAGCCGTTCGATTTTTTAATCCCACCACGGAAGGGAGTCAGGAGAAAATATGTTAAAGAAAACCGGGTTAGCCTTACTGCTGTTGACTGCTTCACAGGCGCATGCCGAGTATCAGTGCAGCGTTAAACCCCAGGACGACGTGATTATCAGCCCGCAGAACGTGCAGGTGACAGGCGCCAGCGGCAACCTGCAGATTTCAGCGGATGGCGATGTGACCCGCAACGGCCAGGCGTTGAGCCTGAATGACAGCCAGCGTCAAAAGGCCTTCAGCTACCAGAGCGCATTGCGTAAAGAGCTGCCGTGGATTGACAATGGTGCACAACAACACCTGGAAAAAGCGCGTGTGGCACTGGATAAGGTGATCGTTAAAGAGCTGGGCAGCGACAGCAACGTGCGCAACCGCCTGACTACGCTCAATGGCCAGCTCAAGCAGCAGATGAACCGTATTATTGAACACCGCAGCGACGGCCTGACCTTCCATCACAAGGCGATTGATCAGGTTGAGCAGGATGGCCGTAATCTGGTGCAGCAGAGCATGGGCGGCGTATTGCAGGACAGTCTGAATGAGATGGGCGTCAAGCAGGCGGCCAACAGCGGCGGCAATCCGCTGCAGGCGATCATGGGCAATCTGGGTGGCCTGCAGAAGGCGATTCAGAACGAATGGAACAACCAGGAGCAGGACTTCCAGAACTTTGGTCACGATGTCTGTAACCGCGTTACCGGCCTGGAAACCCAACGTAAAGACCTGCTTAATGCTTTGAAGTAACGCGAAATTACCGTGGGTAGCGTGTTTTTTGACCTCCTGATGGTTATCTGACAGACTGGTTGAACTATGTACAGATTCATGGGTGTTTACGGAGAACGCTATGAGCCATACTCGCTACGAAACTGATGTTGTCGCCTGGGCAAATGAACAGGCAGCTCTTTTGCGCTCCGGAAAATTGTCTGAGATCGATGTTGAAAAGATCGCCGAGGAGATTGAGGACGTGGGAAAGAGCGAGCAAAGGGAACTTGCAAGCCGTATGACAGTGCTGATCGCGCATCTGCTGAAATGGAAATATCAGCCGGCGCGTCGTGGCACCAGTTGGGAAAGAACCATTAAAGCCCAGCGCAAAGAGGTGCTTTACAGTCTGAAGGAGTCGCCGAGTTTAAAAGTCAAGCTTAGCGACGCTGACTGGCTGGATGTCATTTGGTCCAAGGCGATAGCGCTGGCGACGACCGAAGCCGGGTTGGACGTTTATCCGGAAAACGGTATTTGGGATATCCAGCAGGTGCTTTCCCACGAGTTCTATCCAGATTAAAACCAAAAAAAGCGCTGATAATTCAGCGCTTTTTGCTATTCGTCTGCCAGAAATAGCTCCAGCAGCGAGTTAAGGAACAGTTTGCCTTTCTCGGTGATCTGCCAATATTCCGGCGTCTCTTCCAGATAGCCTTTCGCCAGTGCTTCGTCCAACTGTGCACGGATAGTGCTTTCATCCAGCCCGGTGTAGTTGACGAACTCGGCACGCGGCGCCGCCTCCAGCAGGCGGAAGCGGTTCATAAAGAACTCGAACGGCCGATCTGCTGCCGTCACCTCATGCTGCTTGTCCATATACTTGCCCTGCATAAAACCGCGCGGATGCTTGGTTTTCGCGGTGCGCAGAATGCGGCCGTCGCTGAATGTCAGTTTGCCGTGTGCGCCACAGCCAATCCCCAGATAGTCGCCAAAACGCCAGTAGTTGAGGTTGTGTTGGCACTGGTAACCCGGCTTGGCATAGGCCGAGGTTTCATATTGCTGATAGCCGGCAGCGCTCAGTAACTCATGGCCCCGTTCGAAAATATCCCACAGCGCGTCGTCGTCCGGCAGGACCGGCGGACGTGAACTGAACAGGGTATTGGGTTCGATGGTCAGCTGATACCACGACAGGTGCGGCGGATTAAGGGCAATCGCCTGGCGCAAATCGTCCAGCGCCTCTTCCAGCGACTGGTCCGGCAGGCCATGCATCAGATCGAGGTTAAAACTGCGCAGGCCAAGACCGGTGGCCAGGTGCGCTGCACGTTTGGCCTCTTCCGGGCCGTGTATGCGCCCCAGGCGAGTTAACTTCTCGGCGCTGAAGCTCTGCACTCCGATAGAGATGCGGTTCACTCCGGCGCGCTGGTAGCCGCTGAAGCGATCGGCCTCCACGGTACCGGGATTGGCCTCCATGGTGATCTCGGCACCGTCAACCACGTGGATGCGTGCTCGCACGCCGTCCAGCAGCGATTGCATCGCCTCGGCACTCAGCAGGCTGGGGGTGCCGCCGCCGATAAAAATAGTACTGATTTCACGGCCGGCTACCAGCGGCAGATCGGCATCCAGATCCGCCAGCAGGTGATCGACATATTCCTGATGCGGGACTTCGCCCTTCAACGCATGCGAGTTGAAGTCGCAGTACGGGCATTTCTGCACGCACCACGGGATATGAATGTACAAACTTAATGGAGGCAACTTAAGCATTGCGCATCGCTTCCAGCATCAGTTTCAGTGCTTTACCACGGTGTGACACTGCGCGTTTCTCGTCGCGACTCAGCTCGGCGGCGGTGCGACCCAGTTCCGGGACGTAGAAGATCGGATCGTAACCGAAACCGCCTTCACCTGCCGCGGCGTGGGTGATTTCACCGGCCCAGCTGCCGTGGAACACCAGTGGCGTTGGATCTTCTGCGTGGCGCATATACACCAGCACGCAGTGGAACTGCGCACCGCGGCTGCCCTGCGGCACGTCTTTCAGCGCCACCAGCAGTTTGTCGAGGTTTTGCTGGTCGGAGGCGTCAACGCCCGCGTAACGCGCAGAATAGATGCCCGGTGCGCCGCCCAATGCGTCTACCGCCAGGCCCGAGTCGTCGGCAATCGCCGGCAGGCCGGTGATTTGCGCCGCGTGACGGGCTTTCAGGATGGCGTTTTCAATAAACGTCAGGCCGGTTTCCTCAGCGGACTCCACGCCCAGCTCGGTTTGTGCGACCACATTCAGCCCGAAATCGGCCAGCAGGTCGGCGAGTTCGCGCACTTTGCCCGGGTTACCGGTGGCAAGAACGACTTTTTGCATGATGACTACCTTGAAATTTATTCGATTAGCGCCGCGACCACGGCGGGGATCTGTTGCGGATTAACGATGCGTAACTGTTTATGCCGCCCCAGTTCGCCTTTCTCGATGGTGACGTTGCTTTTCGCCACCTTGAACTGCTTGGCGAGAAACTTGATCAGATGAGCGTTGGCCTGGCCGTCTACCGGCGGGGCGGTAATGGCGACTTTAAGTTCGTCGCCATGCAAACCGACAATCTGGTCGCGGCTGGCTTTCGGCTGAATATATAGCCTGATCGCCAGCCCGTCCAGTACCGGGGTCACTGCACTCACAGCAGGAACCAGATCTCACCGAACAGATCCATGCCCAGGTAGTTGATCAGATACAGGATCAGGATCACCACCATCGCTGAAAAATCAATGCCGCCCATTGCCGGTAAGATACGGCGGATCGGGGACATCAAAGGTTCGGTCAGTTGATACATCAATTGATCAATCGGGCTGCGGCCCTGGCTGATCCAGCTCATCAGCGCGCGGATAATCATCACCCAGAAGATCAGGTAACCGGCCGACTTCACTAGCGAGATCAGCCCAAACAACAGATTATACGGACTGAGTGACATCGCACCGCCCTGGATCAGCAGCAGCAGCGGATACTTGATGGTCATCAGCAGGAACGCCAGCAGCAGCGATGCGCTGTCGATCGGCCCGAGGGACGGAATGACACGGCGCAGCGGGCCGATCACCGGTTGGGTGATCTTCACGATAAACTGTGCGAATGGGTTGTAAAAGTCAGCGCGCGTCCACTGCATCCAGATGCGCAGCAGCAGTACCATGACGTACAGATCAACAACGGTTTTGACCAAAAAAGTCAGCGTTAGCATGTAGTAGCCCTTCTCCTTAACTCTCGATTATTTAAAATGATTTTTCCATTTCCTGCGCACGGGAAACTGCCGCCTGCATGGCTTTGGCCACGGTTGCCGGCAGCTGTTGTTCGTTGAAGACCCGCAGCGCTTCGGCGGTGGTGCCGCCTTTAGAGGTCACTTGCTCACGCAGGGTCGACAATGGTGTATCCGGGTTGGCTTCCACCAGCGCGGCAGCGCCGGAGGCCGCCTGCTGCACCAGATTACGGGCGGTCTGGCTGTCGAAGCCCATACGTTCGGCTTCTTGCTGCATGGCTTCCATAAACAGGAAGAAATAAGCCGGTGCGCTACCGGCAGCGGCGATGACGCCGTTAATGCCGTTTTCGGCATCCACCCAGCACACCTTGCCGACTGACGCCATCAAATCGCTGCTGTAGTCGCGGTCCTGTTGGCTGACCTGTTGCGGTGCATACAGGCCGCTCATGCCTTTACCTACCAGTGAGGGGGTATTGGGCATGATGCGCACGATGTTCAGGTGGTCGCCCAGCAGTTGGTAAAAACGGCTGACCTGGATACCGGCGGCGATCGACAGAACCAGCTTGCCGCTGAAATCGACCCGTTCACGCAATGGCTGACAGACATCGGCCATCATCTGCGGTTTTACCGCCAGCACCACGACATCGGCCGCTTGAGCACAGGCCAGGTTGTCACTGCTACTGATGATGCCGTAGTCCGCCGCCAGTGCATCACGGTTTTTAGCCGAAGGTGCACAGACGCTAATGGATTTGGCCGGATAACCGCCAGCTACCAGGCCGGCGATGATAGCGCGTGCCATGTTACCGGCACCAATAAAGGTAATCTTACGATGCTGCATCAAAATCCCTCGTTAATGTGTCAGGCCTGTGAATAATCACGGGCGCCAAAAATGGCGGTGCCGATGCGCACCAGGGTGCTGCCTGCGGCAATCGCTGCCGTCATGTCGTCGGTCATGCCCATCGACAGCGTGTCCACCTGCGGATATTGCTGTTGCAGAGCCAGGAAGGCGTCGCGCATCTGACCGAACACCGCCAACTGGCTCTGGTAATTCTCTTGCGGAGCCGGAATGGCCATCAGCCCGCGCAGCCTGACGTTTGGCAGCGCGGCAACCGCTTCTGCCAGCGCCGGCAATTCAGCCAGTACAATGCCAGATTTACTCTGTTCATCGCTGATGTTTATTTGGATCAGAACGTTAAGCGGTGGCATCTCTGCCGGGCGCTGGTCGCTCAAACGCAGGGCAATACGCAGCCGATCAACGGTGTGGCACCAGGCGAAGTTCTCTGCCACCAGTCGGCTCTTGTTGGATTGCAAAGGGCCGATAAAGTGCCAATCCAATGTTGCACCTTCCGGCAGCGCGGCGAAATGCTGAACCTTATCCACGCCTTCCTGAACATAGTTCTCGCCGAAGGCGCGCTGGCCTGCCGCGATGGCTTCTGCGATCGCCGCCACAGGTTTGGTTTTGCTTACGGCAAGCAGCGTAACTTCTTCTGGAGCGCGATCGCAGCCTTGAGCGGCCGCGGCAATGCGGTTTCTGACATCCTGCAGATTCTGTTGGATAGTGCTCATTATTGACCCAGGAGATTGATATGGATATCGATGAATTCGTGGCCCTTAGTGTAAAGCATAATGCTTCCGATCTGCACCTTTGTACCGGACATCGGCCGATGTTGCGCATTGATGGTGAACTGCAGCCGCTGGCAGGGGCAGAAATTCTGACCGCAGCGAGAATGCAGCTGTTGTGCAACACCCTGCTGCAACCGTTGCAGCGGCAGCAGTTACAGCAGTTGGGGCAGCTGGATCTGGCGCTTTCACTGGCGGGTGAGATCCGTCTGCGTGCCAATTTCTTTCTGCAAAGCCAGGGAGTCTCGATTGCTTTGCGGTTGATTGCCGGCCATTGCCCAACCTTGGCCGCGTTGGCCGCGCCAGACATTATTCCGGCTCTGGTTCGGCGCGAAGATGGCCTGATCCTGGTGACCGGTGCGACTGGCAGCGGAAAATCCACCACCCTGGCGGCGATGATTGACGAGATCAATCAGCACCAGCGGCGCCATATCCTTACGCTGGAAGACCCGATCGAATTTATCCACTGCAGCCGGCAGTGTTTGATCCAGCAACGGGAGCTGGGTCGCGACAGCCATAGCTTTGACGATGCGCTGCGGGCTGCTCTGCGTGAGGATCCGGATGTGATCCTGCTGGGGGAGCTGCGCGATACCACCACGATCCGTCTGGCACTGACCGCGGCGGAAACCGGCCATCTGGTGCTGGCCACATTGCATACCCGCAGTGCGCCGCAGGCGGTGGATCGGCTGGTGGATGTTTTTCCGGCGGAAGAAAAACCTTATGTACGTGCCCAATTGGCTGGCAGCTTACAGGCGGTGATTGCACAAAAATTGTTGAGTCGGCCCGGCGGTGGCAGGGTGGCAATTTTTGAGGTACTGACGGCAACGGCGGCGGTCAGCAGCATGATCCGTGAGGGCAAAACCCATCAATTGGCTAACGTGCTGCAAACCGGCGGGCAGTCCGGTATGCAGACCTTTGAACAGGGGCTGCAGCAGCGGGTTGCGCAAGGAATATTATAATGCCACAATCGCTAAAATAGCCGTTGTGAGATGATAAAACCCATCGGTCATTCTGTAATAACCCATTAAAAATATTAACTCATGCCCTTTATTAACTATTTAATGAAGCGTTTGAGCGTATTTCCTGAATGCTGTCTTTTGGATAAGGATATCCTTATGAACACCTGGTTGATTATTGACGATCATCCGGCAATTTGCTTTGCGGTTAAGACAATTCTTGCTCCATTAGGAAATAACTTAATTATAACCGCCACCAATGGAATGGCGGCATTGGCAAAAATAAAACAGGTTCAGCCCCAGTTGGTCATTCTGGACATTATGCTGAACAAAATGGACGGTTTGCAGATCCTGCAACACATTCGTCAAATAGATAGTTCAATGAAAGTGGTGGTCTATAGCAGCCTGCCGGCGGAGATCTATGCCGAGCGTGTCTGGCGTGCCGGTGCCTGCGGTTTTTTCAGTAAAGAGCTGGATGTTGGCCAACTGGCGCCGCTGTGCCAACTGGTGTTGCAAGGCTATCTTTGTTTTCCTCAGGGAACCTTTAGCTCGTTGCTGAATACACCAGCGAAAAATGAAGATGTCATGACGCGCCTTTCCGATCGTGAATTGACCGTGCTGCGTTATTTGAGCGAAGGATTAAGCAATAAAGAGATTGCCGATCGCTTGCTGTTAAGTAATAAAACCATCAGCACTTACAAGGCACGTCTGATGGATAAACTAAAGGTCCATCGCGTCGAGGATTTGGCGAGTTTTCTTCATCATCAAAATAGTCGCAATGATGATGAATAAATTATTTTTAATATTGCTGTTGTTTTGCAGCAGCGTCATCGCAGAGGTTACCCCGACCTTTCGGGAAATAAACCTGGATAGCCGTAGCCAGGTTCAATTGCCCGAGCCGGGGCTTAAAGGCAGCGACTGGCAATGGTTGCGCCAAAAACGCATGCTGATCTACGGCACGGCAGCGCCCAATTATCCTCCTTATGACATCACCACCGGGTTGCATGACTATGGGGGGATTAATGCCGATTATCTGGGCATCATCGGCTACAACCTCAATATCCAGGTACGAGTCCGCTACTACGAAAGCTATGAGTTGCTGCTACAGGCCCTGGCCAGAGGGGAAGTGGACCTTATCGCTAATGCCAGCGACGAGGATAAGCAGAAACATGGCCTGTTGCTCAGTCATCCTTATCTGGTCGCCAGTCCGGCACTGGTCGAGAGAACCGACAGCCTGCTGCACAGTAAACCGATCCGGCGGGTCGGCATTGAAAGTTTGTACCGCAACCGTAAAGCTTTGATCCGGCGCTTTCCGGCTGGCAGCACTCAAATCTACGACTCCTCGCGACGTGCACTGGAGGCCCTTTCTTTTAATAATCTCGATGCGTTTATCGGTGACGCTATCTCCGCCCGCTATCTGATCAATCAGGCAAACCTGAATAATCTGCGTCTACAACTGTTGCCGCAGGAAGATGCCAACGGTTTTGCTTTTGCCGTAGCGAGTAGCAATGGCCGTCTGCAAAGGATATTGAACCGGGTATTGGAGACGATCCCCGACAGTGCGGTGGTGGCGATCCAGAGTCGCTGGAGCGGCGGGGCGCCGATGGCGTCTGCCGGAAAGCACCTGCTGTTTACCTCGCTGGAGCGCAAATGGATTGAAGATAATCCCAGGGTTCGAGTGGTGGTTAACGATGATTTTGCGCCGCTGAATTTCTTCGATGAACAGGGTTATTTTCATGGACTGACGGCGGATGTGCTTGAGGCGATCTCTACCCGCACCGGGTTGAGGTTCGATGTCATTCGGGCCACATCATTGCAGCAGTCGCTGGAGGAGATGAAAAGCGGCAAAGCCGACGTGGTCGCCGGCGTTACTCTGGATGCGGTGTGGCCCAACGGGCTGTTAACCACCCGTTCCTATCTGTTTAATTCCTGGGTACTGGTGGGGCATGAGGCACAAAAAGCCGATTTGCAGCCGCAGCGTATTGCATTGGTCCGGGGTCATCCGCTTGATGCGTTCTTGCGACAGCACTACCCGCAGAGCCGCATCATCCCAGTAGCGACGCCTTACGCCGGGATAGAGGCCTTGACCGACGGGCGTGCCGATGTACTGGTGTTGCCGATGATCAGCGCAGATTTTCTGCTTTCCCATGGTTCTCAACCCGGTTTGCAGATCCTTCGTGGGCTGGATTCAGAACCGGCGCGTTTTGTCATGGGCGTTTCCGGCAGTGAATATCCGCTGGCGACCATTCTGGATAAGGCATTACTGAGTATTCCGCCGGAGGATATTCATGCCATGACCCGTAACTGGTACAACAATGCTTATCTAATGAACAGCGAGAGCGTTGAAGGGGCTTCCATGGCCCGGTATTACCGCCCGGCGTTACTGGCACTGGCTGCAATATTGCTGTGCTTTCTGGCGATATTTATTTTTTATCGTCGGCAACATCAGCACCGCCTGGAAGCCTTGCGTAATGAGATGGCCCTGCATCAGCAAATGTTGCTGGATGCCGTGCCGATACCCATTTATCTCACCGATTTAAAAGAAAAAATAATCTTGGCCAATGCACGCTTTTATCAAGCGCTGGGTCTGGCTCCGACGGAGGCTGTAGGCAATAGCCTGGAAAGCTTTCAGCTCAGTCTGTCTGGCGCTGAAGATATTGCTCTGAGTTCAAATGAACAGGATCCCCATGCGTTGTTACTCACCCGACAGCTGACCTTTGGCGGGCACCCCCATATTTTGGAGCAGTGGAGCACCTTGCTGATGGCGCAGCAGGGGCAGTGTGACAGCAAGGTGGGCGGCTGGTTTGACATCACCGAGCGCGAGCAGCTGATTGTGCAATTGCAGCAAGCCAAGGAACGGGCCGATAGCGCCAACCGGGCGAAAACCACCTTTCTTGCCACCATGAGCCATGAGATCCGTACCCCACTGAATGCCATTATTGGCATGCTGGAACTGGTGTTGCGGCAGCGGCAACGCGGCGGGGAAGCAGATGTCGATTTATTGAATATCGCCCAGGGTTCGGCCCATTCACTGTTGGCGCTGATTGGCGACATTCTGGATATCTCGCGTATTGAGTCCGAACGTTTGGTGCTGCACCCGGAGCGCGCTGATTTAAGGCAGTTGATTGAGTCGGTGGCCATCCTGTTTGACGGAGTCGCTCGCCAGAAGGGGCTGGGCTTTAAGTTGGATATTGATGCCGAGATTGCCAGTGATGTGATGATCGACCCGGTGCGATTTAAACAGGTGATCTCAAACCTGGTCAGCAATGCAATTAAGTTCACCGGGCAGGGCACGGTCACCCTCAGTGCGCTGGTGGATGCCGTCGACGATGAGCGTCTGGAGATGCGAATCAGGGTTATCGATACCGGCAAGGGCATTGATACCGCAACCCAGTCCGCACTGTTCCAGCCGTTCTCTCAGGGGAAAAATATGGCAGGCAGCCATGGTGCCGGGCTGGGGCTTTATATTTGCCGCACCCTGATCGCCATGATGAGAGGCAGCATTGCCCTGGTCAGTGAACCGGAAATCGGTACCGAGGTGACGGTTTCACTGTCGATACCGCGCCTGCTGGCAATAGTGCCGCCGCCGACGGCATCTCCGGTGGAAGCTCCCGAACGGGCTGGCTTACGGATCCTGGTGGTGGAAGATCACCGTGCCGGACGCTTGTTGCTGACGCAGCAGTTGCGCTTCCTTGGTCATCATCCGCTCCCGGTTGAAGACGGCATACAGGCCCTGAAGGCGCTGGAGCAGCAAAGGGTCGATTTGGTGATCACCGATTGCCATATGCCGAATATGGACGGCTATGACTTCACCCGTCGGTTGAGGGTGAAAGAGCGCGAACAGGGCTTACCGGCGGTGGCGCTCTGGGGGCTGACGGCGGATGCCCAGGGCAGCGCCCGGGAAGCCTGCCTGCAGGCCGGGATGAATGATTGCCTGTTCAAGCCGGTGAATCTGCAAATTCTTACCGAAAAACTTCGCACCTTGTCAGTTGAACCCGGTGATGCGGGCAGCGACCTGCGGATTTTTGATCCCGCAGCCTTACCCGCAGAATTGCGTGTTGCTGGGGTATTCAATGAGTTTGTTGCAACGCTGATCGAAAGCCTGGACGAAGACTGCGCGGAGTTAAACGCACTGCGGGATCACCGGTTGCCAGATAACGGCCAGATTGCTGAAGTCGCCCATAAGCTGTTGGGTGCCGCCCGTTTAGTGCATGCCGATCTGCTGGCGGAGGCTTGTCGACGTCTGGCGGCGAGCGGTGATATCGATGATATGGATGCCGTGGTGCAGGCGGCTACCGATTTGATCGGGGTACTGCAACAGAGTCTTTCGTTGGCCGATACACGGACTACAGAGGGGTAGTCCGTTCCTACAGAGCAATGAAGCCATCTGTCGATATTAACGTCATCTGCATAAATCTATTATCTGTCCGACAAGATGGAGGGGGCCATCCCCACTTATTTATCGTTGAAAAGGGACATGATAATGAAAAAAATGACTAAATTAATCGCACTGCCACTGGTTCTGGCGTTGGGTGCAGGTTTTGCTTCAGTGGCTACTGCGGCAGGTAACGATTGCAATGCCAAGCGTGGCGCAATTGAAAACCAGATCAGAGAAGCGCAGAAATACGGCAACAGCAACAAAGTGGCTGGGCTGCAGAAAGCCTTGAACGAGTTGCAAGCCAATTGTACCGACAGTGGTCTGGCCGCCAAGAACCAGAAAAAAATCGACAAGCTGGAGCGCAAGCTGGTTGAGAAGCAAAATAACGTGAATCAGGTACAGGCTGATTTAGGTGAAGCACAGGCACGAGGCGATGCCAAGAAAGTCGCTAAGTATCAGAAAAAGCTTCAGGAAAAACAGTCCGACGTGAATGAAATCACCGCTGACCTGCGTCAGGCTCGTGCTGAGCTGGCCGCCCTGCAAGGCTAAGCTTTTTGGCTCAAGACCAAAGGCGCGTAAAGCGCCTTTTTTATTGGGTTAAAAAGCCGATATCAACATTCCATGATCTTCTCTCTGCGCATTTCGCTGCTGCTGACGGCACTGGTGGCTCCTGCCTGTCTGGCAGAGAGCAACAAAATTTACGTCATTGTGAATAATACCTACCATGGGCGTATCGGGTTCGACCAGACCCCCAGTGGAGAGGTTTGCATTACTGCCCCCCTGCTCAGGGAATGGGGAATGCGCTATCCGGACGTCGCCGCCATGTATTTCTCGGTCGAGGGCTGCGTGATGCCGACGGCTTTGACCCAGCGTAATATCAAAAAGTTTTTTGACCCCGATGCGCAGTTGTTAACCCTGGTGATCCCGGAGCCACTTATCACCAATAAGGAAAATGGCGTGGTCACCAGCCGTTGGGATGACGGCATTAACGCCGCCTTTGTCGATTATCGGCTCAATTACAGTCACTACCAGGGTGAAAAATACCGTAATACCGATCGTCGT
The DNA here is from genome assembly GCF_002607755.1 of Serratia sp. BW106. Lineage (NCBI taxonomy): Bacteria > Pseudomonadati > Pseudomonadota > Gammaproteobacteria > Enterobacterales > Yersiniaceae > Serratia > Serratia sp. BW106. The sequence goes on from NZ_MCGS01000012.1 coordinate 158,693, forward strand.
CGTCGGATGAATGCGGATATTAACAGTGGCGTTAATCTTGGTGCCTGGCGTTTGCGTTACGAGCCGGTTTATCAGGAAGAAACCTGGGGTAAACCCGCATGGTATACCGAGCGGGCGTTCGCCTTTCGCGATATCCGGGCCTGGCGCTCTCAGTTGACCCTGGGCGATAACAACACGCCCTCTACGTTGTTCAAAAGTGTGAAGTATCGCGGTATCAGCCTGGTGTCGGACGACAGGATGTTACCGGATGGCCTGCGCGCTTTTTCACCCTGGCTACGTGGCTATGCGCGTAGCAACGCGCAGGTGAAGATCCGTCAGAACGGCGTGGTGATTTATCAGACTTTTGTTTCGCCCGGTACTTTTATTCTGAAGGATGTTTATCCACCGGCCCCTGATGGTGATATTGAAGTGATCATCAAGGAAAGTGACGGTACCGAAACCGAACGAAGGATCCCGTATTCATCGATGCCCAATCTGGTGCACCGTTACCATTGGAAGTACGACGCCACCGTGGGGAAATATCAGCCTTACCACGGTGTTGAACAAGCGCAGCCGGTATTTGGCGAAATGTCGCTCAGCAGCGGCCTAGCCTATAAGATGACGCTGTACGGCGGTTTTCTCACCTCAGATCTTTATCGCAGTGCCGCCGTGGGCGTGGGCAAAAGTCTGGATCAGTGGGGGGCCTTGTCAATTGACTACAGCCATTCATCTGCGCTTGAGCCGCGGCGGCAACAGCCGGATAACGGCGGCATGGCCCGCTTGCGTTATGCCAAGGCGATACCTCAGTGGGAGTCCTCGTTTAGCCTGTTGGCGCAGTATTATCCCCCCAGACAAAGTTATCGCACTTTCAATGAGGCGATAGCCCAGCAGAAGACCTATTGGTGGGATTGGGAGGACGGTATTTTTACCGGTGATTTTGACGCTGAAAAAAAATACCGCCTCGAGGCAAGCTATAACCAATTCATTACGGATTCGGACAGTGCCTATTTGACGCTGGTAAAAGAGACCCTACGCGGGCAGGAGAAAGGCGAGACCAGTCTTGAGTTGGGGGTGAGCAGCAGTTGGGGTGAGCTGGACGTTTCCCTGCATGCTGAATATAACCAACGGTCTTACGGTAAAGATCAGGCCCAGGTCGGCCTGTCGTTCTCCATCCCCATGAGCGCGGTATTGTTGCCGCGGGTGAGGCTTAACTACGACCATACGCTGGTGAAGAATGGTGAAGATAGCCGCCGCCTGGGCATCAGTGGCACGGCACTGAAGGATTACAGCCTCAACTATGCGGCCAGCGCCACGCAGAGCCAGAAAAAAGGCGGCAGTCAGGATCTCAGTGCCGGTTATCAATACAATGCCGGTCAACTGCGAGTAGGGTATTCGCGTGGCCTGGGTTATCAGCAGAAGAATGCCGAACTTTCAGGCAGCCTGATTGCATCCCAACAGGGGGTGACGCTCGGACAGACTTTGGGCGAAACCATGGCGCTGGTCAGCGTGCCTGACTCGCCCGGCATTGGCGTGGATAACCAATATGGCGTGACCACCGACTGGCGCGGCTATGCGATTGTGGGGTCATTGACCTCGTATCGGGTCAATCGGCTGTCGTTGGATACTTACGGGCTGCGGGAGGGCTGGACGTTACCGGAGGACGAGATTGAAGTGGTACCGACGGCGGGTGCCATCATGTTCAGCCGGTTTGCACCGGCTGAAAAAGTTAGCCCAGCTGCCGCTCAAACCAGCTTTCCAGAATAACCACTGCCGAGGCCGAGTCTACGCTGCCCTTGTCCAGCGCGCGGAAACCGCCACGATCGAACAGGTTGGCGCGGGCTTCGACGGTGCTGAGGCGCTCGTCATGCAGTGCGATCTGGACGCCAAAGCGGCCGTGCAGGCGGTTGGCGAACTTGCGAGCTTGCTCGGTCACCAACTGTTCGGTGCCGTCCATGTTCAGCGGCAGGCCGACCACCACCAGATCCGGCTGCCATTCTTTCAGCAGTTTCTCGATCTTTTGCCAGTCCGGTGAACCATTCTGAGCTTTGAAGGCCGCCAGCGCGCGGGCGCTGCCCGTGAGTTCCTGCCCGATGGCGGCACCAATGCTTTTGGTGCCGAAGTCGAAGGCGATAATGGTGCGGTTAGTCATCAGGCATGTCCTGCGTGGTTGGCAATGCTGCAGATGTCGATACCCAGACGGTTGGCAGCCGCGCGCCAGCGGTTGGCGATCGGCGTATGGAACAGAATGTCGGTGTCGGCTTCAATGGTCAGCCAGGCGTTTTCCAGCACTTCCTGTTCCAACTGGCCTTTTTCCCAACCGGCATAGCCGAGCGCGACCAGCACGTCATCCGGTTGCTCCGGGGTGCCCAGCGTTTCCAGCACGTCTTTCGAGGTGGTGATCATGGTATCCGGCGAGATCTGAATGCTGGAGCCAAAGCCTTTGCGCGGCGTATGCAGAATAAAACCGCGATCGTCCGCCAGCGGGCCGCCGGCAAATACCGGTTTGTCCAGGCTGATGGCCGGATCGCGCGCCTGCGCTATGATCTTCAGTTTGCTCAACACTGTTTCCACCGTGAACTGTTCCACCGGTTTATTGATCACCAGGCCCATGGCGCCGTCTTCATTGTGCTCGCAGACATAAATCACCGAGCGTTTGAAGCGAGGATCCTGAAGTGATGGCATAGCGATAAGAAAATGGTGCTGTAAATTCATGGTGTTATTTTAGACAGTTGATGGGTGATAAGTTAAACAGCCGCCAGTATGCGGCCATCCCCGTCGCCTTTCAAGTTGCAGCGTGAGCCGAGAGCCTCGATCCAGGAAGCCAGGATTGCGGGCGACATCGCCGCCCGCACTGCGGATTACTTCGCTGCCAGACGCTTTTCGATCGCGTCCATCAACATGCCGGTGATCGACACCGGGAAGGCCGCTTCGATTTCGCGCGCGCAGGTTGGGCTGGTGACGTTGATTTCGGTCAGTCGATCGCCAATCACGTCCAGGCCAACGAAGATCAGCCCTTTTTCTTTCAGCGTCGGGGCTACCGCACGTGCAATTTTCCAGTCGCTTTCGCTCAGCGGACGCGCCTCACCCCGGCCACCGGCCGCCAGGTTACCGCGGGTTTCGCCCTGCGCCGGAATACGTGCCAGGCAGTAAGGTACCGGCTCACCGTCCACCACCAGAATGCGTTTATCGCCTTCCTTGATCGCCGGAATGAAGTTCTGCGCCATACAGAAACGGCTGCCGTGTTCGGTCAGGGTTTCGATAATCACCGACAGATTTGGATCATCCTGTTTCACGCGGAAGATTGACGCGCCGCCCATGCCGTCCAGCGGCTTGAGGATGATGTCGCCATGCTGCTGGTGGAATTTGCGGATGTGCGCTGCGCTGCGGCTGACCAGGGTGTCCGGCGTCAGTTCCGGGAACCAGGCGGTGAACAGCTTTTCGTTGCAGTCACGCAGGCTCTGCGGCTTGTTGACCACCAGCGTGCCCTTGACCTCTGCGCGCTCGAGAATATAGGTCGCGTAGATGTATTCGGTATCGAATGGCGGATCTTTACGCATCAGGATCACGTCCAGATCATGCAGCGCCAGATCCTGCTCGCTACCAAAGCTGAACCAGCTCTCTTTATCTTCTTTCACGTTCAGCAGGCGGGTACGGGCGCGGCCGTCACCGGCGTGCAGATAGAGATCGTCCATCTCCATATAGTGCAGTTCCCAGCCACGGCGCTGCGCTTCGAGCAGCATGGCGAAGCTGGTGTCTTTCTTGATATTGATGGAGGCGATAGGGTCCATCACGATGCCGAGCTTAATCATCTTTTCTCCTTTAACCCAGATCGCCGAAACGTACCTGCAAAGCGGTAATCGCGGTGAGCGCTGTGGTTTCTGTACGCAGAACGCGTGGCCCAAGCAGGATATCAGTAAATCCGTGGCCTGTGGTCATCGCAATTTCGTCGGCGGATAAACCGCCTTCCGGCCCAATCAGCAAGCGGACATGTTCCACCGGCAGGGGAAGGGTATTGATGCTGTGGCTGGCGCGTGGATGCAGGTTGAGCTTCAGGCTGCCATCCTGCTCGGCACACCAGGCTTCCAGTTGCATTGCCTCGCGGATTTCCGGGATGCGGTTACGGCCACACTGTTCGCAGGCGGCGATGGCAATCTTCTGCCACTGTTGAATTTTTTTCGCCAGGCGTTCGCCGTCCAGCTTTACGCCGCAGCGCTCGGAAAACAGCGGGGTGATGACGTTAACCCCCAGTTCGATGGATTTCTGAATGGTGAATTCCATCTTTTCACCGCGAGAAATCACCTGGCCCAGATGCAGATTGAGCGGTGATTCACGGTCTTCCCGTTGCCCGGCGCTGAGCTGCACCTGCACGCTTTTCTTGTCGACATGGGTGATCTCGGCGTCGAACACCTGATTGCTGCCGTCGAATAACTGCAGCGCCTGGCCAGCATTCATGCGCAGTACACGCCCGATATGGTTGGCGGCGTCTTCGCTTAAGAAGATTTCCGCATTGTCGATCAACGGCTGCGGGTGATAAATACGGGGTATACGCATTGAATATTCGATCCTGACTCATGTGCAGTCATCAGTGCTGCAGCTTGAAAAAAAAGAGTATATACCCAAAGTAATTGAAGCTGCAGCAAGGCGGCAAGTGAGTGCATCCCGATGAGCTTACTTAAGTAAGTGATTCGGGGGCGCTCACGCAGTCAACACCGCTGCAGTTTTAAGTACGAAGGGGATTTAGCCCTTTAGTTGCTGGCAAGCCTGCTGAATATAAGGATTATGGTTGCCCTGAACCTTAGCGATGCGTGCTTCGCGCAGACATTCCCACTGGTTGACCGGATACTGGCGGTTCCACACCTCGAAAAGCTGGGTCTGCTGGCGTGAAAGCCGCAGTTGGTAGCGGTCGCGCATATAGAAGTAGGTGCGGGCGATCGCGCCACGGGCGCGGACCGGCGGTTCGGCCTGCTTATTTTTGAAGTCCACTTTCATCGGGCACTGGCCATACTGGCCTTCGCCGCCTTTCCACTGGCTGTACATAAAGTTATTACGATCGCCATTCACTTCACCTATCGCCGGCTGCAGGTTGTGCAAATCGGTTTCGATTTGGCGGTAGCCGGCGTCTTTATTGCAGTTTTTGCGGCCGCCCTGTTGCCAGCACTGCAATTGGTGGCCGAACTGCCAGGCCGGAACCACGTGTTCCCATTCGATACGTTGCGCGCGTTGGGCATTTTTACGCGACTGATAGCCACAACTGTTCAGATTGGGAATGCCTTTCTTGCCCTGCCAGTCGATCCGGCAGCCGCAGTAGAAGGAGCCGGGCGCGTCCTGATTGATTTTGGCCGCTGCCGCCTTGGCCTGAGAAAAGTTATTGATGCCGTGCGCCTGTGCGGCACCGGCAGAGAGAACCACCAAAAATAAAATTTTGCGAAGCATATTCCAAAACAGCTCAAAATTGGAAAAGCAGGCAGGGTAGCGGAAGTTGACAGTCGTAGCAAACGACGATACTGGCTTGTTTTAACGTATAAATCGTTTCGCTAAATGGGTTCACCGGCAAAAAATTTCAGCTTGTCGCCACACTGGCGGCAGCGATATTCACTTTCTCCGCGCATCACCCGATTGTGGCGGCGCACGGTGAGCTGGTGCCGTTGGCAACTGCAGCGGTAGGGGTAGGTTTTGCTCTGCACCGAGGCAATCTCAAACTGGTGGGTACGGCTGGCCGGTACCTGCAACACGCTTTCCATCATCCAGCGCCATTCCCGGCCGTGCGGCGGTACGCGGCCAAACTGACGGAATACCAGCAGGTGCGCCAGTTCATGCGGCACCACCTCATCGATAAACGGCTGTTGGTTTTCCATCAGCAGCACCGGATTCAGCCGGATTTCCCAGGCCTGTAGCCAGGCGGTGCCCGCGCTGGTGCCACGTTGCTGGTAAACGACTTTGGGCTCGGGGAACTCGACGGAAAAGTGCTGACGGGCCAGCTGCAGTTTTTCTCGCAGACAGCGCATCGCCGCCTGTTGCAGCGCAATGGGGATTCTTACTTTGTTCATTGCGGCTAGCTTAAGCAATGGCGAACCGGCTGGCAATAAGACGCAAAACTAATTTGCTGACCGTCCGCCAGACAGGTTTTTCACCGCATTGATAACCCGATCGATGCTGATGGATTGTAATCATTGTGTTAACTGCGGGATAATAAAGGGTACATGCTGAGACTGTACCTGTAGGGGATGAATATATTCGTCCCGATTAACACGGGCGCAGTATACAGCGCCCCTACAAACCAGCAGGTTATTATGCGATTTAGCGCAATAACCGACTGATTAAAAATACGTAAGGTGTGGGGAGTTTTCTGACGCGGCCTGCCCCGAGCTGGCTGAGTAAGTGTGAATTTAACGCAGCTGATGTTGCAAGTGAGAGATCAATGTCGAATAAACCGTTCCATTATCAAGATCCGTTCCCGCTGAAGAAAGATGACACCGAATACTATCTGTTGAGCCGCGATCACGTTTCCGTGAGCGAGTTTGAAGGCCAGGAAGTGCTGAAAGTGGCCCCCGAAGCGTTAACCCTCCTTGCTCAGCACGCGTTCCATGACGCCTCATTCATGCTGCGTCCGGCACACCAGCAGCAGGTGGCCGATATCCTCAAGGATCCGGACGCCAGCGAAAACGACAAGTACGTTGCGCTGCAATTTTTACGTAACTCAGAAATCGCCGCCAAGGGTATTTTACCGACCTGCCAGGATACCGGCACCGCCATCATCGTCGGCAAAAAGGGCCAGCGCGTCTGGACCGGTGGCGGTGACGAAGCGGCATTGTCACGTGGGGTGTACAACACCTTTATCGAAGACAACCTGCGTTATTCGCAAAACGCCGCGCTGGATATGTACAACGAGGTCAACACCGGCAGCAACTTGCCTGCGCAGATCGATCTGTACAGCGTCGACGGTGAAGAATACAAATTCCTGTGCATCGCCAAAGGCGGTGGTTCAGCCAATAAAACCTATCTCTACCAGGAAACCAAGGCGCTGCTGTCCCCGGGCAAGCTGAAGGATTATCTGGTCGAGAAAATGCGCACGCTGGGTACCGCAGCCTGTCCGCCTTACCACGTGGCGTTTGTTATCGGCGGGACCTCGGCCGAAGCGACGTTGAAAACCGTCAAGCTGGCCTCGACCAAGTACTACGATGGCCTGCCAACCGAAGGTAACGAACACGGCCAGGCATTCCGCGACGTGGTACTGGAAGAAGAATTACTGAAAGAGGCGCAGAATCTGGGGCTGGGCGCGCAGTTTGGCGGCAAATACTTTGCGCATGACATCCGCGTGGTGCGCCTGCCGCGCCATGGCGCATCCTGTCCGGTGGGCATGGGGGTTTCCTGTTCCGCTGACCGTAACATCAAGGGCAAGATTAACCGTGACGGTATCTGGCTGGAGAAGCTGGAGCACAATCCGGGCAAGTTTATTCCGCAGGAACTGCGTCAGGCTGGGGAAGGCGAGGCCGTCAAGATTGACCTCAACCGCCCAATGGCCGAGATCCTCAAGCAGCTGTCACAATTCCCGGTGTCCACCCGCCTGTCGCTGAGCGGTACCATCATCGTGGGGCGTGACATCGCGCACGCCAAGCTGAAAGAGCGTCTGGACAACGGTGAAGGTCTGCCGCAGTACGTCAAGGATCACCCGATTTATTACGCCGGTCCGGCCAAAACGCCGGACGGTTACGCTTCGGGTTCACTGGGGCCAACCACCGCCGGGCGTATGGACTCTTACGTTGATCTGCTGCAGTCCCACGGCGGCAGCATGATCATGCTGGCCAAGGGTAACCGTAGCCAGCAGGTGACTGACGCCTGCCACAAACACGGTGGCTTCTACCTCGGCAGCATTGGTGGCCCGGCAGCGGTGCTGGCGCAGCAGAGCATCAAGAGCCTGACCTGCGTCGAATACCCTGAGCTGGGGATGGAAGCGATCTGGAAAATTGAAGTGGAAGATTTCCCGGCGTTTATTCTGGTGGATGATAAAGGCAATGACTTCTTCCAGAAGATCCAGGCCGGCCAGTGTTCTCGCTGCGTGAAGTAACTCTCGCAAAGACTTGTCGCCCGTTATCGGGCGGCAAGTTCCCGCCTTGATCAAACCCAGTGTAAAGTCCTGTAGCCCGCTGGACGCCGCGTTTTAACCTGTATACCCTACGTGCGGAGCAGTAATACACGCATAAAGGCATATTTGGCACAGAAGGTTCGGCAAATACATGGAAACGCAGGAAAATCATATCAGGGAACTGCTGGTCTGGATTGAAGACAACCTGACCAACCCGCTATCATTGGATATCGTTTCTGCCAAATCAGGCTACTCGAAATGGTATCTGCAACGAATGTTCAAAACGCAGACCGGCCTGTCGCTGGCTTCCTATATTCGGGCCCGCCGCTTGTATCTCGCCGCTTTTGCTCTGCGCTTTACGCAAAAAACCATTCTTGATATTTCCATTGAATATCAGTTTGATAACCAACAAACCTTTTCCCGTTGCTTCAAGAAGCACTTTGCCGAATCCCCCAGCGTTTATCGCCACGCCCGCAAGCAGGACTTCAGCCATCTGGTTCGTTCGCTGTCAGCCAACCACCCTGGTGACATTCAGGTTGACCGAATCAATGTGGCCAAAGGTCAGTATGCGATCAAAGGGAAAGGTTACGCTTACCATCTCGATATTACCGATTTGGATAAGTCGCATCTGCACATCCGCAGCAAAATCAGAGAGAGATTCTATCACTTGGTGGCCAGCCGACCGGCGTTGACCTATTCGCTTACCCAGCTGATTCCTGATGGGGAACAGGTCCGGGTGGAGTATGCCCTCGGCGTTGCGGCGGATTGCCCGGTCAGTGATGATGCCGGCCTCGAACTATGGCAGGAAATTCACGGCGATTTTTGCCGTTTTTGTTACTCCGGCAAACCGGTGGCCTTGCATGACCATGTGATACAGATTTACACCCAGGTATTGCCGGAATTGGGCCTGGCCCGCAGGGAAGGACCAGACCTGACGATGTTCAACTATTCACTGAACGAGCGGGAGGAGCTGCATCTTGAGCTCCAGCATCTGGTGCCTGTAACTCCCCTTGGTTGACCGATCGAGCGGCGCTAGTGCGGTTTTTCTGCTGCACGATATCCGCCATCACCGCCAACGCGATCTCCGCCGGGGTTTTACTGCCGAGCGGCAGGCCTATCGGGGCATGAATGCGTTCCAGCTCTTGCGGGCTGAATTCGGCAATCTGTTGCAGACGCTGGCGCCGCCGTGCGCTATTGCGCAATGATCCCATGGCACCGATGTAAAATGCCGGGGTGTGGATCGCCTCCATCAGCGTCAGATCGTCCATGCGCGGATCGTGGGTCAGCGCCACAATCGCAGTATTGGCGTGGCAGCCGCCGTCTTCAATAAACTTGGCCGGGAACTGACGCAACAGCGTCACGTTGGATTTAAGCTGTTCGGCGAAATTATCCAGCGCCTCCGGCCGGTTCTCACACACCAACACTTCAAACCCCAATGAACTGGCGAAATCGGCGCAGTACAACGCCACGCTGGACAGCCCGGCGATCAGCAAACGTGGTGCCGCAGCGATATGCAGAGTGACTTGCGGCCCACGACGCTCCACCTGGGTAGCGCTGGCGAAGTCGGTCAACGTCAGGCTGGAACAGGCATCGGGCAGGGTCAGGCGTTTGACCAGCGCATGGTGTCCGTTCAGCGCACCGGCAATTTGGGTCAGATAGGCAATGCTGTCATCACCGGTTGGCAGGGATTCAATCAGCACCTCGAGCACGCCACCGCAGGGCAGCGCCACGTTCGGTTCCAGGCCTCCTTCACCGTAACGGATCACCTGGCTGGCCGCCTGATACTCTCCGGCCGCCACGCGCCGCAGAAAATCTTCTTCTACACAGCCGCCCGACAACGAACCGCAATAATGCCCGTCCTGGGTGGCCACCAGCAGTGCCCCTGGCGATCGCGGCGAGGAGCCATAGGTATTCAGTACGGTGCACAGCCACACCGGTTGTTGCTTCAGCCAGCTTATCGCCTGGTTGACCACGGTGATATCGAGATGTTGCATAGGTGATTTACTCGCTGGCCGGTAGCTGTGACGGAAGATCAATATCCTGCACCACCGTGGGTTGATCAAGAGAAAGCAGGTACACCGACTGCCCTTTAAGCAGTTCACGCGCGCCATTATCACCACGCAATTGGCCAAGTTGTTTGCGCAAAAGGGCGGAAAATCCGACCGGGTGGCCCGGCTGCTGCAGGAAACTGGGGCGGACGATGGCGTGTTGCGATAAGGCGGTAGCCACCTGCTGGAAAACGCCTGGCGTGACGAAGGGCATATCCGCTAAATGTATCAACCAGCCTTGCCAGTGCGGCGTAGCCTTCACCCCGGCGGCGATGGAATCCCCCAGACCCGCGCTGGCCAGCAGCGTGACCGGCACCTGATAGACGGCGCAAACCTGTTGTACCTGAAGGTTATCCGGCCGGGTGACGACCCATACCGGCAGGCCCGAAGCCAGCGCCTGACACAGCGTCTGTTCAAACAGCGAGCGTCGTCGGCCGGACTGATCCGCAAACTCGGCATTCAATTTATTGCCTTCGCCACCGGCCTGAGAGAAGCGTTCCCCACGTCCGGCAGCGGCGATCACTATGCCTGTCGTCATCTTACCCGCCCGAATTTGCGCAACTTATTATTACCTTACTAAAAATATGTGTTTTTGAGATGTGTTTTTCTTGAAAACAGCATGTTAATCATCACATAATTTTGGTTATAAGCATATGCTTATGACGTCTACGGCAAGGTCGTCAGCGTTTGCGCAACACCACCGCTGAACACAAAAATAAAATAAAGAAACAAAGGACTTCTTATGAGCAATTTTAACCCGTCGCGACGCCGCTTTATCAAAGGCGCCGTGATAGCGGGGGTATCCGTATACCTCGCGCCTCTGTACAGCCGTGCCTACGCCGCGCTGTTTGAGCAAAAAATCCTCCAGTCGCCGAACTGGGATGCCCATGAAAAGCGTATTCGCTTTCGCATCGATGGCCGTGCCAAGGTGATGGGGCAGAAGGTGTTCGCCCGCGACATTCGCGCGGTCGATATGCCGCACTGGCCGCAACAACAGGCGCATGCGTTTATTTTACGTGTCACCAAGGCCGACCGGCTGTTCGAGGGCCTCGATCTCTCGTTACTGGGGGACGACCTGCAGCCAGACAGGCTGGTGACGGCAGAGGATTTGGCGCGCGACGGCCTGGCCTTCCCGGCGTTCTACGGCGACGACATGCTGCTGCCGGTGGGCAAAACCCCGGCCTATCTGGGGCAGGCGGTGGCGATCCTGATTTACCACGACTTCGCCCGTTTCCGCTTCGCCAAAGACAAGCTGAAATTCCGTGAAGAAACCCTCAAGTACGGGGCGGAAACCGGCCCGCTGGAGCGGGATCCCTGGGGCACCTTCCGTTATGTGCGGGTGGGTGGCGACAAGCCGTTCGACGACGATCGCTTCTCCAGCCTGAAAGATACGCCGATTTTCCCGGTATCGATGAAGAAACACCTGCCGGTCTGGCCGGAAGGCCGCGAAGGCGGCAAGCTGGATCAGGAAGGGATGTATTACGCCGGGATGATCGCCAATGAGCTGCAGGCGCCGCCGGAAGACTGGCTGGTGATGTCACGCCGTTATACCACGCAGTCGGTCGATACCTCGGCGCTGGAGCCGGATAACGCCAACGGTTGGTACGATGCAACAACGCAGACCCTGCATCTGGTGGTACCGACCCAGTCACCGCAGGAAGTGGCCGACGAAATGCCACGCATGCTGGCCAAGCACAATCCGCCGGTGAAACAGCTGATCCTGCACCCGTGCTACACCGTCGGTTATGGTTCGAAAGATCACTATAACTTCCCGTACTACGGCGCGGTGGCGGCGATGTACGGTGACGGGCACCCGGTACGCCTGGCCAATGACCGTTTCGAACAGTTCCAGACGGCGCTGAAGCGCCACGCTTTTGACATGAATTACCGCATTGCGGTCAACCGTCAAACCGGCGTCTTGCAGTCATTCCACGGCGAGATGAAGGCAGACGGTGGCGGTCGCAGCAATTTTACACCGTCGGTGGTGATGGTGGCGGCGACGGCGGCACAGTCGATTTACTACTTCCCAAAAAGCGATTTGTCTTCGGTAGGGCTGGCTTCACGTGCCATCGATGCCGGATCGGCACGCGGCTACGGCACGCTGCAAAGCATGGCCGCCACCGAGATGATGGTGGATGAACTGGCGGCCGAGCTGAAGATCGACCCGATCGAATTCCGTTTGCGCAACGTACTGAAATCCGGCATGAAAAACACGCAGGGCGCTATTCCGGCCGGGGCTATTCGTGCCGATGAAGTGCTGGAGAAGGCGGCGAAGCATGAAATGTGGCTGCAACGTGCCCAGCGTAAGGCGGAGTTTGAGAGCCAGCACCCGGGCAAACGCTATGGCGTCGGCTTTGGCTGCGTACAAAAAGACTTCGGTACTGGGGCTGAGACCTCGTTCGCCCGCGTCGAGCTGGGGGAAGATGGGCGCATTATGCTGCATCACAGCGGCGCAGAGATGGGAACCGGTATGTCGACCTCGCAGTCGGTGTTGTGCGCGCAGTGGCTGGGTAAACCGGCGGATGAGGCGCACTTCTCGGTGACCGACTGGTCGGTGCTGCCGATGGTTACCAGCGGCGATCCTTACATCATGTCGCAGGCCGAACAGGACCAGTTGCAAGCCAACCCGGCCTGGACGCCAAGCTATTGTTCACCTTCCAGCGCCAGCAACTCGGCGTTTTATTTCTCCCACAGTACGCGTGAAGCGGCGCGGCTGATATTCGATCACGGCCTGTGGCCGGCGGCGATGGCCATTTGGCAATCCGGCATCGGTGGCGGCCAGGCGGCGCCATTGGTGGTGCGCAGAGAAGACGCACGCTGGGTGGAAGGCGGGCTGACCGCGGCCGGGCTGGAAGTGCTGACCCTGGAGCGTCTGGCGAAACAGGCCTACCAGATGGGCGGTATCACCGGGGCCGCGGTACACGTGTTTAACCGCTGGCAGTGGGCGGAAGCGGACTTCACCCTGAGTGGTAATAGCGAACGTCTGCCGATTGACGGGCTGGCGGTGCGCAACGCCAATGGCGAATTCAAAACGCTGCCGCGCAACCAGGCCTATTACCCACCGACCCAACGCAATAACGCGGCGGTGACCTATTACAGCGCCGTCGGTACCCTGGCGGAAGTGGCGGTGGATATCGCTACCGGCCAGGTAGAACTGCTGAACCACCATTCGATCATGGAGTGCGGCAACCTGATTGTACCGGAACTGGTTTCCGGCCAATTGCAGGGCGGCCTGGCGATGGGGATTGGCCATGCGCTGCACGAATATTTACCGCTGTACGAAGATGGACCCGGTAACGGTACCTGGAACTTTAACCGTTACCACCTGCCGCGTGCCAGCGATGTGGCGGTCTGGAAACAGACCGATGACATCCTGCCCGCGCTGTCGGAAACCGATCCACCGAAAGGCATGGCCGAAGTGGTGATGATCCCGGTGGTTGCTGCGCTGGTTAACGCCATCGCCGACGCTACCGGCCACCGTTTCCGTGATTTGCCCGTTCGTGCAGAAAATATTCGTGAGGTATTACAATGAGCATTAAAACCCAGCCGATTTCCCTGACCATCAACGACAAGCAGTATGGCCCGATCGAAGTGCCGGAAGGGCTGATGATGATCGACTTCCTGCACGAATATCTCGACCTGACCGGCTCACGCCTGGGCTGCGGGCAGGGGATCTGCCACGCCTGCGTGGCGATTGTCGATCACCCGAGCGGTACCAGTGAGGAAGTGCGTACTTGTATCACTGGCGCACATTTCTTCAGCGGCAAGAAAGTGCGTACCGTCGAAGGCCATGCCAAGGTGGATGAACAGGGCGAAGTGGTCGAGCTTTCACCGATCCAGCAGGCTTTTCTGGAGCATTACAGCTTCCAGTGTGGCTACTGCACGCCGGGCTTTGTTAACGCCGCCACCATTTTTGTGGAAAAACTCAAGCGTGAGCCGATTGCCCGTGATCAGCTGGAAAGCGCTATCGAACAGGCGCTGGACAGCCATATCTGCCGCTGCACCGGCTACGTGCGTTACTACGAAGCGGTACGCGATGTGGTGCTGAAAACCCCAGGTCTGGTGAAGGAGACGGCGCAATGAAAAAACGTCTCGCACTGTTGATCCTGCTGGTGGTGATTATCGTCATCGCGGTGCTGTGGTGGCGTGAAAACCGCCATTACGACGGCCCGGTGCAACAGGTGACCGCCAGCACGGAACAGGTCGCCCGGGGCCGCTATCTGGCTCAGGCCGCCGACTGTGCCGCCTGCCATACCGCCAGTGGTGGCGCGCCAATGGCCGGTGGCTATCCGCTGGATACGCCGTTCGGTACCATCTACGGCAGTAATCTGACGCCTTCGGCCGATCAGGGGATTGGCCGCTGGACCAAAGACGACTTCTTCCTGGCGCTGACAAAGGGCGTGGCACCGGGCGGCCGTCATCTGTATCCGGCGATGCCTTATACCTCGTATAAAGGGATGACGCGTCAGGATGCCGACGATATCTATGCCTATTTGATGACCCGTCCGGCGGTAGACGTTGCCATTTCGGAAAACGCCATGCCGTTCCCGTTTAACCAGCGCATGGCGCTGATTGGCTGGAATCTGCTGTTCCGCAGTCAGGATCCGTTGCCGGCCAGTTCGCAGGGTGATTCGGCGCAGTGGCAACGCGGCCGTTATTTAGCGGATACGCTGGGCCACTGTGGGGAATGCCACACACCACGCGGCATGCTGGGCCAAATGGAACTGGGTAAACCGATGCAGGGCGGCGATCTGGGGCGCTTTATGGCACCGGACATCACCCCGAACGGGCTGGCGAAACGCGGCTGGACGCCGGACGATCTGAACCGCTTCCTCTCGACCGGTTTGGCGCCGCAAGGCTCTGCCTTCAGCGAGATGCATATGGTGGTGGATCTCAGTACCCGTCATCTGACGCCGGAAGACCACCAGGCGCTGGCGACCTATCTGATGGGCGAACAGCCGCCGGCGGCTGTGCCGGTTAAAATAGGCCAGGGCAGTGATGCCGGGCGCATCAGCTATCTGGATCAGTGCTCGGGTTGTCATGCGCGTGAAGGCGAGGGCAAGCCGCACGTGGCGGTAGCGATGCGTGATAACGCCACGCTGCGCCAGCCGGATGCTAAAAACCTGATTGTCTCGGTGCTGGACGGTTTACCGGCGCAGCAATTCCCTAACGGTGAAAGCATGCAGAGCATGCCGGCCTTTGGTGAGCGACTGGACGATGCGCAGGTGGCGGAACTGGTGAACTATCTGCGGGTGACCTGGGGCGGCTTGCCGGCGGATGTGACGGCCGAACAGGTGAAAGCCTTGCGTAAGTAAGGTTCAATGACAAAAATGGCTCGGCATGCCGAGCCATTTTTAATTAACGATTATCTGCCGGGGGGTCACCCAGTACCGGCATGCCTTCTTCATCCCACGCCAGTGATTTAATCCGTGTATGACGATTCGGGTCATAGAGCGAATCCCCCTCGATCTCCGTGTAATTACGAGCATGGTAAACCAACAGATCTTGCCCCTGTTCGTCAAGGGTAAAACTATTGTGCCCAGGCCCGAACTGGCGGTTTTTAACACTGGTCCGAAATAGGGGCTGGCCGAGCTTATGCCATTGGGTGGCATCGGTAATGTCGCCGTCGATATCGGCCCACAGCAGACCGAGGCAATAATTCTCGTCGGTCGCGCTGGCGGAGTAGCTGATAAATATCTTTTGGCCATGGGTGATCACGGCCGGCCCTTCATTGACCGAGAAACCGACGGTTTCCCAGGGGAGTTCCGGTTGGCTGAGCATCACCGGCTGGCCCTTGAGCGTCCAGGGATTTGCCATTTCTGCCAGATAAAGGTTGGAGTTACCGTGGATCGCCGGATCCTTTTGCGCCCACAGATAATAATGTTTGCCGCGATGCTTGAAGTGGGTGGCGTCGAGGGAAAAACTGTCGATATGCGTGTAAATTCGCCCTTTTTCCACCCAGTCTCCGGTCAGCGGGTTGGCTGCGCTGCATTCCAGTGCAAACATTCGGTGCTGGAACAGGCCGTCAGCAATCTCCGGGCTGTGGGCTGCGGCGAAGTACAAATACCATTTACCGTTAATAAAGTGCAGTTCCGGCGCCCAGATTAAATGGCTCATCGGCCCCTGCTGCGGTTTTTGCCACACCACCGTCGGGCTGGCTTGCGACAATTCGTTGATACTACGCGCACGCCGAAGCTCTAACCGGTCATATTCCGGCACCGAGGCGGTGAAATAGTAATAGCCATCGCTGTGGCGTAAAACAAACGGATCTGCCCGCTGTTCAATCAAGGGGTTAGGGTAGTCGCGCATCTCAGGTTCCTTACGGGTGTCGGGTTTCGAGTTGCTGTTCCGGGTAGTCGGTAAGCTCGCGGTAATTTATGCGTCGCTTTTCCAGATCGAGCTGAATCTGACGCATCAGTTGGCGATCAACCTTCAGCAGACGCACCACGCCGGCTGTGATCAGATATCCGATACCGGGGATCACCGTGAACAACAGGACGATGCTGTTCAGCGCGCCGGCGCTTTGGCTGACCGCATCCGCCTGATAGCCGGAGAGCGACATCAGGAAGCCAACCATGGCGCCAGCCACCGCCAGTCCGACTTTAAGGAAGAACAGATTACCGGAAAAGCTGATGCCTGTGATGCGCTTGCCCGTTTTCCATTCGCCGTAATCATCCACGTCGGCCATTAACGACCAGTGCAGCGGTGAAGGGATCTGATGCAGGATATTCAGCAGGAAATAGGCAGCCACGATCAGCGAAGTGACCTGAGG
This sequence comes from Serratia sp. BW106, assembly GCF_002607755.1. Lineage (NCBI taxonomy): Bacteria > Pseudomonadati > Pseudomonadota > Gammaproteobacteria > Enterobacterales > Yersiniaceae > Serratia > Serratia sp. BW106. Next base: position 175,575 of record NZ_MCGS01000012.1, read on the forward strand.
ATTGAGGAAATAAAAACCACAGGAAAACGCCGCCAGCAAAATATTGGTCCAGAAGAACACTTTCAGTTTGCAGAAGCGATCGGTCAGGGGTTTGGCCAACGCGCTGCCAATCATCATGCCGACTACACCCAGCGCGATAAACAGGCTGGCAAAGGAAGTCGATTGTTGCATGACGTAGGTGACGTAATACATGGTGGCGGCCATACGGATAAAACCGGGGCAGACGTTGCAGAACGTCAGCAGCAGAATGCGCACCCACTGATCGTTTTTCCATACGTCTCTCAGATCGGATTTTAGAGCGTCATGGGTGGGTACTGCCGGGCGTATGCGTTCTTTGACCGTGGCAAAGCAGAACAGAAACATGAACAGGGCGACCAGCGCCAGCACACCCATTGCCATCTGATAGCCACGCGCTTTGTCTGCGCCGCCAAACCATTCGGCCATCGGTAACAGTGTCAGGGACAGGATCAGGGTAGCGATACCGACCAGGATAAAACGGTAGGACTGACAGGAGACCCGTTCCTGTGGATCCGAGGTAATCACACCGCCCAGAGAACAGTAGGGGATATTAATCGCCGTGTAGGTCAGCGACATTAAAAAGTAAGTCGCGAAGGCGTAGACCACTTTGCTGTTGTAGCTCCATTCCGGCGTTGTAAACATCAGTACGCTGAATAATACATACGGCAGGGAGATCCACAGCAACCAGGGACGAAAGCGTCCCCAACGGCTTTGGGTGCGATCGGCTATCGCTCCCATAATCGGGTCGGTGATGGCATCCAGCACGCGAACCGACAGCAGCAGCACGCCGACCAGCGCAGGCGTCAGACCGTAGATGTCAGTATAGAAATAGTTGAGAAACAGCATAATCGCTCCGCCGATCATGTTGCAGCCGGCATCTCCCATGCCGTAGCCAATCTTTTCTTTTATTGAAAGGGCATTGCTCTTCATGGACATTTTCTCCGAACTGGCAGGATCTGACTGAGTGGCAACGATTATTGTCCCGGTTGGCGGCGAGTTATCAGAAGTGAATGGTTGTAGAGATGGACAAATCAACCGTGGCGGAGAAACTGTGAGCCAGTTTGCAAAATCGAAAGGCAATAAAAAGGCCCGCAAATGCAGGCCTTGTTGTTTTTTAGTGAGTTACCTGCGGCCAGATGCGCTTACTGCGCGCTGGCTACGTTGTTTAACGGCATAGCCGATACCTAAAATGGCGACCCAAACCGGGATCAGCAGCACCGAGATTTGGATCCCGGGCGTCAGGTACATGATCACCAGAATCGCGGCCATAAACACCAGGCACAGGTAGTTACTGAACGGATACCAGAAGGCCTTGAACTTCGGCTCAACGCCTTCGCGGTTCTTGGCCGCACGGAATTTCAGGTGCGCCAGGCTGATCATCGCCCAGTTGATCACCAGTGCCGATACCACCAACGCCATCAGCAGTTCGAAGGCACGACCGGGGATCAGGTAGTTAATCAGTACGCAGAACGCCGTGGCCGTGGCGGAGACGGCAATCGCGATCACCGGTACGCCGCGCCCGTCGACCTTCAGCAGGCTTTTCGGCCCGTTGCCCTGTTTCGCCAGGCCGTACAGCATGCGGCTGTTGCAGTAGACACAGCTGTTGTAGACCGACAGCGCGGCGGTCAATACCACCACGTTCAGTACCGTTGCGACCAGGTTGCTGTTCAGAGCGTGGAAGATCAGCACGAACGGGCTGCCGCCTTCAACTACTTTGCCCCACGGGTACAGCGACAGCAGAATGGTCAGCGAGCCGATATAGAACAGCAGGATGCGGTAGATCACCTGATTGGTGGCTTTAGGAATGCTTTTCTGCGGGTTGTCGGCTTCGGCAGCGGTAATGCCCACCAACTCCAGCCCACCGAACGAGAACATGATCACCGCCATCGCCATCACCAGCCCCATGATGCCGTTCGGGAAGAACCCGCCCTGCGCCCACAGATTGGTCACGGTGGCTTCCGGGCCGCCCATGCCGCTGAACAGCAGGTAGGCGCCGAACACGATCATGCCGATAATCGCCACCACTTTGATGATGGCGAACCAGAATTCCATCTCGCCATACACCTTCACGTTCGCCAGGTTGATGGCGTTAATCGCCAGGAAGAACACCGCCGCAGACACCCAGGTCGGGATTTCCGGCCACCAGTACTGCACATAGATGCCTACCGCGGTCAGTTCCGCCATGGCAACCAGGACGTACAGTACCCAGTAGTTCCAGCCGGAAGCGAAGCCGGCGAAGTTGCCCCAGTATTTATAGGCGAAGTGGCTAAAGGAACCGGCCACCGGCTCTTCGACCACCATTTCACCCAGTTGGCGCATGATCAGAAATGCGATAAAGCCGCCAATGGCATAACCGAGAATGACCGAAGGGCCGGCCATCTTTATTGTTTGCGCGATCCCGAGGAATAGCCCGGTACCAATAGCGCCCCCTAGTGCAATAAGCTGAATATGGCGGTTTTTAAGGCCGCGTTTCAGCTGGTCGCCATCATGCTGTTGACCATCCATCAATGAAACCCTCTGTCGTTGCAGAATTACTCACATGCTGTAAAGCAGTGGTTACGATGTGTGTTTTGTTTTATTTACGGCGTTATATCTATTAATTCCACGGAGCCGCTACCGTTTGGCAAAGAATAATGTTATGCGCGCCAGTTTGCACCTGCTTTATGTGGTGAGTGATTAAGATTTCAGCAGTTTAGGAAACAAAATGCGGGTTGTGTGACGACAGGGGGGATTCAATGCATGAAATAAGCATTAACTCACATAATGCGCAAAAATAATCTCGAGATAGCTTATCGCCGGTGGCGAAATATTAACCGGCTGAACGCACCTTTTGTGATGTAAATAGGTATTCGTTAAAGCTTAATAAACATGCAATAGAATTCTACATTAGAGACTTCAGTCTGCCTGACGGCAGGTTTCGCAAAAGTTAAATCAAAAACCTACCTCGTAAATGGTATTACCAAGCATGCGTTAGCGGTTTGCAGCAGCTCTGGTATTGAGGTGTTAAAATGTGCGGGTAACCTGATTTCGATCGAGGCCCATATGGACAGGAGGTGAATACTTTGTTACTTTACCGTCACGTTTTTGAAATTGGTATTACCAATTGACTCCGCGCCATTCGCAGAGAAGAAATCACCCATGGCCTACAGCAAAATCCGCCAACCCAAGTTGTCAGACGTTATCGAGCAGCAGCTCGAACACCTGATCCTCGAGGGAACACTGCGCCCAGGCGAGAAACTGCCACCGGAGCGTGAACTGGCGAAACAATTTGATGTTTCCCGTCCTTCTCTGAGAGAGGCCATCCAGCGCCTGGAAGCCAAAGGGCTGCTCCTGCGCCGTCAGGGCGGTGGCACCTTTGTACAAACTAATCTGTGGCAGAGCTTTAGCGATCCGCTGGCTGAACTGCTGGCCGACCATCCTGAATCACAATTCGATCTGTTGGAAACCCGTCATGCCCTCGAAGGCATTGCTGCCTATTATGCGGCGTTGCGCGGTACCGACGAAGATCTGGCGCGCATCCGCGATTGCCACATGTTGATTCAGCAGGCCCAGGACAGCGGCGATCTCGACGCCGAAGCCGACGCGGTCATGCAATATCAAATCGCCGTGACCGAAGCTGCCCACAACGTTGTGTTACTGCACCTGCTGCGCTGTATGGGGCCGATGCTGGAACAGAACGTGCGTCAGAACTTTGAATTGCTCTACTCGCGCCGTGAGATGTTGGCAAAAGTGAGCAGCCACCGCGCCGGAATTTTTGAGGCGATTGTGGCACGTGAGCCCGAGAAGGCCCGCGAAGCCTCGCACCGCCATTTGGCGTTTATCGAGGAAATCTTGCTGGATCTCAGTCGGGAGCATACCCGACGCGAGAGATCGCTGCGGCGTCTCCAGCAACGCAAGGATTAAGAACGGTTCTCTTCAGGGCACACCAGCCTGCGGGGTTTACGTTCGAAGTGCTTAATTAAGCATTTAAGTAAGCGGCAACTAAACTGATGGGCCTGTCTTCGTGTGTTTTGTTTCAGAACACAGGAAGACAGGCTCCAAAACAAACCATTAGACAGATAAGGAATACCACCATGTCAGAACGTTTAAACAATGACGTGGATCCGATCGAAACCCGCGACTGGCTGCAGGCGATCGAATCGGTCATCCGTGAAGAGGGTGTTGAGCGAGCTCAGTTTCTGATTGATCAGGTTCTGGGTGAAGCCCGTAAAGGCGGTGTTAGCGTTGCAGCCGGTGCTGCGGCTCACAACTACGTCAACACCATCGCGGTGGAAGACGAACCTGCTTACCCTGGTAACCTGGATCTTGAGCGTCGTATCCGTTCAGCTATTCGCTGGAATGCGGTGATGACCGTTCTTCGTGCTTCCAAAAAAGATCTGGATCTGGGCGGCCACATGGCTTCCTTCCAGTCTTCTGCGACCTTCTATGAAGTCTGCTTCAACCACTTCTTCCGTGCACGCACCGAGCAAGACGGCGGCGATCTGGTTTACTTCCAGGGCCACATCTCTCCAGGTGTTTACGCACGTGCCTTCCTTGAAGGCCGCTTGACCGAAGACCAAATGAATAACTTCCGTCAGGAAGTTCACGGCAAAGGCCTGTCCTCTTACCCGCATCCTAAGTTGATGCCGGAATTCTGGCAGTTCCCTACCGTTTCTATGGGCCTGGGCCCAATCAGCGCTATCTATCAAGCGAAGTTCCTGAAATATCTGGAACACCGTGGCCTGAAGAACACCTCTGCCCAAACCGTTTACGCCTTCCTGGGCGATGGCGAGATGGATGAGCCGGAATCCAAGGGCGCGATCACCATCGCTACCCGTGAGAAGCTGGACAACCTGGTGTTCGTCATCAACTGTAACCTGCAGCGTCTGGACGGCCCGGTCACCGGTAACGGCAAGATCATCAATGAGCTGGAAGGCATCTTCGCGGGCGCTGGCTGGCAGGTACTGAAAGTGATCTGGGGTGGTCGTTGGGATGAACTGCTGCGTAAAGATACCAGCGGCAAGCTGATCCAACTGATGAACGAAACCCTGGACGGCGACTACCAGACCTTCAAGTCCAAAGACGGCGCTTACGTCCGTGAGCACTTCTTCGGCCGCTTCCCGGAAACCGCTGCGCTGGTCAAAGATATGACCGACGAAGAGATCTGGGCACTGAACCGTGGTGGTCACGATCCGAAGAAAGTCTTTGCTGCACTGAAAAAAGCGCAGGACACCCAAGGCAAACCAACCGTTATCCTGGCCCATACCATCAAAGGTTACGGCATGGGTGAAACTGCGGAAGGTAAAAACATTGCTCACCAGGTGAAGAAAATGAACATGGAGGGGGTTCACCACTTCCGCGATCGTTTCAACGTGCCAGTTGCCGATGCCGACATCGAAAAACTGCCGTACATCACCTTCGAGAAAGAGTCCGAAGAGTACAAATATCTGCACGAACGTCGTCAGGCGCTGAAAGGCTATGTGCCTACCCGTATGCCGAAGTTCACCGAGAAGCTGGAAATGCCGGCTCTGGCAGACTTCAGCTCCTTGCTGGAAGAGCAGAACAAAGAAATTTCTACCACCATCGCCTTTGTGCGTGCCCTGAACGTGATGCTGAAGAACAAGTCGATCAAAGATCGCCTGGTGCCAATCATCGCCGACGAAGCGCGTACCTTCGGGATGGAAGGTCTGTTCCGTCAGATCGGTATCTACAGCCCGAACGGCCAGCAGTACACCCCGCAGGACCGTGAGCAGGTTGCTTACTACAAAGAAGACGAGAAAGGCCAGATCCTGCAGGAAGGCATCAACGAACTGGGCGCAGCCTCTTCATGGTTGGCCGCAGCGACTTCCTACAGCACCAACGATCTGCCAATGATCCCGTTCTACATCTACTATTCGATGTTCGGGTTCCAGCGTATCGGTGACCTGTGCTGGGCAGCCGGCGACCAACAGGCGCGCGGCTTCCTGGTAGGCGGTACTTCAGGCCGTACCACCCTGAACGGTGAAGGTCTGCAGCACGAAGACGGCCACAGCCACATCCAGTCCCTGACTATTCCTAACTGTATCTCTTACGATCCAGCTTACGCGTACGAAGTGGCAGTGATCATGCACGACGGCCTGGTGCGCATGTACGGTGACGCGCAAGAAAACGTCTACTACTACATCACCACGCTGAACGAAAACTACCACATGCCGGCCATGCCGCAGGGCGCAGAAGAAGGTATCCGTAAAGGTATCTACAAGCTGGACACTCTGGCAGGCAGCAAAGGCAAGGTTCAGTTGCTGGGTTCAGGTTCTATCCTGCGTCACGTTCGTGAAGCGGCGAAGATCCTGGCAGACGATTACGGCGTGGGTTCCGACATCTACAGCGTGACTTCCTTCACTGAACTGGCGCGTGATGGCCAGGATTGTGAGCGTTGGAACATGCTGCACCCAACCGAAACTCCGCGCGTACCTTACATCGCTCAGGTGATGAACGAAGCGCCGGCGGTTGCGTCTACCGACTACATGAAGCTGTTCGCAGAACAGGTTCGTACTTACGTTCCAGCCAGCGACTATCGCGTTCTGGGCACTGACGGCTTCGGTCGTTCAGACAGCCGCGAAAACCTGCGCCACCACTTTGAAGTTGATGCTTCTTACGTTGTGGTTGCTGCACTGGGTGAACTGGCTAAACGCGGTGAAATCGAAGCTTCTGTGGTAGCTGATGCGATTAAGAAATTCGACATCAACCCAGAAAAAGTTAACCCGCGTCTGGCATAAGAGGTACAGAAGAATGTCTATCGAAATTAAAGTACCGGACATCGGTGCAGACGAAGTGGAAATCACCGAAATTCTGGTGAAAGTGGGCGATAAAGTTGAAGTTGAACAATCGCTGATCACCGTTGAAGGTGATAAAGCTTCCATGGAAGTCCCATCCCCGCAGGCGGGTGTGGTTAAAGAAATCAAGGTTTCCGTCGGTGACAAAACCGAGACCGGCAAACTGCTGATGATCTTTGAAGCAGAAGGGGCGGCTCAGGCCGCACCAGCCGCCAAGGCTGAAGAAAAACCGGCCGCAGCACCTGCTGCTGCACCGGCTACCGCTGCGGCCAAAGACGTTGCGGTACCGGACATCGGTGCTGACGAAGTTGAAGTGACCGAGATCCTGGTGAAAGTGGGCGACAAGGTGGAAGCCGAGCAGTCCCTGATCACCGTTGAAGGCGACAAGGCTTCAATGGAAGTCCCGGCACCGTTCGCGGGCACCGTGAAAGAGATCAAAATCGCCACCGGCGACAAAGTCACCACCGGTTCTATGATCATGGTCTTCGAAGTGGCTGGCGCCGCTTCTGCTGCTGCTCCGGCTGCGGCACAAGCTCCGGCTGCCCCAGCGGCACCGGCGGCTTCTGCGGCCAAAGACGTTGCAGTACCGGACATCGGCGGCGACGAAGTAGAAGTGACCGAAGTGATGGTGAAAGTGGGCGACAAAGTTGCCGCTGAGCAGTCACTGATCACCGTTGAAGGTGACAAGGCTTCTATGGAAGTGCCGGCACCGTTCGCAGGTACCGTGAAAGAAATCAAAATCAGCGCCGGCGACAAAGTGAAAACCGGCTCCCTGATCATGGTCTTCGAAGTGGAAGGCGCAGCGCCTGCTGCCGCTCCTGCCCAAAAAGCGGAAGCTGCACCGGCTCCGGCTGCAAGTTCTGCACCGGCCCAACAGGCTGCACCAGCTGCCAAAGGCGAGTTCACTGAGAACGACGCTTATGTGCACGCTACCCCGGTCATCCGCCGTCTGGCGCGTGAATTCGGCGTAAACCTGGCGAAAGTGAAAGGCACCGGTCGTAAAGGCCGCATCCTGCGCGAAGACGTTCAGACTTACGTGAAAGACGCGGTCAAACGTGCAGAAGCGGCTCCGGCTGCTGCTGCCGGTGGCGGTCTGCCAGGCATGCTGCCATGGCCGAAAGTGGACTTCAGCAAGTTCGGTGAGATCGAAGAAGTTGAACTGGGCCGCATCCAGAAAATCTCGGGTGCCAACCTGAGCCGTAACTGGGTGATGATCCCGCACGTCACTCACTTCGACAAAACCGATATCACCGATCTGGAAGCTTTCCGCAAGCAACAGAACGAAGAAGCTGCCAAGCGTAAGCTGGATGTGAAGTTCACCCCGGTGGTGTTCATCATGAAAGCTGTCGCTGCCGCACTGGAGCAGATGCCGCGCTTCAACAGCTCTCTGTCCGAAGATGGCCAGAAGCTGACGCTGAAGAAATACATCAACGTGGGTGTTGCGGTTGATACGCCAAACGGTCTGGTGGTTCCGGTGTTCAAGGATGTGAACAAGAAGAGCATCACTGAACTGTCCCGTGAACTGATGGCTATCTCCAAAAAAGCGCGTGACGGCAAGCTGACCGCAGGCGAAATGCAGGGCGGGTGTTTCACCATCTCTAGCCTGGGCGGTATCGGGACGACCCATTTCGCACCGATTGTGAATGCACCGGAAGTGGCCATTCTGGGCGTCTCCAAGTCTGCTATGGAGCCGGTCTGGAACGGTAAAGAGTTCGTGCCACGTCTGATGATGCCAATGTCGCTCTCCTTCGACCACCGTGTGATTGACGGTGCGGATGGTGCGCGCTTTATTACCATCATCAACAACATGCTGGCTGACATCCGCCGTATGGTGATGTAATGAAAAAGGGGCGCAGTTATGCTGCGCCCTTATCACTTCATTAGCAGTTTTGTCGGTTTTTGCATGACTCGACAAAATTGTTGAGACACGGGTCACTCGAACACGCTTTGCAGATTATTAACAATTCTGTAAACTGCTGGCGGTGTAAGCGTCCCGGTGGATGAAGGGCGTTATGAGATCGATTAGTAATAAAAATGACGTCAGACCCGCCGGACAATCAATTAAGAGGTCATGATGAGTACTGAAATTAAAACTCAGGTCGTGGTACTTGGGGCGGGCCCGGCAGGTTATTCTGCTGCCTTTCGTTGCGCTGACTTAGGTCTTGAAACCGTTCTGGTTGAACGTTATTCCACTCTGGGCGGTGTTTGCCTGAACGTGGGATGTATCCCTTCCAAAGCCCTGTTGCACGTTGCCAAAGTCATCGAAGAAGCCAAAGCCCTGGCCGAACACGGCATCGTTTTCGGCGAGCCGAAAACTGACATCGACAAAGTGCGCGTCTGGAAAGAAAAAGTCATCAATCAGCTGACCGGCGGTCTGGCTGGTATGGCTAAAGGCCGTAAAGTTAAAGTGGTTAACGGCCTGGGCAAGTTCACTGGCGCTAACACCCTGGTTGTTGAAGGCGAAAATGGCCCAACGACCATCAACTTCGACAATGCCATCATTGCCGCAGGTTCCCGTCCGATCCAACTGCCATTCATTCCTCATGAAGATCCACGCGTGTGGGACTCAACCGATGCACTGGAACTGAAAACTGTCCCAGAGCGTCTGCTGGTCATGGGCGGCGGTATCATCGGCCTGGAAATGGGCACCGTATACCATGCGTTGGGTTCACAGATCGACGTGGTCGAAATGTTTGACCAGGTGATCCCGGCCGCTGACAAAGACGTGGTGAAAGTCTTCACCAAACGCATCAGCAAGCAGTTCAACCTGATGCTGGAAACCAAAGTGACCGCGGTAGAAGCCAAAGAAGACGGCATCTACGTCACTATGGAAGGCAAGAAAGCACCAGCAGAACCACAGCGTTACGACGCGGTGCTGGTGGCTATCGGTCGTGTGCCGAATGGCAAACTGCTGGAAGCGGGTAAAGCCGGTGTTGAAGTTGACGAGCGTGGCTTCATCAACGTCGACAAGCAACTGCGCACCAACGTGCCGCACATCTTCGCTATCGGCGACATCGTCGGTCAACCGATGCTGGCGCACAAAGGCGTGCATGAAGGCCACGTTGCCGCAGAAGTTATCGCCGGCATGAAGCACTACTTCGACCCGAAAGTGATCCCATCGATCGCGTACACCGAGCCGGAAGTTGCCTGGGTGGGTCTGACCGAGAAAGAAGCGAAAGAGAAAGGCATCAGCTACGAAACTTCCACCTTCCCGTGGGCAGCTTCTGGCCGTGCTATCGCTTCCGATTGTGCAGACGGCATGACAAAACTGATCTTCGACAAAGAAACTCACCGTATCATCGGTGGCGCAATTGTCGGCACCAACGGCGGCGAGCTGCTGGGTGAGATCGGTCTGGCTATCGAGATGGGTTGCGACGCAGAAGACATCGCGCTGACTATCCATGCTCACCCAACCCTGCACGAATCTGTAGGTTTGGCGGCTGAGATCTACGAAGGTAGCATCACCGACTTGCCTAACCCGAAAGCCAAGAAGAAGTAATTCTGCTGGTTTGAAAGGTTGATAAGCGGCTCCTGAAAAGGGGCCGTTTTTTTATGGGTGGCGTGCAGTAAAAGGCCGCTCAGTGAGCGGCCAGTAGCTTACTTGTTCTGGAATATCACATTCAGCGTCAGGTTGTTGCCGTTAACCGTCCAACCCCCTTTGCTCACGCCAAACGCCGATCCCAGTACAATGAGCAGGATAAACATAGAACTCCCTTTCATTGCGCGATCCCTGTGGAACCACGACCACCGCGACTTCACCGGAAAAATCCCAGCGGAACAAGCGCTTTGTGACGCTTGTATCGCAGTAGTTGCAGCGCTGTTCTCAAGCCCGATGACCGGCTGCTAAACCGGCAGAACAGATCCGCCGAAATAGTACGTTGAAATGGATTTTAGGGCATTCTTTTTGTTGATTTTTTAATCACCATTGCGCACAATGTTCCTGCTTTGTGGCGCTTGTATCGTTCTTTAACGATGTAAGAAACCCGTGAGGTGCCTGCTAACACCGAACGGAACAAAAGAACCGCCTTTACGGCGGTTTTTTTGTGTCTCCGGCTCCCAACTTTTGATCTTCATACCCAATAGCCATTGTAAATGCATGGCTATTGTGTTGTGCTCGTCAGGCTAAATTGCATTGCTCACCAAGCCCCGGCTGACCTGTGTCGCAGCCGATTACACTGTACTCAACGATTCAGCAAAGATTTAATGTTGCTTTTATGTGAACGAATTAACAACCAATTCAAATCCTGATATGCTGGCTGAGCGGAACCGGGCACTGTAACTTACAGTCCAGGACATCGACAGCAGTGCCCCGTCAGGATCAATGGCATCAACACCGTGCGCTAAACCCGGTTTGAAAATATATACCCTACGGCTTTAAAGACGACGGGTATAAACGCCAGGCACAATAAATGACAATGAGAGCGAGGAGAATGTCGTGCTAGAAGAATACCGTAAGCACGTAGCCGAGCGTGCTGCAGAGGGCATCGTCCCTAAGCCGTTAGACGCCACCCAAATGGCAGCGCTGGTTGAATCATTAAAAAATCCGCCAAAAGGCGAAGACGAATTCCTGTTAGACCTGCTGATAAACCGTGTACCCCCGGGCGTCGATGAAGCCGCCTATGTTAAAGCCGGTTTCCTGGCTGCCATCGCCAAAGGCGAAGCAACATCCCCCCTGATTACCCCTGAAAAAGCCATAGAACTGTTGGGCACCATGCAGGGCGGCTATAACATTCATCCGCTGATTGACGCGCTGGATAACGAAAAATTGGCTGCGATTGCAGCTAAAGCGCTGTCCCATACGCTGCTGATGTTTGATAACTTCTACGACGTGGAAGAGAAAGCCAAAGCGGGTAACCCACACGCCAAAAAAATCATGCAGTCCTGGGCCGATGCCGAGTGGTATCTGTCACGTCCGCAGTTGGCGGAAAAAATCACCGTTACCGTGTTCAAAGTCACCGGCGAAACCAATACCGATGATCTGTCACCGGCACCGGATGCCTGGTCGCGTCCGGATATCCCGTTGCACGCCCTGGCGATGCTGAAAAACGAACGTGAAGGCATAGTGCCGGATCAGCCGGGTAGCGTTGGCCCGATCAAGCAAATCGAACTGCTGAACAAAAAAGGCTTCCCGCTGGCCTACGTCGGTGACGTGGTCGGTACCGGCTCTTCCCGTAAGTCTGCCACCAACTCGGTGCTGTGGTTTATGGGCGATGACATCCCGCACGTGCCTAACAAGCGCGGCGGCGGTGTAGTGCTGGGCGGTAAAATTGCGCCAATCTTCTTCAACACCATGGAAGATGCCGGCGCACTGCCGATTGAAGTGGACGTTAATGACCTGAACATGGGCGACGTAATCGACATTTACCCGTACAAGGGTGAAGTACGTAACCATGAAACTGGCGATCTGATTGCCAACTTCGAACTGAAAACCGATGTGCTGCTCGACGAAGTGCGCGCCGGTGGCCGTATCCCGCTGATCATCGGCCGTGGCCTGACCACCAAAGCGCGTGAAGCGCTGGGCCTGCCGCACAGCGACGTGTTCCGCATTGCCAAAGAAGTGGCTGCCAGCAGCAAAGGTTTCTCACTGGCGCAGAAAATGGTTGGCCGCGCCTGTGGCGTTGCCGGCGTGCGTCCGGGGGAATACTGTGAGCCGAAGATGACTTCCGTCGGTTCTCAGGACACCACCGGTCCGATGACCCGTGACGAGCTGAAAGACCTGGCTTGCCTGGGCTTCTCCGCCGATCTGGTCATGCAGTCGTTCTGTCACACCGCCGCGTACCCGAAACCGGTTGATGTGACCACTCACCATACGCTGCCGGACTTTATCATGAACCGTGGTGGCGTATCGCTGCGTCCAGGCGACGGCGTTATCCACTCCTGGCTGAACCGTATGCTGTTGCCGGATACCGTAGGTACCGGTGGTGACTCCCACACCCGTTTCCCGATTGGTATTTCCTTCCCGGCGGGTTCTGGTCTGGTCGCCTTTGCTGCCGCCACCGGCGTGATGCCGCTGGATATGCCTGAGTCGGTGCTGGTGCGCTTCAAAGGCAAAATGCAGCCGGGTATCACCCTGCGTGACCTGGTGCATGCCATCCCTTACTACGCCATCCAGCAGGGCCTGCTGACCGTAGAGAAGAAGGGCAAGAAGAACATCTTCTCCGGCCGTATTCTGGAAATCGAAGGCTTGCCGGAACTGAAGGTTGAGCAGGCATTCGAACTGACTGACGCCTCTGCCGAACGTTCCGCAGCCGGTTGTACCATCAAGCTGGATAAGGCGCCGATCGAGGAGTATCTGAACTCTAACATCGTGCTGCTGAAGTGGATGATCTCCGAAGGCTACGGCGACCGCCGTACGCTGGAGCGTCGTGTCCAGGGCATGCAGAAATGGCTGGCAGATCCGCAATTGCTGGAAGGCGATGCAGATGCAGAATACGCGGCGGTGATCGACATCGATCTGGCGGAGATCACTCAGCCAATCCTGTGTGCGCCAAACGATCCGGATGACGCGCGTCTGCTGTCTGATGTGGCCAACAGCAAGATCGATGAAGTGTTCATCGGCTCCTGCATGACCAACATCGGCCACTTCCGTGCTGCCGGCAAGCTGTTGGATCAGCACAAGGGGCAGTTGCCGACTCGTCTGTGGGTGGCACCGCCAACCAAGATGGATGCGGCTCAGTTGACCGAAGAGGGCTACTACAGCGTGTTCGGCAAGAGCGGTGCACGCATCGAGATCCCGGGCTGTTCACTGTGCATGGGTAACCAGGCGCGAGTGGCCGACGGTGCGACGGTGGTTTCCACCTCTACCCGTAACTTCCCGAACCGTTTGGGGACGGGTGCCAACGTCTATCTGGCATCTGCAGAACTGGCGGCTGTGGCTTCATTGCTGGGCCGTCTGCCAACGCCGGACGAGTACCAGACGTACATGGCACAGGTCGATAAGTCTGCGGCGGATACCTACCGCTATCTGAACTTTGACCAGTTGGGCCAGTACACTGAAAAAGCCGACGGCGTGATCTTCCAAACCGCTGTTTAAGTCGCTATATTGCGCAACTGTTTAACGGGAGGCCTTGGCCTCCCGTTTTATTTTTCTCAGTTGCCAACTTTGCGAGCGCTCACTGAGTTAGTCATGAATTAATGTTTACACTAAGAGAAAGGGCTCAGGAGGGCGTGCTATGGATTACGAATTTCTGCGTGACGTGACCGGACAGGTGATCGTCAGATTTTCGATGGGGCATGAGGTGATTGGCCACTGGATCAACGAAGAACTCAAAGGCGATTTTAACCTGTTGGATCGGATCGAAGCCGGTGCGGCCGAGGTCAAGGGCAGTGAGCGTCAATGGCAGTTGGAAGGCCGTGAATACACGCTGCTGATGGACGGTGAAGAAGTAATGATCCGCGCCAATCTGCTGGAGTTTGAAGGCGACGAAATGGAGGAGGGGATGAATTATTATGACGAAGAAAGCCTCTCATTCTGCGGCGTTGAGGATTTCCTGCAGGTACTTAAGGCCTATCGTTCTTTTATGCTGAAATACTAAATTATGCCAACAGGGGCAGTGGCTGCCCCTGTGTATTTAACCAGCAGTAGCTAAGCTACGACGTGCAGTCCCAACACGGCGAAAATATTAGCCAACACCCCCACGACGATCGCGGCAATTGGGCCGGCGGCCAGCTTCATAACCGGTCGCCCGCTAATTTCGTTAAGAATATACAGGCTGACGACCACAAACATGCCGGTGCCTGCCCAAATCTGATTACCCGCATTCACGCCCCCGACGAGCAAGGCAATCTCCAGGATCTGCGTCATTGAAGTCCGAATGTTGTCTCCGGACATCTTCAATGCCGGGAAGCGGTTCATCGCTTTGCCTATCTTGCTCAGGCTGGTGATTTCCACACCCATGGCACTGGCTCCCAATATGCCTGCAACGATCGGGTTTGGTGCGAGATAACCCAGCCCCAGGAACCAGTCACACCAACCGTTGGTGCCGTAAACGCCACTGATCATGGCGGTGGTGATAATCAATGGCATAAAGGCGATGGCCTGCACGATAGCGACAATCGCAGCGGAGGTCATATTGCCTTTCCCTACCAAAGCGGCGGCGATAGGTTCGCCTGCGATCCAGTGGTAGTTAGCCGTGATAGCAATCAGTGCCGCCATTGGCAGCAAATAAAGGGCATTTTTGCGAATGCGTTTGATGTTGTCATCAAACAGGCTGTGTTCCAATTCTTCACTACGACGCTTATCGCGGGAAGCGAAGAACAGCAGGCAAATCATGCCAACCAGCATCGCAATACCTTCCGGGCTGAGTGAAATCTCATTGCCTGCAATGGTCAGTGGGTTGATGCGCTCAATAATCACGCGTCCCATAAAGGAGGCTATGATGGTAATCAGCCCGGCTTTTTTGCCAAATTGATAACCTACGGTAATTGCAGGGAAGGCGACGAAAGCATAAATGATTGGGTCACCCACGGAAGCCAAAGCATCCAGGAAATTCACCGGCAGGTAAGCAAAGCCTTTGATCACTCCATCCAGTGCCACGGTGATCAACGCACCATAAAGGGTGCCAATGAGCACTGCCAGTTTGGTGTTGTTAAACGAGACGCCAATAATATCGGCAGTCAGCAGTACGATATGAATGACAATAACGCCTGTTGCCAGGGTTATTGGCATGGCAAAACCGGTTATGAAGCCGATGCTGATGGCAAATGAAATGCCTGCCAATTCTTTACGGCTCATATTGCCGTTCATAAACTCCGGCATAATTGGGCGCAAGCCATCGTGATAAACCGCGATACAGCGGTTCGCAAGAAAAGTCGCATAACCGCCCATCAATGCGAACAGAATGATTTTTATAATGTTGAATGATTCCATTTCGTCCCCTGAAGAAGCCGCTGGCTTCAGTAGCGCTATCATCCTTGCTGAGCCCGATGAACGGGCGCAGCGGATTAATTATTTTTTTAATAGTGCGGCGATAAAGGCTTTTATCGAGCTTTCGGCGCGATCGTTGGTAAAACCAAATGCCTTTTTCCCATCGGCGAGCAATTGCGCGATCTTCTCTTGTGAAGGTTGCGTTATGGCGTTGGCGATGGTGGCACATTTGTCACGGCCAATCAGCGCATAGGCCATCGCCAACGCCCCGCCGGCCCCGCTTTGGCAGGCACCAAGGTAGTAATCGAAGCTGCCATTTTTAACCTTCATGGCGGCATCCATATCGGTAAATATTTCAGATGTGAATTGTTCTTCACCGAATTTTGCCAGGCATTCCTGAATCTCGTTTTTGTTTAGCTGTCCACCAATGGCTATTTTGATCATGATTTTCACCTGATGTTATTTATCTGAAGAACGACCGGCGGCGTTAAGCACGGTCAGAAATGAGCGACCGTTGTACGGTGCTTTGGTGTTGAAGAACTCACAAACTGTTGCCCCCACATCTGAAAGTGTGGTGCGAGTACCGAGCGGGCAAGGTGCTTGGCCTGTGCGGAAAATCAATAGGGGAACCTGTTCACGCGTGTGTTTACTGTGGCCGACGGTAGGATCGTTGCCGTGGTCAGCCATGACAACAAGACAATCGCTTTCATCCATCGCAGAGATGATTTTTGCCAGCGAGGCATCGACCAGTTGCAGGCGTTCGGCATAGCGCTCGACATCTTGTGCATGGCCGGCAAGATCGGTTTCCTGAATATTGGTGCAGATGAACGCTGGCTCAGGGCGCTGCAATTCTTCAAGGGTAATATCCAGAATGCTTTGAGAATCAACCAACTGTTGGTAATTGCGACCCTGTGGGTTTTCGACGATATCGGCCACTTTCCCTACCAGTACGGTTAAAATACCTCGCTGGTGCAGCTGTTGGGGCACCTGAACGCTGGCATCGACACCATAGCCCAGGTGAATCACCTGGAAGCCACGTTGATAAACTCCGGCTTTCGGACTGTTGATACCGACGAAGCGATTGTTTTTGACCTCCGCTGCCGCCAGGATCTGTTCACTGCTTTGCAACAACCCACCGTAGGCGATAACTCGGCCTACTTCGACATGCCCGCGTACCACCCGGCCAATTTTTTCAACCTGTTCGAAGCTGATGGCCGAAAGATTGGCACAGACATTAAACACCTGGCCTAAATCCGCCTCGAGGTTATCGCCAATGGCGACCGCGTCGTTGACCCAAAGCAGGCATAATTCGCTGTTTTGGACCGGGTAGCGTTCTACCTTAAAACCTTCGGTTTTTAGTGCCTGCTCCACCTTTTCAAGTACGGTCGAAAAGGGCATGCGTACCGGAGGAAGCGGGAGAGTGCCCATGATCTCCTGATGCCCCATGAAGGTATCTCCACCCTCGTGTTGCAGCAGAGCGACACCAAAAGCCGCTATCGGGCTCTCGTGCATGGCGCCGACTTGATGATAGGGAGCGGCGATATGCAGCGCATTGATCAAGCCGAGTTTTTCCAGCATCGGGAGTTGCAGATTGGGCAACCGTTGCAAAATATGACCGCAAGTGTTCGCACCAATGTCCTGTGGACGCACCTCGGGTACATCTCCCATGGCACCCACGCCAAAACTATCGATGACCAAAACCACAAACTTATCCATGATGGCTCCTTGTCAGGTTGTTACCGAGACTATCAAATACCCCCAACAGTTGAGGGTTACCCATTTGAATGCCGCTTATCAGCGCCACATCACTGCGCGTTACAAAAATCTGAGTGCGAAAACACATAATGACCGGGCTGCTGACGGGCCAGAGCCCTGTTAGCGGCAATGTATAATCGATACTGTCGCTATCTATTGGCAGCACGCGGCTGCGCTGCCATTGGCCATCGAGCACCAGCGCGTTTTGCAGGTGGCCGCGGCGATAGTAGCCACCGCCATAACAGAAGCTGGTGTTGTCCTGGCTATGCGAAATTTCAGAAAGATAAAGCATGGCTATTTTTTCCGGACCACCACCGTACTGATTTGCAGGCTGCGTGCCCGTCAGGGCATGACCGGGCTCGGTATGAGTTACCCCTGCAGCGGCCAATTTGGGCAGGGTTTCGATGCAGGTTGCCGAAGCGGCATTCATTTGCCGAACTTCAATGCCGTGCTGTTCCAGCAGGTTTTTCGCCTTGGCTAATGTGGCGAGGTTGGGGGTCGCCTCGGTACTTTGCCGTTGCTCGTTGAACAGCATGCAGGGGAAGTGCGTTACCCCAATAATTTCAACGCCCGCCAACCTGCTGATTTGATTAATCACGTCCGGCAGTTCAGCCAATAAGAACCCCGCCTCCTGGCCCGGATAGATCACATCACCGTTATCCTGGACTTTCAGCAGTAGCGGCTGCCTATGCTGTTGGCGTAGCGCGGCGATAGAGATTTCCCGTGCCTTTTCAATGCTATAAACGGTAATGACTTCTGGTCTTTGGGAAATGATTTCATCAATCATATTCGCCGGCGTTTGCACCAGATGACCAATGTGGGCTATCGGTAAGCCATGCTGCCAAAGTTGACGTGCTTCTTTAAAATCAACGGCGACAATGCCTTGATAACCCTTTTCCAACAACAGCTTGCATAACAGCGGATTGCGACCAAACTGTTTACTCATCAGATACAGCGAAAGGCCAAGTTTTTCTGCGCATTCCTGCAACAACCGGGCATTTTCCAATACCAGGTCGACATCGATAACGTAGCAATCCGGCCCGATATCACCGTTACGCCAAAAGTGAACGGCGGCATCAATCAGAGCAGAGTTTTGTTTTTCCAGCGCATTAAGAAACATAGGTCCCTCGATGTATGTTATTAATTCATTTTTTTGAATATTTAGGCTAAAACCAAAAACTCACTCCGTGCTGCAACCTGATTGAGCGAGATACAGGCCAAAAACGTTAGCCAGCAAGTAGCCGAGTTCAGACTGTGGAACCGTAAATGCAAACAGACTCAGTAAGTCGTTGTTAATTTCCCTGATGTTAGCAAAGACGTTCGATGCTTCGATCTCATTTAATAGCTCCGGATCGATAGCTGTGATTATTTCCCCATGGAGTGCGCGCGTCATGGCATTTGCCATATGGGTAATCATCATTTCTCCCTGGGCATGGCGGATATTGAGCTGCCAATGCTGCTCGAGTCTTTTAATTACCTCAAGCATGCCGATATAGACTTCTTTATCAATGACCTCGGCATCATGTAAAATCTGCAGACGTATTTCCATTTTATTGTTCCTGAGCTAGTAGCTGGGTTCCCGGATACCTTTTTTGACTTCCTGTTGATGCGCTAACAGTCGCTGCAGGTTAACCAGCGTGTTGACCAGATGAGGGATTACTCGGTCATCGTTACGCACCAGCAGAACGGCTTCGGAAGCTTTAATACTCACCGGATAATCATCGAGTGGCTCTTTGACCAAATTCAGACTGTCGAGATCTTCGGTCACGTTCCAGACTGTCGCATCTATTTCGCCTCGCTCAATCCGCATCAGGGATTCGTTGTAAGGCAGATTAATGCGCTCAATCTCCTGGCCGGCAAATACCATCTCAGTGAGCAGACGCTGATCGGGTGAACGCGGATCCAGGCCAATACGGTGAATGTTCTCTTTTTCGCCTTTACGATAAACCAACTGGTGTCCATCAACATAAGAGCCGGCACCCAACATCATAGCCGCAGTCACTTTGCCAGCACGCAAGTAGCTTTCCGCGGCAAGATGGGAGACGACCGCCATATCATAAACGCCATCGATCAGGCATTCGATACGGACATCCGCACCGCGCATGTGGGCGTAATAGAGCGGATATCCCTCGAACTGGGCTTTCAATGCGCTGGCCAGTCCTTCATACAGTCGGGTGTAAGGCAATGGCATGGCGCATACAATGTTGCCGATATCTGCCTGTTCCAGCAGGGCTGGGTAATTCATATTACTGAGCAAGGTGCCATTCCTGCCGCGACGATCCAGCGTAACGCAGGAGGTGGCCTCCAGGGTTTTCAAGGCGTGTTGCACAACGCCGACTGAGAGATTCAATTCAGTGGACAGTTCATCAATGGTTTTCAGTCGTGCTCCCACTGCCAGTCCGAACAGGTAGCGCGCCAGGCTGACTAACGCCAGACCTTCTTTTTTAATAAATGCTTTGCTCATCGTTTTTAATTTTCATTTTAATGAAGATTTAAATCTTCTATCTTCCGACTCAATCAGGCAATGACCAAAAAATGATAATGGGAGAGGGATCACACAATGGGGGATAGATGATCACGACTTATTGGTTTCAGCGCAAACAGAGAGGGTTATTCAGCGTAGGGCGCGGCGGTATTGAACTGACCCCAAGAAGT